>CAYWKV010000234.1:1467-4260 GCA_964458835.1 uncultured Gammaproteobacteria bacterium | reverse complement strand
TAGAGATCGGAGTCGCTGTCCACGCCGTTGGCCTTGCGTGGCGGATTCAGGAAGCCAAAGCCCATGTCCACCCGGACTTCCTGGATGTCCAGGTCGGCCAGAGCCGCCGGGTTGGTGATGACCGTGCCGGCGTCCTCGGGCGCGGCGGTCACGGCGCCGGCGCGGCCCCACTGGGTCGCGGTGACGCCCAGCATCTGATCGCCGTTGGTGGCGAATACCGCCGGTGACAGGCCCAGGGTGGAGCCTGCCGCTACGAGTGCAATCGCTTTCTTCATGTCATTCCCCTCTGATGGTTGAACCGTCTAAGCGGTCTTCACTGGCCCGCGCCGAGCAGTCGGTCGGACACGCCGGGCTGGCCGCGGAACTTCGCATGACAGCCCACGCAGCCGGTCATGATCTCGCTCAGGTGCATGGCCGCAGTGGCCATGTCGCCCCGGTCGGCGGCCTCGGCGAGCTTCAGTGCGCTGCCTTCGACGGCCGCGTTCATCGCCGGCAGCACGCCCATGTCGGCATCGTTGATGTTCTCCAGGGCGAAGTAAGGGTACAGGCCACCCTTGGGCAGGCGGTGGTTGGCCAGGCGCCGGGCCGCGTCGGCGGTCATCTCGGGGTTGTCGGTGGCGATGCCCGCGGTGATGGCCTGATAGTCGTTCAGCACCTCCTGCATCACCTGGCGGAAGGTGATCCTGTTGCTGCGGTTGGTGTGTATGCTGAGCATCTCCAGCAGCTTCTTGCGGGTTTCGGGGGTGAGCGAGGTCACTTTCTCGCGCAGTTCGGGCGTGTACATCTGCAGCATCTTCTGCATCTGCTGGTCGGCGGGCACGGGCTGCTGGGCCGGCGTCTGGGCCAGGGCCTGCGTGCCGATGACCAGGGCCGCGCCGAGGGCGGTCGCCAGTCCGAGGCTGAGGGTCTTCACAGAGGACTTCAGGGCCATACGTGCATCTCCCAAGTAATTATATGATCGGATAATCACATGACCATACGATCATGTGATCGTGCGATTCTATAGCAGCCGCCGAGAGGCATTGCAAGATTCCGTATGCATGTTTGATATTTGTCATAAAAACAATTCACTACGATGCATTTGCGAGGGCGCGCCAAGGTCTTGGAGGTGCGCGATCCGGCCACCGGGTAGCGGGCCGCGGGAGAAATTTGTATCCGGCGGTGGTACGGGCGCAGGTACCGGCCGGCGGGCCCGCGACCTCCGTTCCGGTGCCGCCGGTGTGCGCCAATCTGTCTGGATCCCGCTGATGTTGTTAGACTTGCGCGCTTTCGGGCCTGTGCCCCGCCGCCGTGAGAGGAACACCGTGACCGCGAAATCCTTCCACCCGCCGCAGCGCACGTTGATGGGGCCCGGACCGTCGGATGTCCATCCCCGTGTCCTCCAGGCCCTCGGCCGGCCGACCGTCGGCCATCTGGATCCCTCGTTCGTGGCCATGATGGACGAGCTGAAGGATCTGCTGCGCTACGCCTTCCAGACCGAGAACGCGCTGACCATGCCGGTGTCCGCGCCGGGCTCGGCGGGCATGGAGACGGTCTTCGTGAATCTGGTCGAAGCGGGGGACAAGGTGGTCGTCTGCCGCAACGGCGTGTTCGGCGGCCGCATGCAGGAGAACGTGGAGCGCGCCGGCGGCAGTGCCGTGATGGTCGAGGACGCCTGGGGCGAGGCCGTCGATCCGAACAAGGTCGAGGATGCGCTCAAGGTCCATCCGGATGCGAAGATCCTCGCCTTCGTCCACGCCGAGACCTCCACCGGCGCGCAGTCGGATGCCAGGACGCTGGCGGGGATCGCGCAGCGGCACGGCTGTCTCACGCTCGTCGACACCGTCACCTCGCTGGGCGGCACGCCGCTGCGTGTCGACGCCTGGGGCCTGGACGCGGTGTATTCCGGCACGCAGAAATGCCTGTCCTGTGTGCCGGGGCTGTCGCCGGTGACCTTCAGCGAGCGCGCCCTGGAGAAGGTCAAGGACCGCGCGACCCGGGTGCAGAGCTGGTTCATGGATCTGAACCTGGTGCTCGGTTATTGGGGCAGCGGCGCGAGGCGCACCTACCACCACACAGCGCCCGTCAACACCCTCTATGCCCTGCATGAGGCGCTGGTGATGCTGCAGGAGGAGGGCCTGGAAAACGCCTGGGAACGCCATCGGCGCCATCACGAGGCGCTGCGCGCCGGCATCGAGGCGATGGGACTGGGCTTCGTGGTCAGTCCCGCGGCGCGCCTGCCGCAGCTCAACGCGATCGGCGTGCCCGACGGCGTCGACGAAGCCGCCGTGCGTGCGCGCCTCCTGCACGAATACGGTCTCGAGATCGGTGCGGGGCTCGGTGCGATGGCCGGCCGGATCTGGCGCATCGGCCTGATGGGTCATGCGGCCAGCCGGCGCAACGTCCTCTTCTGCCTCGGCGCACTGGACGCCGTGCTGAGCGACATGCAGGCGCCGATCCACTCCGGCACCGCCGTGCCGGCCGCGATGGCGGCCTACGCTGGCTGAGGGGAAAGGACGGGTTCTGATACGAAGGCGCCGCAGGCGCACGAAGGAAATTCAAAACCCGGTTGGCCACGAAATCCACGAAGCCCGCGAAAGACCGTTTATCCTGAAAACCATTTTGGCCACGGAAGCACACGGAAAAACACGGAATACCATTGCTGTCCCATAACCGGCATTCGCGGCCTGGGCGCCGGCACACGTTGGTGCTGTCGCGGCATGACAGCGGTGAAGACAGGGTTTCAGCGGGTGGCGACGGGACTCGCCGTAAATACATCCCTGTAGGCTCGCCGGGCGCCAGCCTGCGGGCGGC
>CAYWKV010000234.1:0-1457 GCA_964458835.1 uncultured Gammaproteobacteria bacterium | reverse complement strand
GCCTCCCTAACCGGTTTGAATCTCCGCCGGGCCCGGTCCCACCCCGCTTAAACCCTGTCTCCACCGCTGCCGGTCATGCCGAAACAGCACCAACGTGTGTCGGCGCCCAGGTCGTGAATGACGGTCATGGGACAGCAATGGTATTCCGTGTCTTTCCGTGTGCTTCCGTGGCCAAAATGGTTTTCAGAATAAATAACCTTTCGTGGGTTTCGTGGATTCCGTGGCTATCGGATGGTTTTCCTTCGCGCGCCTTCGTGTTGAAGACCTTGGCGCCCACGTCTAGGGCAGCAGCAGTTCCGGCAGCGAGGTCGAGCGGGTGCCGGGCAGGGGCTTGTTGTCGGCGGCGCGGACGGTGAAGACGGCCGAGAACTTGGTCCGGTCGGAGAAGTTGCGGGTGGCGGCGTGCAGCGTGCGGCAGTGGAACAGCGCCACGTCGCCCGCTTCGAGTTCGACGCCGACGGCGTGCGCGATCAACGGCCGGTTCTCCGGGAGATCGGCGCGGAGGAACTGCGCCTCGTCGAACTGGCCGCGCTCCAGCGTCAGGCGGTGCGAGCCCGGGATCATGCGCAGGCAGCCGTTCGCCTCGCGCTCGCTGCCCAGCGCCAGCCAGATGTTGATCAGTTCGGGGCGCTCGAAAGACCAGTAGCGGATGTCCTGGTGCCAGCCGGTATCGCTGCTGAAGCGTGGCTGTTTGGTCATGACGCAGTTGTGGTGGGCGAGCGGCATGACGAGTTCGGGGCCGAGCAGCTGGCGCAGCCGCAGCAGCAGACGCGGCTCGCAGATCCATTGCGTGAAGGCCGGGTGCCGGCCCTGCGCCTGCAGCAGCCGGCGCACGGTACGGCCGCCCGCCGCGCTGCGCGACTCCGGCGCGCCCGGATAGTGCAGATCGGCCTCGTATTCCACGGGCGCGATCTCGCGCCGCAGGTGCTCCGCGGCGACTTCCTCCAGGGTCGCGACCAGTGCCGCATCGGCGAAGCCGCGCAGGATCAGGAAGCCATCACGCTGGAAGGCTTCCCGTTCGGCAGGGCTCAGACCGGCGTCGTCGTGCAGATCCCGGACGCTGTGTCCCATCGGAGGTCCTCTGTACAGGGGCGGCGGGACTCGCCGCCGGCAAGGCGGAGCTCATGATCCCAAAAAACGCGTTTGCTGCGGAAGCGCGGAAAAACACGGATGCAACCACACGCGTCACACAACGGTTTTCCTTGCCCGCCGGGTGGCGAGCGAAAGCCTTGCGACGCGGTGTTGTTTCGGTGTCTTTCGTGTGCTTCGGCGGCTGAAGCGAGTGTTTCAGGATTATGACACCGTTGCCGAGGGGCCGTCTAACCGGCGTACGATGCCGGGGCGCGGCCACGGCGGTCTCGGGATCAGCCCTTGGCGCGGACTTCAGCTGTTGCCCGCCTGACGGGTGATGTCCACGTACAGGGTCAGGCGTTGTCCGGGCTGCAGGTAGGCCTTCG
>CAYWKV010000233.1:0-4271 GCA_964458835.1 uncultured Gammaproteobacteria bacterium | reverse complement strand
CGGGGAATGCGTGCGGCGGCCGGCCGGGGGCTACGGCCGGGGGGTCGCCGTGCATCCGCGGCACCGTAGGCGGGGGGTGGCGCGGGCGCTGCTGCGCGCGGCCGAGGCGATCGCCGTGGGCGCGGGGCGCGCGCGGCTTACGCTGTGCGCCATCCGCGAGACCGGCAATCCGGCGATCTTCGCCCGGCTCGGGTTCGCCGCGACCGGCGAGGCCGCCGCCGAAGGCTTCGAGGGGGTGGACGGCCGGCCGGTGACGCGCGTCGACATGGGGCGGCCGGTGGGCCGGTGACGCGCAGCGCGGCGCGCGCTCCAGAATCCCCGCGCGGCGGACGCTACAGGACGACGCAAAACCGGATCCGGACAAAGAAGAAGGGGGGATCATGATCACGTTGTCCTTGAAAGAGAGCGCGGCGTTTCTGGGGACGATCGACGAGGCGGATCTGCAGCTGCTCGTCGACCAGCTCGAGGAGGAGCATGCGCGGGACACGGACTACTACGTCTGTCCGACGACCATCGACATCCTGGAGCAGAACGGCGCCAGCATGCACCTCGTCCGCCTGCTGCGGGACGCGGTGGGCGACACGGACGGCGTGGAAGTGGCCTGGTCCCGGGGCTGAGCGCTCAGGCCGGGTCGCTGCGCCGCAGACCGTGAAATACCTCGTCGCGATACTCGCCGGCGCGTTGCTCGTCGGGCTCGCGCTCGCCGTGGGCGTCTATCGGTTGTTCGGGGCCGAGGTCGGGCACTTCTTCGCGAAGTTCCTGGCGGGCCCGGCGGGCCTGGTCGTGTCGGGCGCCGCGTTCGTGGTCTACGATACGCTGTGGCCCAGAAAGCGGCCGGAGAAGCCGGATCCACGCCGGCGGGAGGTCGATCCCTGATGGACGCGTTCATGAAGGCCGCCATCGAGGAGGCGGAGCAGGGGCTGAGCGAGGGCGGCATCCCCGTCGGTTCGGTCCTCGTCCACCGGGGCCGGATCATCGGCCGGGGACACAACCGGCGCGTGCAGTCCGGCAGCGTGGTGCTGCACGGCGAGATGGATGCGCTGGAGAACGCCGGGCGCCGGCCGGCGGGCGTTTACCGGGAGTGCACCCTCTACACGACGCTGTCGCCCTGCCCGATGTGCACGGGCGCGATCCTGCTCTACGGCATCCCCGCTGTCGTCATCGGCGAGAACCGCACGTTCATGGGCGAGGAGGACCTGCTGCGCGCGCGCGGCGTGCGGGTGGAGGTCCTCCAGGACCCAGCGTGCATCGACCTGATGACGCGCTTCATCGCCGCTTCGCCGGAGTTATGGAACGAGGACATCGGGGTGTGAAGCGGCGGCGACAGCTGCGAAAATTGCCCTCCCGCCGCCATCGTCTAAGCTTGATTCTCCCAGGGAAGACACTGTGGAGGGCATGCGATGCCCGACCCTTCGCTCCAGGCCCGGATCGATTCGGCGGCGGCCTACGAGGCGCTGATGGTGCCGGCGCTGTTCGGGCCGTGGGCGCCGCAGGTCGCAGACGCGGCGGAGATCCGGCCGGGCCAGCGCGTGCTGGACGTGGCGTGCGGGACCGGGGTACTGGCGCGCGAGGCGCTGGCGCGCGTGCGGCCGGGCGGATCGGTGAAGGGGCTGGATGCCAACCCCGGCATGCTGGAGGTCGGCCGGCGGATCGCGCGCGAGGTGGACTGGTGGCGCGGCGTCGCCGAGTCGCTGCCGTTCGCCGACCGTTCTTTCGATGCCGTCGTCAGCCAGTTCGGGCTGATGTTCTTCGACGACCGCCGCGCGGCGCTGCGCGAGGCCCTGCGGGTGCTCGTGCCGGAGGGGCGCCTCGCGTTCGCGGTCTGGGACGCCCTCGACAACATCCCCGCCTACGCGGCCGAGGTCGCGCTGCTGGAACGCCTCGCCGGGCCGGCGGCGGCCGACGCCGTGCGCGCGCCGTTCGCGCTGGGTGACCGGGACGGCCTCGCCGCCCTGTCGGAGGCGGCGGGTGTCGCCGCCGTCGCCGTCACCACCGGGCGCGGCACGGCGCGTTTTCCCAGCGTGCGCATCATGGTCGAGGCCGATCTGCGCGGCTGGCTGCCGGTGATGGGTGTGGTCCTGGAGGCGGACCTGATCGCCCGCATCCTCGACGAGGCCGAGCAGGCGCTCGCCCCCTACGTGCGCGCCGACGGCAGCGTGGAGTTCGCGGCCAGCGCGTACATCGTCACCGGGCGGAGAGGCGTGGAGCGCGGCTGATGCCAGAAAGGGACAGTCTTCGGGGCCAAGCAAGGGCCAAGCAAGGGCCAAGAAGGGGGACAGACTTAAGTCTGTCCCCGGCGTCCCCCCTCCCTTTCCCACACACAGGAGCGAGGGGACAGACTTCAGTCTGTCCCCGGCATCTCCCCGATCCACCGCCCGTGTTCCACGCCCGCGTTCGCGCCGTTCCAACCTGGAACGGCGGGTGTGCCATATCTTTCCGTCGCCGCGCGCGCGGCCCGTGACGAGGACATTGGCATGCGTTCCGCCGTCTTTTCGAATCAGCCCGTTGGTGCGACGAGGCCGTCGTTCAACGGCGCGTTCCGGGGCGGCCTTCCCCGCCCGGGAATGCAATTTGCTTCGGTGTCCTCCGCTGTTTCACCGACATAACAACGCTCGATCAAGGAGACGCTCCCTATGCCGCACCGTTCCATCGCAATGCCGACCGGAACCATGAGTCTTGCCAGGGGTTGCCTGGTCATCGCCGCGCTCGCGCTCGGCGCGTCGGGTGCCGTCCTCGCGCACGGCAACATGAGTTCCGCGACCGCGGTCATCGTGCCGACCTCGGGCAGTGGCGTGCAGGGCACCATCAAGTTCCACGAAATGAGCGACGCGGTGCACGTCACCGGCGAGATCGAAGGGTTGACACCCGGCAAACACGGCTTCCATATCCACGTGAACGGCAACTGCAGCGCGCCGGACGGGTCGAGCGCCGGCGGTCACTTCAGTCCGCTCGGGGGACGTC
This sequence comes from uncultured Gammaproteobacteria bacterium, assembly GCA_964458835.1. GTDB lineage: Bacteria > Pseudomonadota > Gammaproteobacteria > Thiohalobacterales > Thiohalobacteraceae > JAHJQQ01. The sequence continues at coordinate 1,310 of CAYWKV010000233.1, read as the reverse complement.
ACGGCAGCCCCGGTGATCCGAAGAGCCACCTCGGCGACCTGGGCAACATCGAGGCGGACGCCAGCGGCAAGGCGGTCGTGGACATCCGGGTGAGCGGCGTGACGCTGGCGCTGATCGGCATGCACTCGATCATCGACCGGGCGCTCGTCATTCATGCCGATCCCGACGACTTCTCCGAGCCGGCCGGAAACTCCGGCGCACGGGTGGGCTGCGCCGTCATCGAGCAGGACATGATGGTGATGTGAAGAAAGAGTGCGGGGTCAGCGGAGCGACCCGCTGGCACGCGCACAGGCTGCGTCGCGGTACTTGCGGTTCTGGGCCGTGTTCTCCTTGGCGGTCTCCTGGCGCCAGAAGTCGCAGGTCTGCTGCAACTGGGTGTTGATGGATGCCTGCCGGTCCCGTTCCTTGCGCTGGGCGGCCAGTTCCGTGGCCAGTCGCACCTCGTCGGCCCGGGCGCGTTCCTGTTGTTTCTTGAGCATGGCATCGGCGCTCGCCATGAATACCTGGAGCTGCCAGCGGGCGTACAGCTGATAGGCCCCGAAGCTGAGCAGATTGCCGAGCAGGACACCCGCGGCGATGGCCGCGATCCACCAGGCGCCGCCTCTGCGGTGGTCGTCGCTCTCCCGGAGTTTACGCAGTCGCCGGGTGTCGGGGTCTAGGTGCATCTCTGTGTTTCCTGTATAGGTCCCGGGATCGGAAGCGAAGGGCCTACGGCCGCTGGCCGTTCAGGCCGACGCGCTGCGGGCGCGATCAGTGATGACGGTGCCCGTGTCCCGTATGCGTTCCCCCGGAACCGTTGCCGTAGCCGCGCAGTGCGTTGTAGCGGGCGATCTGCTCCGGCGTCAGTAGGCGTGTCTGGTCGAGGTGCGCCTGCAGATGGACGTTGCGGAGCCGGGCCTGCAGCGCGCCGATGCCGGTCAGCGCGTCGGACAGGGTCTCGGGCGAAACCTCGCGCATGGCGAACAGGTGGTCCAGCGCGCGTTCCCGTTCGACCAGGTCGCGGCCCAGCGCCTGGGCGTCCGCCTCCATGGCGGTGAACAGGGCCTCGGTCCGTGTCTGCTGTTCGGGCGTCAGACCGAGTTCGGTGCGCAGTTCCAGTACGTGCGCGGGACCGGGGTAGCCGTGCAGTTCGGCCGCCTTCGCGAGTCCCATGCCTTTGCCGGCGAGCAGGTCGCCGATCTCGTCCGCCGACAGTGACTTGATGTCGCGCGCCTCCTGGCCGGCATAGGGCGAGGCGGCCGGAGAGGCGGCGGGTCCGGCGGCGGCTGCGGTGAGGGCGGCGATGAAGGCGATGGTTGCGGGTCTCATGA
>CAYWKV010000232.1:0-4305 GCA_964458835.1 uncultured Gammaproteobacteria bacterium | reverse complement strand
GAGGGTTTCCTCTCTCATACCTTTCGTGGATTTCGTGGGTTTCGTGGCCAAAAAAGGTTTTGTCCGTGCTTTCCGTGTTTTCTGTGGCTGCTTTTGGCCCTAATGATTTTCGTGGCTATCCTTGTCGTGGCTAACTGACCCACGCCGCTTCGCTCAGGTGATCACCGTCGGGCGGTCGCGGCCGGTGTGGCGGCGGATGCCGGCGATGTCGTCGGCGATGCGGATGAGATCGGCGAGGGCGGTCTGGCTGTCCAGGCCCTGCCTGGCGGGATCGGCTTCGAAGCGTTCCAGATACACGCGCAGCGTGGCGCCGGCGGTGCCGGTGCCGGACAGGCGGAAGACGATGCGGGAGCCGTCGGTGAAGCCGATGCGGATGCCCTGCCGCGTGCTGAGGCTGCCGTCGATGGGATCGGTGTAGGCGAAGTCGTCGCTGTAGTCGACGGTGTAGTCGCCGAAGCGGCGTCCCGGCAGCGTATCGAGCTGCGCGCGCAGACCGTCGATGAGCGTGTCGGCAGCGGTGCTGTCCACGTCTTCGTAGTCGTGGCGCGAATAGTAGTTGCGGCCGTAGCGGCGCCAGTGGTCCTGCACGATCTCCGCCACCGACTGTCCCCGCACCGCCAGCAGGTTCAGCCAGAACAGCACCGCCCACAGCCCGTCCTTCTCGCGCACGTGATCCGAACCGGTGCCGAAGCTCTCCTCGCCGCACAGCGTGACCTGGCCGGCGTCGAGCAGGTTGCCGAAGAATTTCCAGCCGGTGGGCGTCTCGTAGCAGGGCACGCCCAGCGCCTGTGCGACCCGGTCGGCGGCCTGGCTGGTGGGCATGGAGCGCGCGATGCCGGTGATGCCGCCGGCGTAACCCGGCACCAGGGTCGCATTGGCGGCGAGCACGGCGAGGCTGTCGCTGGGTGTGACGAAGAACTTGCGGCCGAGAACCATGTTGCGGTCGCCGTCACCGTCCGAGGCGGCGCCGAAGTCCGGCGCGTCCGGTCCGAACAGGATCTCCACCAGATCGTGCGCATAGGTGAGGTTCGGGTCGGGATGGCCGCCGCCGAAGTCCTCGCGCGGCACGGCGTTCATCAGACTGTCCGCGGGTGCGCCCAGACGTCGCACCAGGATCTCCTCGGCATAGGGGCCGGTGATGGCGTGCATGGCGTCGAAGCGCAAGCGGAAGCGGCCGTTGCCGAGCAGGTCGCGGATGCGCCCGAAGTCGAACAGCGATTCCATGAGTCCGGCGTAGTCGGCAACCGGATCGATGACACTCACTGCCATCGATCCGATGGCGTGTTCGCCCAGCCGGTCCAGCCGCACGTCGTCGGCCCGCGCGATGCGGTAGATCTCGAGGATTTTGCTGCGCGCATGGATCGCCTCGGTGATCTTCTCCGGCGCGGGTCCGCCGTTGTCGATGTTGTATTTGATGCCGAAGTCTTCCGTCGGGCCGGCCGGATTGTGGCTGGCGGACAGCACGATGCCGCCGCAGGCCTTGTATTTGCGGATCACGCAGGATGCCGCGGGCGTCGACAGCAGGCCGTCGCGGCCGACCAGCACACGCGCCACGCCGTTGGCCGCGGCCATCTTGAGTATGGTCTGGATGGCCGTGAGGTTGTAGTAGCGGCCGTCGCCGCCCAGTACCAGGGTCGCGCCGCGCAGGGCCGGTACGCTGTCGAAGACGGACTGGACGAAATTCTCGAGGTAGTGCGGCTGCTGAAAGACGGTGACCTTCTTGCGCAGGCCCGAGGTGCCGGGCTTCTGATCGCTGAAGGGGGCGGTGCGTACTTCGGTAACCTGCATGATGTCGTTGTCTCCCGTCAAGGCTGGGCGTCCGGCGTCCCGTGAAGTATATTCGCGACGCGCCGCTAATCCGATTGCGCGCGGGCCGTGGCCGGCCGCGCATTTTGACTATGGTATGATGCCTTCATGCTGCTGAGCGAGCACACTCGGAACCGCCTCCGCCAGGCCCACGACCTGGGCGAACTCATGGCCATCTACGAGTGCAACTACATCCGCCTGCGCCAGCTGATCCCCGACCTCGCGGCCGCGGGGGCGGGCGGCGTGTCGCGTGTGGAAGGGGCGCTGGACCTGCACGTGCGCATCGTCGAACGCAACCGCTACACCACGACGTTGCAGCTGACCTACCTCTTCGAGGACGAACTGGGGACGTTCCCCGCCCCGGACATCCAGGTCAGGATCTACCACGATGCGCGGCTCGCGGAGGTCATCGGCTGCGGCCGCCTGCGCGGTCAGCGCGAGGCCGGGCGCAATCGCTGGCGGCGCGATTCCAGCCTCGACGACAAGTGGCGCATCAACCGCTTCCTGCAGAAGTGGCTGGGCTACTGCCTGCGCCAGGGGCACCGCTTCCGGGCCGCCCCGGACGACGCCTTCGCCCCGGCCGGCAGCTGGCCGGAGGTGCTGGCCGGGCTCGCCCTCGGGGCCCGGAAACCCGCCTGAAGTCAGGGTCAAAAGACCTTTCTTTCCGTGGTCTTACGTGATCGCCAGTGCTTGATCGGAGCACGTCATCCCGGTATAAAACGATTCCCGACCGAATCGCGCCGGCAGCGCCCGGCGCTCATCCAGGTCGATGCCACACAGGCAGGAATCCCATGAGACTCTCCACCAAGGGCCGTTACGCAGTCACCGCCATGCTCGACCTCGCGATCAACCAGGACGCCGGGCCGGTGACCCTGGCGGACATCTCCCGGGGCCAGGGCATTTCGCTGTCGTACCTCGAGCAACTGTTCGCCAAGCTGCGGCGCCACGGCCTCGTGGAGGGGGTGCGCGGTCCCGGCGGCGGCTATCGCCTGGCCAGGCCGACCGCGCAGATCTCCATCGCGGACATCGTTGTCGCGGTCGATGAAACGGTCGACACCACGCTCTGCGCGGGCCAGGAGGATTGCCGGGATGGCGAGCGCGGTCTGACGCACGATCTGTGGAACCGGCTCAGCGAACGGATCTTCGACTATCTGGCCGGCATCAACCTGGGTGAATTCCTCGCCCGTCCCGCCGTGCGCGACATCCTCGAACGCCAGGCCGATCGGCAGGGGCAAGGCCGCGACGGCGGACGGCATACCGCTGCAGGCTGAAGTCCGCGGCGTGCCGTTCTCTGTGGTCGCGATGTGCCGTCGGCGTCCATCCGGCATCCCGGCCATTCCCGACATATATCAATCTCCGTGCTTCGAGCCATGGTGGTGCGATATGCCGCTGTGAGACTCTTGTCACAGTTTCGTCGGCGGTATTGCCGACAATGAGACCACTTCACACGGGCGCGGGGGTGGATGATGATGTTCAAGCTGCTTTTCGGCGGAGGGCTGCTCGGCCTGGCGGGCCTCATCGGCGTGACGCTGACCAACATCCTGACGGGCGTGATCGGCCTGGGCATCGCGTTGTTCATGCTGGCCGTCGGGCTGGAACTCTTCGCCGGCGCCATCGAACGTACCGCGCGGTGGACCAGCGGCATCCAGTATGCCCGTTCGCGCCGCCTGGAACGTGACCGCCCCGCAGCCTGATCGCTTCACGCCGGCTCGGCTTTCACCCATACCAGTGTCCGGTTGTTGGCCGGCATCGCGTAGTCGTTCAGCAGGCGCATGCCCGCCGCATTCGCCAACCGATCCAGTTCCTCGAAATTCCGCACGCCGCTGTTCGGGTCGCGCGCCTTCAGCCACTGATCGAAACGCGCATTGCTCTCGCTGGTGAATGTCCCACCGTAGTTGAACGGTCCATACAGGCAGAAGCGCCCGCCGGGCGCGAGCACGCCGCCGATACCGGCGAACAGCGCCTCGACCGCCGGCCAGCTCATGATGTGCACGGTATTGGCGCTGAACGCACCCTCGAAGCGCGTCCGGGGCCAGGCATCGCGCCGCACGTCCAGTGTCAGCGGCGGGCGCACGTTGTCCAACCCGGCGGCAGCGATCCAGGCCTGGATACCCGCGTGATGCTCCGCGACGTCGCTGGTGTGCCAGATCAGATGCGGCAACTGTCCGGCGAAGAACACCGCGTGCTGTCCCGTGCCGCTGCCGATCTCCAGCACGTTCCGCACCTCTGCGAACTCGATACGCAGCACCTCCAGAATCGGGCGCTTGTTTTCCTCACAGGACTCGGCGAAAGGTTTCATGCGATGACGTCCATAACGGGCGAAACACTGACCACGGAAAGCATGGAAAAACCCTTTTTGCCACGAAACCCGCGAAATCCACGAAAGCTTATGAACGGGAAACCCGCCGCGGCAATCTGTTGAGCCATGGCAAAACCCAAAATCGGCCACGGAAAACACGGACGAAAACCTTTTTGCCACGAAACCCACGAAACCTAATT
>CAYWKV010000231.1:0-4327 GCA_964458835.1 uncultured Gammaproteobacteria bacterium | reverse complement strand
TCCGGACGTTCCGAGGGATGATCGTTCCGGGGCGGCCATCGCGCGGAAGGGGGATCGTTTATAATCGTTCCTCCGAACCGCCTCGAGGGCCGACCATGGATATCAAGCCGGATGCGCGGAACCCTGGCGCCATCTATCTTCGTGATTACCGTGCACCTGCCTTCACAGTCGAGCGTGTGTCGCTGCGCTTCGAGCTTGGGGAGGAGGAAACCCGGGTCGAGGCGAAACTCAAGGTGGCGCGCGCCGCGGCGGCCGCATCGGACGTGCCATTGGCGCTGGATGGTGACAACCTCCGCCTCGAATCCATCAGCCTCGATGGTCGGCTCCTGGCCGACGACGCTTACGAAGCGTCAGCCGACCGGCTGGTTCTGCGGGAAGTGCCCGACCGCTTCGAGCTGACGCTCGTGACACTGCTCCGTCCGCAGGACAACACGGCACTGTCGGGGCTGTACACATCCAGCGGCAATTTCTGTACGCAGTGCGAGGCCGAGGGCTTCCGGCGCATCACGTATTTTCCCGACCGTCCGGACGTGATGGCGCGTTATGACACCACCCTGGTCGCCGACCGCTCGCGCTATCCGGTTCTACTGTCGAACGGCAATCTCACGGCGGCGGGCGAACTCGACGACGGCCGGCACTGGGCCCGTTGGGACGACCCCTTCCCAAAACCCAGCTATCTGTTCGCATTGGTGGCCGGGAGGCTGGACTGGATAGAGGACGAATTCATCACGGCCTCCGGGCGCCGTGTGCGCCTGTTCGTCTATGTGCAGCCGCACAACATCGATCAGTGCGCGCACGCCATGGCCTCCCTGAAGCGAGCCATGCGCTGGGACGAAGAGGTCTTCGGCCGTGAATACGATCTGGAACGCTACATGGTCGTCGCGGTCGACGACTTCAACATGGGCGCTATGGAGAACAAGGGGCTGAACATCTTCAACTCCAAGTACGTGCTGGCGCGCCCGGATATGGCGACGGATCAGGACTATCAGAACATCGAAGGCGTCATCGGCCACGAATACTTTCATAACTGGTCCGGCAATCGTGTCACCTGCAGGGACTGGTTCCAGCTCAGCCTCAAGGAAGGCTTTACGGTGTTCCGGGATCAGGAGTTCTCGGCGGACATGGGCTCGCGCGCCGTCAAGCGCATTCAGGACGTCAACCTGCTGCGCACCCACCAGTTCCGTGAGGACGCCGGCCCCATGGCCCACCCGGTGCGGCCGGAATCCTATATCGAGATCAATAATTTCTACACGGCCACCGTCTACAACAAGGGGGCCGAGGTCGTGCGCATGCTGCACACCCTGGTCGGGCCGGAAGGCTTCCGGCGGGGCACGGACCTGTATTTCGGGCGCCACGACGGCCAAGCGGTGACGACCGACGATTTCGTGCAGGCGATCGAGGATGCGAACGGCCTCGATCTGCAGCAGTTCCGGCGCTGGTACAGTCAGGCGGGCACGCCGGTGGTGCATGTCGAACGTGGTTTCGACGCGGACGCGCGCACCTGTTCGCTCACGTTGCGGCAGTCGTGTCCGGCGACGCCCGGCCAGCCCGAGAAGCAACCGTTCCACATACCCGTTGTGCTGGCGCTGCTGGACGCCGAGGGGCGCGAGCTGCCGTTGCGGCTGCCGGGTGAGACGGAGGCGACGCCGGGCACCCGCGTCCTGCAGCTCTGCGAGGAACGGCAGTCCTTCGTCTTCCAGGACATCGCAGCCGAGCCCGTCCCCTCGCTGCTGCGCGGTTTTTCAGCGCCGGTCCGATTGGAAATGGACTACAGCGAGGAGGAGCTGTGCTTTCTGCTGGGGCACGACGGAGATGCCTACGGCCGCTGGGAGGCCGGCCAGCGGCTTGCCGTGCGCCTGCTGACCTCGCTCGCTGGCGGTTCCGAGAGGCGGGAGGTGATTCCCGCCACCGTCATCGAAGCGTTCGGGCAGGTGCTGCGCGATCCGGCGCTCGACCCCGCGTTCCGGGCGCTGGCGCTGGCGCTGCCCAGCGAGGCATATCTCGCGGAATTCATGCCGGTGATCGATCCCGATGCGTTGCACGCTGCGCGTCAGGCACTGCGCCGTTCGCTGGCGGCGGCCTTGCGCGACGACTTTGAGACCCTCTATCACCGGCTGGCGGAAACGGACCCCGGTCGTATCGACGCCGATGCGGTCGCACACCGCAGTCTGCGCAACCTCTGTCTGGGCTACCTGATGGAGCTGGATGATGCTGCGATGATCGATCTGTGCCTCGCCCAGTACCACGGCGCGGCGAACATGACGGACGCGCTGGCGGCCTTGGCCGCCCTCGCCCATCGCGAAGAGGCGGTCGCAGAGGACGTCCTGGCCGATTTCTATGCGCGCTGGCGGAATGAGCCGTTGGTGGTCGACAAATGGTTCGTTGTGCAGGCCTTGTCACGCCGCCTTGATACCCTCGAGCGGGTCCAGACGCTGGCCGCACATCCGGCGTTCACGCTGAAGAACCCCAACAAGGTCTATGCGCTGCTGCGCACCTTCAGCCAAGGCAATCCCATCCGGTTTCACCGGGCCGATGGCGCCGGCTACCGTTTCCTCGCCGAGCAGATCGAACGCCTGGATGAACTGAATCCGCAGGTGGCGGCGCGGGTGGTGGCAGTGTTCAACGATTGGCGCCGGTACGACGCGGTTCGTCAGGCACACATGCGTGCTAGTCTGGAAAAGATCAGAAGCCGGTCGAATTTATCGCGAGATGTTTCCGAAATCGTTGCAAAAAGTTTGACAGGATGAGGTGCCCGAGGTGTATTCTGATGCCCCCCGGTCCGGCATGGATTCTGTGAACGCCGGAGCGGATTTCGGGACCGGACTGGCCTAGATTCTACAGTGTCCCCCAGGCCCGTCCGGGTTCTGAGCCCTGAACGTCTGTTCGCGGATACGGAGGTTCATACATCATGAGCACCCACCGTCGTTGCGCCCAAGCATCTGCCGTGACCTTGCGTGGATTCGCCCGCGGGATCGTGATGTCATGTGGCTTCTTTACCGGCGCGGCCACTGGCGCGGGGTCTGGGGATTCGGCAACGGGGTGGAGGCTCTGGAACGCCGACGGCATCGAGGTGTCCGGCAGCGTCTGGGGGCAGGGATTGCTGCGGCCTCCGGCAAGCTGGTCCTGGAAGAATGTGCCGCCGCAGTTGGAGTTCGCTGCCGGCGTCGAGCGCCACTTCGCCAGCGGCCTGAGCGTCGACTTCGGCCTGTCATCCGCCCAGTTCACCGAGTCACCGGCCATCAATTACCGCGATTATTTCCTGGGGGTCAGCTACGGCTCGCTGGACGGGAAGCTCTGGTATCTCCCGGAGACCCTGGATGGCGAAACCACGGCGATGTACTACGAGGCGGGCTGGAGTCCCGCCGTCAGCGACAGGGTGGCGCTGTCGCTGCGCCTGGGGCAGCAGGTCGGTGGGGCCGCCGTGTCGCCGGGGTTCGATTCCGGTCTCCCCAGCGTCAGCCTGGGCGCCTCCACGCGCTTCTATGGCTATGGACTGGGTCTGAGCGTGATCGATGGCGGCGGTAGCATGTTCGGAGGGGATGCGGATTTCCGGCTGATGGGCAGCATCTCCAAGCCGCTGCGCTAGCGGCATAGTTAACTATACTAATCAAGTAGTTGTAATATACAATCAATGCCATGTCGCACATTGTGGCGGGTGCTTCTACCACCCATAGGATATTCTCATTGCTCCAGGGCTGTGGTTGAGTACGCGTTTGCCCGCAACAGCGTCGATCCCTATGGAGTATTTGCCAGTCTTCTTCAAGCTCAAAGGCCAACCCTGCCTGGTCGTCGGCGGCGGAGTGGTGGCCGCACGCAAGGCCGCCCTGCTGCTCAGGGCCGGTGGGCGGGTTACCATCGTCGCCCCTGACCTGGCGCCGGATCTTGCCCGACGGCGCGCTGCCGGCGAGATCACCCACGTGGCCCGCGGCTTCCAGGCCGCCGACCTCGTCGGTATGCGCTTGGTCATCGCCGCCACCGACGACGAGCAGGTCAACGTCGAGGTGTCGCGCCTCGCCCAGATGCAGGGTATCCCGGTGAATGTCGTCGACAATCCGAAGCTGTGCAGCTTCATCGTTCCGTCGATCCTCGACCGGTCGCCGGTGATGGTCGCCGTCTCGACCGGTGGCGCCTCGCCAGTGCTGGCGCGCCAGCTGCGCACCCGGCTCGAAACTCTGATCCCGTCGGCCTACGGCCGTCTGGCGGCCATGGTCGAGGAATTCCGCGATGCCGCCAAGCAGCGTTTTGCCGATCCGGACGACCGGCGCCGCTTCTGGGAGGAGGTGCTGGAGGGGCCTATCACGGAACTGGTCTTCGCCGGCCGTGAGGC
>CAYWKV010000230.1:0-4330 GCA_964458835.1 uncultured Gammaproteobacteria bacterium | reverse complement strand
GCCCACGCCAGGGTGGCGGGGAACAGGCTCAGAAAGGCGACCAGCAGCAGCATGACGCCGATCGCGGCCGGCAGCGGCGAATGGCCGAAATAATGGATGCTGATGTAGACCCAGTTCACGCCGATGCCGAACATGCCCAGGCCGAAGGCGTAGGCCAACCGGAAGGCGGCGCCCGGCGCGCGGCCGCGCAGCAGCAGGAACAGCAGGGCCAGGGCGACGACAGCGAGCGGATAATGTCCGAAAGGCGCGAAGGCAAAGGGCACGGCCGCGCCGAGCAGGAGGGCCGCCGGCAGCGACAGTCCGGCCGGCAGGGTGCGCGGCAGATCAGTTTGCGACATGGTGTTCCAGCAGGCTTGGTATCGGGCCGGGAGAACCGGTGCGGCTGCCGCGCATCCTAGCCCGGATGTTTCATGAATTGCACGTGTGGCCTCACCGGTGCCGGCAGGCGCGTGTGGAAGGCCGCCACACCGGCAGGGCCGCTCAGTGGCCCGCGGTCGCGGCCGCCTCGCCCGGCGACGGCAGCACGGTCAGCCCCAGCATGTGCACGCGGCGGTTGTCGGCGCGCAGCACCTTGAACTCGAAGCTGTCGATCACCACGCTCTCGCCGCGTTTGGGCACATGCCCGAAGGCCTGCACCACGCGGCCGCCGATGGTGTCGAATTCCTCGTCACTGAAGGCCGTGCCGAAATATTCGTTGAAGTCCTCGATCGGCGTCAGCGCCTTGAGGACGTAGCGGGTCTCGCTGCGCTTGCGGATGAAGGCGTCCTCGTCGATGTCGTGCTCGTCCTCGATGTCGCCGACGATCTGCTCGAGCACGTCCTCGATGGTCACCATGCCGGCCACACCGCCGTATTCGTCCACGACGATGGCCAGATGGTTGCGGCTGGCGCGGAACTCCTTGAGCAGCACGTTGAGGCGCTTGCTTTCGGGGATGAACACGGCCGGACGCATGACGTCCTTGATATCGAAGGTGCTGCCGCCGTCGAAGCGGTAGCGCAGCAGGTCTTTGGCGAGCAGGATGCCGACGACCTCGTCGCGGCTGTCGCTGATGACGGGGAAGCGGGAGTGACTGGATTCGATGATGATGGGCAGCATCTCCTCCGTGGCCGCGTCCTTGCTCACCACCACCATCTGTGCGCGCGGGATCATGATGTCGCGCACCTGCATCTCGGAAACCTGCAGCACGCTCTCGATCATGCCGAGGGCATCGGCATCGAGCAGACTGCGTTGCTGCGCGTCACGCAGCAGGCCCACCAGCTGTTCGCGGTCCCTGGGTTCGCGCAGCAGCGCCTGGCTCAGGCGGTCGAACCAGGAACGGTGCTGCTGACTAGTGTCACTACTAGGTCGGTCGTCCATAAATGTCGTAGATACAAGTTTCAAGAAACAAGATGCAGTGAAAATAGGCGGTCAGCGGCAGTACTTGCCTCTTGCCTCTTGCATCTCCTGATAAGGGTCGGGATAGCCTAACCGGGCCAATATTTCGGTTTCAAGCGCTTCCATGGTGCCCGCATCGACATCGGTCAAGTGATCATAGCCGCGCAGATGCAGCACGCCGTGCACGACCATATGCGCCCAGTGGGCGTGGGGCATTTTGCCCTGTTCGTGCGCCTCGCGCCCCACCACGGGTGCGCAGATCACCAGATCGCCCAGCAGCCGTGTGCGCACGCCGGGCGGCGCCTCGAAGGGGAATGACAGCACGTTCGTCGGGCCGGGCTTGCCGCGGTAGGTCGCGTTCAGGGCGGCGCTCTCGTCCGCGTCGACCAGGCGCAGCGTCAGCGCGTGGCTGCCGCCCAGGTCGGCGAGCGCCGCGCGCGCCCAGCGCCGCAGCAGGGCGTCACCCGGCTGGTCGCCCGCCGTCGAGGCGCGCTGAATGTCCAGCGACAGGCGCAGTGTGGGCGCGGGGTCAGGCGCCATGCCGCCCCTTCCCGCCGTCACCCTCCGGCTTCTCGCCGGCCTTCTCGCTGGCGTCGTAGGCGGTGACGATGCGCTGCACCAGCGGATGGCGCACCACGTCGTGGGCATTGAAGAAGGTGAAGCTGACGCCCTCGACGTCCTTCAGCACGCCGATCACGTGCCGCAGCCCCGACTGGGTGCCGCGTGGCAGATCGATCTGCGTCACGTCGCCGGTCACCACCACCGTGGAACCGAAGCCGATGCGCGTCAGGAACATCTTCATCTGCTCGACGGTGGTGTTCTGCGCCTCGTCAAGAATGATGAACGATTCGTTGAGCGTGCGGCCGCGCATGAAGGCCAGCGGCGCGACCTCGATGACATGGCGCTCGATGAGCTTGGACACGCGCTCGAAACCGAGCATCTCGTAGAGCGCGTCGTACAGCGGGCGCAGATAGGGGTCGACCTTCTGCGCCATGTCACCCGGCAGGAAGCCCAGGCGCTCGCCGGCCTCGACGGCCGGACGCACCAGCACGATGCGGCTGATCTGCTCGCGCTCCAGCGCCTGCACCGCGGCGGCGACGGCGAGATAGGTCTTGCCGGTACCGGCCGGCCCGATGCCGAAATTCAGGTCGTGCGCGACGATGCTGGAGAGATAGCGCTTCTGGTTGGGCCCGCGGCCGCGGATCTGGCCATGGCGGGTCTGGATGGACAGTTCCGTCCCCGGCGCCTCGACGACCTCGGTCTCGACCAGCGCCTCCGCCGCCTCGGCATCGGCCTGCTGCAGATGCAGATGCACCTGCTCCGGCGTCACCGCGGCGCTGTCCGCATCGACATAGAGACGTTCCAGCACGCGCCCCGCGAGACGCGCGGCACGGCTGTCGCCGATCACCTGAAAGCGGTTGCCGCGATTGTTGATCTCCACGCCCAGGCGGCGCTCGATCTGGCGCAGATGCTGATCGAACTGGCCGCACAGGCTCGCCAGCCGACGGTTGTCGGCGGGTTCCAGAACGAGATCGACGGCGGCGGGTTTGGGGTCCAAAGGCGAAAACGGCGTATGGGGAAGACGAAGCGGACCGATTCAGGCCCAGTTGACGGCGCGGCCGGTACCGGCGGCGCCGGCATCGTCGGCCAGCGCGACGTATTCGCCGCGCAGGGAATTGGGCAGGGCCGCGGTGATGCGCACGTCGACGAACCGGCCCAGCAGCGCGGGGGCGGCGGCGAAATTCACCACGCGGTTGTTCTCGGTGCGGCCCGACATCTCGCCGGCGTCCTTGCGCGACGGGCGGTCGACCAGCACGCGCTGCACGGTACCGACCAGGGCCTCGCTGTAGCCGGCGGTGAATTCGTTGATGCGCGCCTGCAGGCGGGCGAGCCGCGCCTTCTTCTCCTCCAGGCTCACGTCGTCGGGCAGCGAGGCCGCCGGCGTGCCGGGGCGCGCGCTGTAGACGAAGCTGAAGGAATGATCGAAGCGCAGTTCCTCGATCAGCGCCATGGTCGCCTCGAAATCGGCCTCGGTCTCACCCGGGAAGCCGACGATGAAATCCGAGGACAGACTCAGGTCCGGGCGCGCCTCGCGCAGCCTGCGGACGATGGCCTTGTATTCGAGCGCGGTGTGCTTGCGTTTCATCAACGCCAGGATGCGGTCCGAGCCGCTCTGCACCGGCAGGTGCAGGTGACCGACCAGCTTCGGCACCTCGCGATAGGCCTGGATCAGGCTGTCGCTCATCTCCAGCGGGTGCGAGGTGGTGTAGCGGATACGACCGATGCCGTCGATGGCGGCGATGTAGTGGATGAGCAGCGCGAGGTCGGCGCTGCCGCCGTCGTGCATGGCGCCGCGGTAGGCATTGACGTTCTGCCCGAGCAGCGTGATCTCGCGCACCCCCTGTTCGGCCAGCGCGACGACTTCGGCGAGGATGTCGTCGAAGGGACGGCTGACCTCTTCGCCGCGGGTGTAGGGGACCACGCAGAAGGTGCAGTACTTGCTGCAGCCTTCCATGATGGACACGAACGCGGTCGGACCGTCCGCGCGCGGCGCGGGCAGCGCGTCGAATTTCTCGATCTCGGGGAAGGAGACGTCGACCACTGCGCGGCGTTCGACCTGCAGTTGATTGAGCATGTCCGGCAGCCGGTGCAGGGTCTGCGGGCCGAAGATCAGATCGACGAAGGGCGCGCGCTCGCGCAACGCCTCGCCCTCCTGGCTGGCGACGCAGCCGCCGACGCCGATCACCAGGCCAGGCCTGGCCTCCTTCCACTCGCGCCACTGGCCGAGCTGGGAGAACACCTTCTCCTGCGCCTTCTCGCGGATGGAGCAGGTATTGAGCAGCAGCACGTCGGCCTCTTCGGCCACCTGCGTCGGCATCAGACCGTGCGAGGCCGCGAGCACGTCGGCGATCTTCGCCGAGTCGTACTCGTTCATCTGGCAGCCGAAGGTCTTGAT
>CAYWKV010000229.1:0-4337 GCA_964458835.1 uncultured Gammaproteobacteria bacterium | reverse complement strand
ACATCATATTGATGTGCAAAGATACTTTATGGGGAAACCTCAGGGTCTGTCCCCAATTACCTCTGCATCCAGCGCCCGATGCGCGCCTCGTCGACGACGCCCGTCACCGCCTCGACCACCTCACCGTGCCGTATCAGATAGGTGCGCGGGAGCTCACCGTGCCAGCGGCGATCGATCTCGTACCGCAGTTGCTGCGCCGGCGCGGTGAACACCCACGAATCCGCCGACTCCAGGCCGTGCTGCGAGATCAGCGCTTCGATCTCGGCGGCAGCGGCGGGCGCATCGGTCGACACCAGCACCAGCGGCAGACCGCTGTCCCGGCGCAGGTACTCGCCCCACAACGCCAGCTCGCGGTAGCAGGGCGGACAGTCGACCGACCAGAAGCTCAGCACGAACGGGCGGTCGCCATACGTGTCCAGCAACTGTGCATAGCTGCCGGCCACGAAGGGCTGGGGCGCCGCCGCCCCGCAGGGCGCGAGCGGCAGCAGGGTGGCGACCAGCATCACCGCAACGGAGATCCCCGACCGGAACGATCGCATGCTCATCCTCCTTTCCCGACCGGCAGCAGACGGAAGCCCTCGGCGCGCGTGTGCCAGGCAACATAGGCCGTATCGCCATCCGTGATCAGGAAGGGATAGTCCACATCGCCACCCGACTGCGCGATGTCTTCGACCGCATCCCAGACGCGCCCACCGTCCGCGGAGCGCATCAGGCGCACGTGGTTGGTCTTGCCGTCGAATTCCTGCCAGACGAGATAGACATGGCCCGCATGCGCGAGCACATCGGCATGGCCCGCGCCGGCGTCGTAGGTGCCGACCGGGACCGGCTCCGACAGGCTGCGGCCGCGATCGCCGGAATGCGCATAGAACACACCGTGGCGTCGTTCGGCGTTGTTGAACCAGGCCATGTGGTAGACGCCGTCGGCGTCGATGTCCAGCGCCGGCCCATGGTGCGGGCAGGCGTCCACCCGCCATTCGTCGAAGCTCACCCGGACCGGCTCCGTCGGCGCATCCGGCGCGTCGAAACTCACCAGTGCATGGTCGCGGATGTGGTCGCCGAACACGTGTCGCCACATCAGCGCGGGCCGGCCGTCGGGATCGACCGCGGCGACCACGCGGCAGCACTCGCAACTGTTGTCGAGCAGCTTGCGGTTCGACTTGAAGCTCCGGCCCCGGTCGTCGGACCAGGTGTAGTAGAGGGCCGCGCCGTGATACGCCTGACCGCGTTCGGCGGCGCGCGCCTGATCGCGCTTGTCCAGCCAGGCGACCAGGACGTTACCGTCGCCGTCCACCACGAGCGCGTCGAAGCGGTGGCTGATCTCGGCGCGGTCATCGTTGACGATCAGCGGTGCGCCGAAACTCCGGCCACCGTCCAGCGAGCGGGCGAAGCGGATATGCCCGGTGAAGCGCTTGTCGAGCAGTTCGGTCCAGGACACGTAGACCTCGCCCTGCGGGCCGAAGGCGATCTTGGGGCGATTTTCGCCGTGGGCCCCGACCTTCTGCGGCTCGGCATTGACCGTGACCGGCGCTTCGAAGCTGCGGCCGCGGTCGCCGGAACGGCTGACGTACACGTGCCCGCCCTGCGCCCACGCCACCCACAGGCGGCCGGCGGCATCGAAACGCGCCGAGGGCGCCTGGGCGCAGCGCAGCGCCGGAGCCGCCTGACCGTCCCCGCAGGGATCGCCTGCTGCCGCGGCCGGCGCCGCCCGCAGCGTGGCAGCGGATGCCAGCGTGGCGCCCAGCAGGACGCCGGCGAGCATCAGGCGCATGCCGCGCACCGCCCCGGAACGCCGGCGCCGGGCCGTTCCGACTGTTTCACGATGTTTCATTCTGAAGCACCCCGTCCGCATGTTTCACGCCGGACGCCGGACTCAATCCCACGTGTAGTTGAGGCCCACGTACAGCGTGCGCTCCAGGCCCGGCGCGTATTCGAAACGCTCCGGGTTGCCGAAGGCGGCCGCGCGGTAGGCGGCCGCCGTCGCGTAGCGCCGATCGGTGAGATTCATCACGCGCCCGTAGAGTTCCAGTGACTTGCCCACCGGATAATCGGCACGCAGGTTGTACACGGAATGGCCATCGTATTTGTGGGTGTTGGCCTGATCCATCCAGTACTCGCCCAGCCGCTCCCATTCGGCCTCGACCCGGCCGCCGTTCATGAGCCGCGGGCGCCAGTTCAGACGCATGCTCGCCACCACGCGCGGCGCGGATTCCATTTCGTTGCCGCTGTAATCCACGTTGCCGCTGCCGACGCGCGCCACCCAGTCCTCGTAGGTGTGCTTGGCATACGAGAAGGCGACGTCCAGTTCGAGACGCTCGGCCAGCGGCGCGCCCAGGGCGAGCTCGACACCGCGGTGCAGGGTCTCGCCGGCGTTGACGGCCTCGGTCGCCCCGGTGACGGGGTCGCGGTAATTGAGGATGTCGTCCTTCTTGGTCATGCGATAGACCGACAGCTCGTAGCGCGTCTGGCCGAAGGCGCGGCCGCGCACGCCGATCTCGTAGTTGTCCACCCTGACCGGATCCAACCCGACGGTGTTGATGGCGCTGCCCTGACGGAACAGCTGCCCCTCGGACGGCACCCGGAAGGCGTGCCGGTAGGACACGAAGCCGTTCAGCGCATCGGTGAAACGGTAGGTCGCGCCGAGCTTGGGACTGAGGTGCTCGTAGTCGACCTTCTGGCTGTCGGGCCGCCTGTGCGGGCCGGTCGCCAGCGGCGCAAGCTTGTTGTCGTAGTCGTATTCCGCCGTGTCGTAGCGCAGGCCGGCCGAGAGGCGCAGGCGCTCGGTGGGCGAGGCCTCGGCATGCACGTAGGGCGCGATGCCCGTGTAGCTCACGTCGTAATCGTAGATCAGCTGGTCGACGGTGTAGCTCACGTAGGTCTTGCCGTCGGCCGCGAGTGTCGGATCGATGCTGTGCTCCAGGAGGCTGCCGGGGCTGTAGTCGATGTCCACACCGACGATGACGCGCGTCCGCAGCGGCTCGAAGTCGCGGCGGTACTTGACCAGCAGACCCAGCGAGTCGTTCTCGGTCTCGTAGACGGTGGGATCGTAGCTCAGCGACCAGTTGGGCAGCAGCTCCATGAAGTCGTGCCGCACGTAGGGCGTGATGCTCAGGGCACCGTCCACGGTCTCTTTCTCGTAGGCGACCGACAGGCGCGCGGCCCGCACCTCGCGATAGGAGATGGGGGTGTAGTTGAGCGTCGGATTGTTCTCGTAATCCTCCCGATACAGCCGTGAACTGCCCGCGGTCTGCTGATCGATGTTCGACGCCGTCAGCACCGTCTTCACCGTCGCACCCGAATCCAGGAAGGCATCCCAGCGGACGGTGCCGCTCTGACGGTCGTATTCCGTGGCCTCGCGCCAGCCGTCGGTGTGGGTCAGATTGAGGTCGCCGCGCACGCCGCCGCTGTCCCAGCCCGTGCCGCCGGTCGCGAGCATGCGCGCCCAGCCGTGGCCGCCGCCCTCGACATTGAACTCGGCCTCCGGCGCCAGCGGCGCCGGGCGCGTCAGCACGTTGATGACCGCGCCGATGGCGTCGCTGCCGTACAGGGCCGTGCCCGGCCCCTTCAGCACCTCGACGCCGGCCGATTGTGGAATGTTCACTTCATACAGCGCGTTGTGATTGAAGAAGCCGGTCGAGCGCGTGGGAATGCCATCCTCCAGGAACAGGTACAGCGGGCTGGTGGTCATCGGCTGGCGGATGGCGGTCGTATGTCCCTCGCCGTTGGTGACGTTCACATGCGCGCCGGGCACGCGGGTGAGCACCTCGCTGGGATGAGCCGGGCGCACGGTCTTCAGCTCGGCCGCGCCGACCGCATCGACGGTGGCGGCCGTCTCCGCCTTGGGTGCCTCTTCACGGGTGGCGGTCACAGTGATCTCGGTGATGTCGCGGTCGGCTGCGGCGGCCGGCCCGAAAGGCAGTGCAAGCGAGGCGCACAGCAGGCCGAGAAGGCGCTGGGAGTCGTTCATGGAGCGGAATTTCCTTGCGGTTCGGGTTGAACGGATCGGTCTGCGCGTCGGCCCAGCCTCACTGCAACGCGAAGGCCATGAGATACTCGACCCGCAGCGGCTGATCGACGGCGGGCGGCGGTTCCGGCAGCGGCGCGGCGCGCTGCAGAGTCTGTTCGGCGGCGTGGCGCAGCAGCTTGGGGCCGCCCATCACCTTCAGATCCCGTATCGCGCCGGCATCCGACAGCACGAAGCTGACCTGCACCGACGCCTCCATGCCCTGGCGGCGCGCCGCCGCCGGATAGAACTTGTGGCGCTCGATGTGGGCGAACAGTTCCTGCAGGTAGCGCTCGCGCAGCTGCTCGGCACTGGGGCCGGCCGGACGCTGCGGCAC
>CAYWKV010000228.1:0-4376 GCA_964458835.1 uncultured Gammaproteobacteria bacterium | reverse complement strand
TGTCGAGCGCCGCGTTGACGAAGGTGTGGCCCTGCTCGGCACCGTATTTCTTGGTGAGCGCCACCGCCTCGTTGAGCACGACGCGGTACGGCACGTCCAGGCGCTGCTGCAGTTCGAAGGCGGCCACGCGCAGCACGGCGCGCTCGACCGGGTCGACCTCGTCCAGCGGCCGCGCCAACACGGGTGCGAGCAACGCGTCCAGCGCGGCGTGACCCTGCACCACGCCGCGCACCAGCGCCTCGAAATACTCGGCGTCGGCACCGCGGTTGTCCTCGTCGGCGAGGAACTGCGCCAGGATGTCGGCCGCGCCGTGCGCGGTCATCTGCCACTGATAGACGGCCTGCATGGCGAGCCGCCGCGCCTTACTGCGGGCGGCGGCGGGAAACCGGCCGGGGCCGGAGGCGGCGCCAGCGGCCATCAGGACTCCAGCCGCTTGAGCAGGTCGACCATCTCGATGGCGGACATGGCTGCCTCGACGCCCTTGTTGCCGGCCTTGGTGCCGGCGCGCTCGATGGCCTGCTCGATGCTGTCGACGGTCAGCACGCCGAACGCGACAGGCAGGTCGAGCTCCATGCCGACGCTGGCGAGGCCCTTGGTGCATTCGCCGGCGACGTACTCGAAATGCGGCGTGCCACCGCGGATCACGGCGCCGAGCGCGATGATCGCATCATATTTTTTGGATGCCGCCAGGCGCTTCGCCACCAGCGGCATCTCGAACGCGCCCGGCACGCGCACGATGTGCAGGTCCTGCTCCTGGGCGCCATGACGCTTCAGACAGTCCACGGCACCCGCCACCAGGCTCTCCACCACGAAGCTGTTGAAGCGCGCCACCAGCAGCGCAAACCGCGCCCCGCGCACCTGCAGCTGGCCCTCGATCTCGGTCATCTTGCTCATCGCTCGTATCTCATGTTCAAGGTTGAATTCAGTCTAAAACATCTTTGCCACGGAAAACACGGACGATATCAATGATAAGGACGCTGGCCTGGCAACTGCAGGGTCTTGTCGCAGGCATCAGTTAATCAGCGACTGTCAACCTGCATTGATCATTTCCGTGCTTTCCGTGTTTTCCGTGGCAATCTTTTGCGCCCTTCCCGGCATAGCGCCTCGGCTTCAATCGCCCGAGACGTACTCAACCACTTCCAGGCCGAAGCCGGTGATGGCGTGCATCTTTTTCGGTGCCGACAGCACGCGCATGCGGGTGATGCCGAGGTCGGCGAGGATCTGGGCGCCGATGCCGTAGGTGCGCAGTTCCTCGCGACCGCCGGTGCGGCGCGGTGCCTCACTGTGCGGACCGTCCTCGGCGTAGTGGCGGATGCGGCGCACCAGCGAGGCGGGATCCTCCGGCCTGCCGAGCACGATGACCACACCGCTGCCCTCGCGCGCGACCCGTTCCAGGGCGTGACGCAGCGGCCAGCCGCAATCGCCGGTCTTGGCGCCGAGCAGATCGCACAGCATGCCCTGCACGTGCACGCGCACCAGCACTGGCTGCGTGACGTCCGGCTCGCCGTAGACCAGCGCCAGGTGCACGTCCTTTTCGATGCAGTCCTCGTAGGCCGCCAGCCGGAAATCGCCGAATTCGGTCGGCAGCATGCATTCGGCGACACGCTCGACGGTCTTCTCGTTGGCGATGCGGTAGTGGATCAGGTCGGCGATGGTGCCGATCTTGAGGTTGTGCTCGGCGGCGAAGCGCTCCAGGTCGGGCCGCCGCGCCATGGTGCCGTCCTCGTTGAGGATCTCGACGATGGCCGCGGCCGGCTCCAGCCCCGCCAGGCGCGCCAGGTCGCAGCCCGCCTCGGTGTGGCCGGCGCGGGTCAGCACGCCGCCGGGCTGGGCCATCAACGGGAAGATGTGGCCGGGCATGACGATATCACCGGGTTTGGCGTCGGGCGCCACCGCCGCCTGGATGGTCACTGCGCGGTCGTGCGCGGAGATGCCGGTGGTCACGCCCTCGGCCGCCTCGATGGACACCGTGAAGTTGGTCGAGTACGGCGAGTTGTTGTCGTTGACCATCAGTGGCAGCTTCAGCTGCCGGCAGCGCTCGCGCGTCAGCGTCAGGCACACCAGGCCGCGGCCGTACTTGGCCATGAAGTTGACGTCCTCCGGACGGACCTTGGCCGCGGCCATCACGAGGTCGCCCTCGTTCTCGCGGTCCTCGTCGTCCATGAGGATGATCATCCTCCCCTGGCGTAGGTCCTCGATGAGCTCTTCGACGGTATTCAATGGCATGCTGATTCTGACCTCAAGAAATTCTTACCGCAAAGGACGCAAAGGCGCGCAAAGAAAAACCTCTTTAGCCACGAAATCCACGAAACCCACGAAAGCTAATGGGTGTAAACATAAATCCTTTTCGTGGGTTTCGTGGATTTCGTGGCCATCATGTTTTCGATGTTCTTTGCACGGCTTTGCGTCCTGTGCGGTTGAAATAAAGCTCACCCAACCTCACTCCCGTGCGAAGCCGTGCGCGCGCAGGAAATCCAGGCTGATGCCCTGCCCGCCCTCCGCCGCAGCGTCGCCGAGCAGCAGGCGTTCCAGATAGCGCGCGATCAGATCCACTTCCAGGTTCACGCGACGGCCGGGCCGGTATTCGTCGAGCGTGGTCTCGGCCAGGGTGTGCGGGACGATGTTCAGGTCGAACACGCGGCCCTCGACGGTGTTCACGGTGAGGCTGACGCCGTCCACGCAGATCGAGCCCTTGTGCGCGACGTAGCGCGCCAGCTCCTGCGGCGCGCGGATGCGGAAGCGCTCGGAGCGCGCGTCGCGCTTGCGCTCGATCACCTCGCCGACGCCGTCGACGTGGCCGCTGACCAGGTGCCCACCCAGGCGCGTGGTGGGCAGGAGCGCCTTTTCCAGGTTCACGCGCGCGCCAATCTTCAGGTTGCCGAGGATCGTATGCGCCAGCGTCTCGCCCGAGACATCGGCCCAGAAGCCGTCACCCGGCAGTTCCACCGCCGTCAGGCACACGCCGCTCACGGCGATGCTGTCGCCGAGCCGCACGTCGCCGAGATCCAGCCCGCCGGTGCGCACGCGCAGACGCAGATCGCCGCCCTTTGCTTCCAGCGCGACGATCTCGCCGACGGCCTGTATGATGCCTGTGAACATGCTTATTCCGATCTCAATATTTACCCTGTAGGAGCGGCAGGAATGCCGCTCCTACAGGGGCACCGCCGTGATCCGCCAATCCACGCCGACCTTGCGGATGTCGCGGACGTCCAGCGCGAGCTTCTGATCCATGCGTTCCAGCCCCGGCAGGTGGAACAGCCCGCGTGCGCCGTCGCCCATCAGCGCAGGCGCCATATAGATCACCAGTTCGTCGATCAGGCCGCTGTGCAGAAAGGCGCCGGCGAGGGTCGCGCCGCATTCCAGCAGCACCTCGTTGATCTCGCGCGCGGCCAGCACTTCGAGCACCTCGGCCAGCGCCATCCGGCCCTGTGGCGCGTGCAACAGCACGATCTCCGCACCGGCCGCGAGCAGCGCCTCGCGCGGCGCCGTGTCCTGGCGTGTGCCGACGATCAGTGTCGCGCCCGGTGCGCGCAGCAGCCGCGCCCTCGGCGGCGTGCGCAGCGCGTGGTCCAGCACCACCCGCAGCGGCTGGCGGGTCACACCTTCCGGCAGGCGCGCCGTCAGCGCCGGATCGTCGGCGAGCACCGTGCCGATGCCGGTGACGATCGCACTGCTGCGCGCGCGCAGGCGCTGCACGTCGGCGCGCGCGTGTTCGCCGGTGATCCATTTCGATTCGCCGCCGGCCATGGCCGTGCGGCCGTCCAGGCTCATGGCCAGCTTGCAGCGCACGTAGGGCCGGCCGTGGCGCATGCGCATCGCGAAGCCCGGATTGAGCGCCCCGGCCTCCGCGGCAAGCAGACCGCTCGCCGTCGCGATGCCCGCGGCCTGCAATTGCGCGAGCCCGTTGCCGGCGACGCGCGGGTTCGGGTCCTGCATCGCCACCACGACACGCGTCACCCCCGCGGCAATCAGTGCCTCGCTGCACGGCGGCGTGCGCCCGTGATGGCAGCACGGCTCCAGCGTGACGTAGGCGGTCGCGCCGCGTGCGCGTTCGCCCGCCGCACGCAGCGCATGCGCCTCGGCATGCGGCTCACCGGCACGCTCGTGCCAGCCCTCGCCGACGACCCCGCCATCACGCACCAGTACGCAACCGACACGCGGATTCGGATCGGTCGTGTACAGGCCGCGCTCGGCCAATTGCAGGGCGCGGGCCATGTACCGGTAGTCGTCGCTGGTAAACATCACTCTGCCGTATACCGTAGGTTGGGTTGAGCGCAGCGAACCCCAGTCCACGAAAACTCGACCCTGACCCGAATGGCATTTACTTAAGGAACCTCTGATTAATTCATCGTACCGTCATTGCGAGCGAAGCGAAG
>CAYWKV010000227.1:0-4383 GCA_964458835.1 uncultured Gammaproteobacteria bacterium | reverse complement strand
TCGGGGTTTGCCTTGAATGTCCCTCCCGCACCCGGGATAATGCCCGGTTCCACTGGTGTACGCAGCTCATGACCGGCCTCAAGTCCTTTCCCCTGCTCGACCAGATCGATACCCCCGACCAGTTGCGGCAGCTCCCCGAAGCCCAGCTGCCTCTGCTGGCGCGCGAGCTGCGGGAGTTCCTGATCCAGAGCGTCAGCCGCACCGGCGGGCATCTGGCCGCGGGCCTCGGGACGGTGGAACTGACCATCGCCCTGCACTACGTCTACGACACCCCCGACGACCGGCTGGTGTGGGACGTCGGCCACCAGAGCTATCCGCACAAGATCCTCACCGGCCGGCGTGCGCGCATGGCGACGCTGCGCCAGCAGGGCGGGCTCGCGGGCTTCCCCAAGCGCGACGAGAGCCCCTACGACGCCTTCGGGGTCGGCCATTCCAGCACCTCCATCAGCGCGGCGCTGGGGATGGCCATCGCCGCGGCGCGCAGCGGCAGCGCGCGCAAGGCCGTGGCCGTCATCGGCGACGGCGCCATGACCGCCGGCATGGCCTTCGAGGCCCTCAATCACGCCGGCGATCTGGGCGCGAACCTGCTGGTGATCCTCAACGACAACGACATGTCGATCTCGCCGAACGTCGGCGCGCTGTCCAACTACCTCGCGCGCGTGCTGTCGGGCCGCGCCTACGCCTCCATGCGCGAGCACGGCAAGAAGGTGCTGGACGCACTGCCGCCGGTGCGCGAGCTCGCACGCCGCGCCGAAGAGCACATGAAGGGCATGGTGGTGCCCGGCACGCTGTTCGAGGAGATGGGCTTCAACTACCTCGGCCCCATCGACGGCCACGATCTGCCGG
Organism: uncultured Gammaproteobacteria bacterium; assembly: GCA_964458835.1. GTDB lineage: Bacteria > Pseudomonadota > Gammaproteobacteria > Thiohalobacterales > Thiohalobacteraceae > JAHJQQ01. Next base: position 3,537 of record CAYWKV010000227.1, on the reverse strand, counting down.
GCCTGGTGAAGACGCTGCGCAACGTGCGCGCACTGTCCGGCCCGCAGTTGCTGCACGTGGTCACCCGCAAGGGCAAGGGCTACGCGCCGGCCGAGGCCAATCCCTGCGCCTTCCACGGCGTGAACACGTTCGACCCGACGACCGGCGATACACCGCAGGCCGCCGCCGGCGGACCGACCTATACCGAGGTCTTCGGCGACTGGGTGTGCGCCATGGCCGAACAGGACCCGACGCTGGTCGCGATCACCCCGGCCATGCGCGAGGGCTCGGGGCTGGTGAAATTCTCGGAGCGCTTTCCGCAGCGCTATTTCGACGTCGGCATCGCCGAGCAGCACAGCGTGACACTGGCCGCCGGCCTGGCCTGCGAGGGCCTGCATCCGGTGGTGGCGATCTATTCGACCTTCCTGCAGCGTGCCTACGATCAGCTGATCCACGACGTCGCCCTGCAGAACCTGCCGGTGACGTTCGCCATCGACCGCGCCGGCCTGGTCGGCCCCGACGGCCCCACGCATGCCGGCAGCTTCGACCTGTCTTATCTGCGCTGTGTGCCCAACCTGATCGTGATGGCGCCGGCCGACGAGAACGAGTGCCGGCGCATGCTGTGCACCGCGCAGCGCCATCCGGGACCGGCCGCGGTGCGCTATCCGCGCGGACGCGGGCCGGGCGTGCCGGTCGACGCGACGCTGGAGCCGCTGGCGCTGGGCCGCGCCGAACTGCGCCGGCAGGGCCGCGGTATCGCCCTGCTCGCCTTCGGCAGCATGGTCGCACCGGCGGAGGAGGTCGCCGAGCGGCTCGATGCCACACTGGTGAACATGCGCTTCGTGAAGCCGCTGGATACGGCACTGCTGCGAGAACTCGCGGGCGCTCACGACCACTTCGTCACCGTCGAGGAGAACGCCGTGGCCGGCGGTGCCGGCAGCGCCGTGAACGAATGGCTGGCCGCGCAGGGACTGCCCGTACGGACGCTGAACCTCGGTCTGCCGGACCGCTTTCTCGAGCACGCCAGCCGCGAACGGCTGCTGGCCGACTGCGGTCTGGACGCGGCCGGCATCGAGGCCGCCATCCGCCGTCATCTGGACGGATCGGACGCGCCCGACCCTGCCGCCGATTGTGCCCCCGGGGCCAGTCGCCTAATATCTTAGTTGTTTAGTCAGGAATTACCCCACGTGGCCGGTACCTATACCCTCAAAGTGCTGACCGAGTTCGCCTCCGCGCACACCCTGCGCGAGTACCCGGGCGCCTGCGCGCGCATGCACGGCCATAATTGGAAGGTGGAAGTGGAAGTACTCGCGCGCGCGCTCGACGCGGTCGGCATGGGCGTGGACTTCAAGGTCATCAAGAACGCCGCGCGCGCGATCGGCGACCGCCTCGACCACCGCTACCTGAACGACCTGGAGCCGTTCACCGAGATCAATCCGACCGCCGAGAACATCGCGGCGTATTTCTACCGCGAACTGGCGCAGGCCCTGAACGACGACCGCATCCGGGTCAGCTCGGTCACCCTGTGGGAGACCGACCGCGCCTGCGTCCGTTATGCCGAGGAATCCGCATGAGCCAGCCCACGCCCGTCAACGCCTGTCCCACCGATGAAATGCCCGGGGAGATGTCCGATGAGATGGAGGACGTGCAAGGCCGCGCCGACACCCGCCGCATCGCCATCGACAAGGTCGGCATCAAGGACATCCGCCATCCGGTGCGCGTCTCCGACCGCAGCGGCGGCGAGCAGCACACCATCGCCACCTTCAACATGTACGTGAACCTGCCGCACAACTTCAAGGGCACGCACATGTCGCGCTTCGTGGAGATCCTCAACCGCCACGAGCGCGAGATCACCGTGCAGTCCTTCAAGCAGATGCTGACGGAGATGACCGAGGTGCTGGAGGCCGAGGCCGGCCACATCGAGATGCGCTTCCCGTATTTCGTGAACAAGGCCGCGCCGGTGTCCGGCGTGCAGAGCCTGATGGACTACGACGTCACCTTCATCGGCGAGATCCGCGACGGCGAGCCGCAGATGAACATCAAGGTGGTGGTGCCGGTCACCAGCCTGTGCCCCTGCTCCAAGAAGATTTCCGACCGCGGCGCGCACAACCAGCGCTCGCACGTCACCGTGGACGTGCGCACCCGCGACTTCATGTGGATCGAGGAGATCATCGACATCGTCGAGCAGGAGGCCTCCTGCGAGCTGTACGGCCTGCTCAAGCGCCCCGACGAGAAGCACGTCACCGAGCGCGCCTACGACAATCCCAAGTTCGTCGAGGACATGGTGCGCGACGTCGCCGCGCGCCTGAACGCCCACGACCACATCGGCGCCTACGTGGTGGAGTCGGAGAACTTCGAGTCCATCCACAACCATTCGGCATACGCGATGATCGTGAAGGACAAGGACACGGAGTGAGGAGTGAGGAGTGAGGAGTGAGGAGTAAACTCATTATGGCCACGGAAGCACACGGAAACACACGGAATGTAAAAGCTCAGACATCAAGCCGCGCGTCTGCCTCGGGTTTTGCCGATTGAATTCTTCCGTGTATTTCCGTGTGCTTCCGTGGCTAATGAGGTTTTGCCTTTAGCTCCTCACTCCTCACCCCTCACTCCTCACCCCTGGACAACCCGCGCGATCAGCAGCAGCGTCAGCGCCGCGGCGATGCCCGCGGCCAGGTCGTCGAGCATGATGCCCAGCCCGCCGTGGACGTGCCGGTCGAGCGCGCGGATCGGCCAGGGCTTCCAGATGTCGAACACGCGGAAGCAGACGAAACCGAGCGCGATCCACGCCCAGCCCGGCGGCGCGAACGCCATCGTCGCCAGATAGCCGACCACCTCGTCCCAGACGATGCCCGGATGGTCGTGCACCCCGAGCGCGCGGGCCGTGCGCCCGCACAGCCACACCCCGGCCGCGAACGCCGCCGCCAGCACCAGCAGATAGACCGGGGCCGGCAACGTCATGCACAGCAGATAGACCGGGATCGCCGCCAGGGTGCCGAAGGTACCCGGCGCGCGCGGCGCCAGCCCGCTGCCGAAGCCGAGCGCCAGGGCGTGCCCCGGGTCGCGCAGCAGCCGTGCGGAAATGGGTGACGGCCCGCTCATCGCGGCCGCCCGCACTCACGTGAAATGTTCATAGCCTTCCCGCCCGATGCGATATGTGCGGCCGTCGTCGGTAATGCAGCGCAGACCCGGTTCCGCCTCGATCGCCCCGATCTCGGTCGCCGCCAGGCCACCCAGACGGGCTGCGACGGCATCCGCCTGCGCCGCCGGCACGGTGAAGCACAGCTCATAGTCGTCGCCGGCCGCGAGCGGGAGGCCATGCCAGTCGGGACTGCCCGCCTCCACCGCCTGCCGGAAGGCCGCCGAGCGTGGCAGGCGGTCGACCCGCAGCGTCGCACCGACCCCGCCCGCCGCGAGCACGTGGCCGAGGTCCGCCGCCAGGCCGTCCGAGACGTCGATGGCCGCACTGGCCAGCCCGCGCAGCGCCAGGCCCGCCGCCACCCGCGGTTCCGGGCGGTGCAGGCGCGTCAGCACGAGGTGGCCGGTCTCGGCGGCGGT
>CAYWKV010000226.1:0-4386 GCA_964458835.1 uncultured Gammaproteobacteria bacterium | reverse complement strand
GGCGACCCGGCAGGCGAAGGCCGAGGACGCGGTGCCGGCGAAGCGGCCCGTCGCGGCCAGGCCGGCGACCGCCAAGGCGCAGGCCAGGCCCGCTCCGGCATCGGCCCCGGCCCCGGCTCCGGCGAAGAAGCCGGCAGCCAAGCCGGCAGTCGCCAAGAAGGCTCCGGCGACGAAGGCCGCAACCGCCAAGAAGGCTCCGGCGAAGAAGGCCGCAACCAACAAGGCCTCGGCGAAGAAGGCGGTGGCCAAGAAGCCCGCGGTCAAGAAGCCCGTCGCGAAGAAGAAATCGGCCGCGAAGAAGAAGTCGGTCGTGAAGAAGACGTCGGTCGCGACGAAGAAGTCGGTCGGCGGGAAGAAGGCGCCCCTGAAGAAGGCCGCGGCCAAGAAGACGCCGGCCAAGAAGGCATCGGCCAAGAAGGCGCCCACCAAGAAGTCGGTCGCGAAGAAGGCCCCGGCGCGGAAGGTACCCGCCAAGAAGGCGCCGGCCAGGAAAGCGCCGGCCGGCAAGGCCGCAGCGAAAAAGAAGCCCGCGGCGCGCAAACCTGCCGCGAAGAAAGCGGCGCCGAAAAAGAAGTCGGCGGCCCGCAGGCGCTGAGACCGTCACCGGCGGACCGGGCGGAGGTGGTCGCCCGGTCCGCCCATCCGCCCGGCTCATCCACAAGACGCATGCCAGCCACGGACGACCTGGACAATATCCGATGGCCACGAAATCCACGAAACCCACGAACGCCAGCTAGTCGGATGTACAAAAATAACGTTCGTGGGTTTCGTGGGTTTCGTGGATTTCGTGGCTGAAACGATCTTGTCAGTGGTTTCCGGCCCCTGCGGTTCCGGGTTTTATTCGGTTCATTCCCGGCCTTTCCGGCCCTTGCCCACCGCGTGTCGGTCCAGCCAGCGGTCGACGGCCCCCCAGAAGCGCTCCGCCAGGCGCGTGTACCAGGGGCGGGTGCGCCAGACGCGGTAGTCGATCTCCTCGCCGTCGCCGAAATTGCGGCGGAACAGGGCGGCGGTCGCCTCCGCGAACTCCACGTCGTCGATCTCCTGGTTCGCTTCCAGATTCCAGCGCAGGTTCCAGCGGTCCTGGTTGCTCGAACCGATGGACGTCCAGTCGTCGATCAATGTGACCTTGCCGTGCTGGAAGCGCGGGGCGTATTCGTAGATGCGCACGCCGGCGCGCAGCAGGCCGCCGTAAAAGCGGCGGCCGGCATGCCGCACCGCCGGGACGTCGGTGTAGCGGCCCGGCAGCAGCAGGCGCACGTCGACGCCGCGGCGTGCGGCGCGCGCCAGCCGCCGGCGCAGTTTCCAGGGCGGCACGAAATACGCCGTCGCCAGCCAGATGCGGCGGCGGCTGCGGTTCAGTTGCTGCAGCAGGGAGCGCTTCAGTTCGTTGCGGCCGTCGCTGCCGGCCAGGCTGACGCGCCCGACCTGTCGCCCGGCCGCCTCGCCGGCAGGCAACGGCGCCACCGGGCGGGGCGCCCAGCGTACCCAGTTCTGTGCGAACGCCCGCTGCCAGTCGGCCACCAGCGGCCCGCGGATCTCGACCATGAGGTCGTGCCAGTGCAGCGGCCCGCGGCTGGACACGTCGAAATCGTCGGTCAGCCCCGCCCCGCCGACGAAGGCGCAGCAGTCGTCCACGACCAGCAGCTTGCGGTGGTCACGGAACAGGCTGCGCCGCAGCCGGCCGAGGGCGATGGGGTTGTAGAGCGCGAGTTCGCAGCCGGCGCGGGTGAGGGCGTCGCGGTCGGCCCCCTGCAGGCCGCGCGAACCGAAGTCGTCGAACAGCAGGCAGACGCGCACGCCGCGGCCCGCCGCAGCCGTCAGCGCGTCGATGAAGCGCGCCATCACCGTGCCCGAGGCGACCAGATACATCTCCAGCAGCACCAGCCGGCGCGCGCCGGCAATGGCTTCCAGCATGGCGGGGAAGAACGCCTCGCCGTCGACCAGCAGCCGGAAGCGGTTGCCGTGGCGCCAGGGGAAGTGGGTCGCTGCGTGGGTTCTCACAGCCGCGACGCTAGCGAAGTGCCGCGCCGCGGGCAAGCGCCGGCTGTCCGTGACGGACAAACCCGCTATCATGCGGCCACGTGCGATATCATCCGGTGACTGGCGAGGCGCGGCCCTGACGTGTTGTGGAGACTGCTGGACATCTGCCTGCTGCGGGCCGGCCCCCAGGACCTGCCGGCCTCGCGCCCGTTGCTGGCGCTGACGCTGGCCGGCTACGCGCTGGTCAACGTGCTGGTGTCGAGGCTCAGTCTGGGTCTGCGCGAAGCGGTGGCGGTGAGTCTGCTGGACACCCTGCTGCTGGCGGCCTTCGCCCAGGTCGTGCTGCGCATCGCCGCCAAGCCCGAACGCTTCATGCAGACGCTGGCCGCCCTGGCGGGTACCGGTCAGCTGCTCGGCCTGCTGGCCCTGCCGCTGGTGGCCGGCATGCTCAAGGCGCAGGCGGCCGGCGCCACGGCCGCCGGCCTGGCGCTGGCCTGGCTGGGCGTGCTGGTCTGGAGCCTGGTGGTGCTCGGCCACATCCTGCGGCACGCGCTGGCGGTGCGGCTCGTGACCGGTGTCGGCATCGGCGTGCTCTACAGCCTCGCATCGATCATGATCATGCGCTCGCTGTTCCCGGACGGGGGCTGACAACCCAAAAGACCGGCCACGGAAAACACCGACAAAACCTTATTGCCACGAAACCCACGAAATCCACGAAAGTCCATTTAGAAGGAACCAAGCCACGGAAGACACGGAAAGCACGGACGAATTATGGGCTGGAAACCCCATTCCAGAGATGCGGGTTTCCCGCTCATAGCGTTCGTGGATTTCGTGGGTTTCGTGGCCATAAGCGATTTTCAGAGGCGGACATGCACATTCACATCCTCGGTATCTGCGGGACCTTCATGGGCGGCATCGCGCTGCTGGCGCGTGCGGCGGGGCATACGGTGTCGGGCTCGGACATGAACGTCTATCCGCCCATGAGCACGCAGCTCGAGGCGGCCGGCATCGCGCTGCAGGAGGGGTACCGGCCGGAGCATCTGCAGCCCGCGCCCGACCGGGTGGTGGTCGGCAACGCCCTGTCGCGCGGCAACCCGGCGGTGGAATACGTGCTGGATCAGGGGCTGGCCTACACCTCCGGCCCGCAGTGGCTGGCCGAGGAGGTGCTCGCGGGCCGCTGGGTGCTGGCGGTCGCCGGCACCCACGGCAAGACCACCACCAGCAGCATGCTGGCGTGGATCCTGGAGTACGCCGGCCTGCGGCCCGGGTTTCTGATCGGCGGCGTGCCGGACAATTTCGGCGTCTCCGCGCGGCTGGGCGAGGGGCCGTTCTTCGTCGTCGAGGCCGACGAATACGACACCGCCTTCTTCGACAAGCGCTCCAAGTTCGTCCACTACCGGCCGCGCACCGCCATCCTCAACAACCTCGAGTTCGATCACGCCGACATCTTTCCGGACGTCGCGGCCATCCAGCGGCAGTTCCATCATCTGCTGCGCACCGTGCCCGGCAGCGGGCTGATCGTCAGCAATGCCGGCGACGCCCGTCTCGCCGAGGTGCTGGACATGGGCTGCTGGACGCCGGTCGAGAAGGTCTCCGCCGGCGCGCCTGATGCACCCGATGCGCTGTGGCAGGCCTGCAAGCTCAGTGCCGATGGCAGCCGCTTCGAGGTCATCCTGGGCGGCGCGCTGCAGGGCGAGGTGCACTGGGACCAGCTCGGCGACCACAACGTGCACAACGCCCTGGCCGCCATCGCCGCCGCGCGCCACGCCGGCGTGCCGGCCGCCCAGGCCATCGCCGCGCTCGGCGAGTTCCGCGGCGTGAAGCGCCGCATGGAGGTGCGCGGCGTGGCGCGCGGCGCGACGGTGTACGACGACTTCGCCCACCACCCGACCGCGATCGAGACCACGCTCGCGGGCCTGCGCGCCCGGGCCGGTGACGCCCGCATCCTGGCGGTGCTGGAGCCGCGCTCCAACACCATGCGCCTGGGTGTTCACCGCGCCGCGCTGGCTCCGGCGCTGGCGCTGGCCGACCGCGTCTGGCTGTACGAACCGCCCGGCCTGGGCTGGGATCTCGCCGACGTCGCCCAGGCCGCGACACCGCCCACCGCCGTCCTCGACAGCATCGACGCCCTGGTCGCCGCCCTCGCCGTCGAGGCCCGGCCGGGCGACCACATCGTCATCATGAGCAACGGCGGTTTCGGCGGCATCCACGCCAAACTGCTGGCGGCGCTGGCGGCGTGAGGAGTGAGGAGTGAGGAGTGAGGAGTGAGGAGTGAGGAGCAAACCCATTATGGCCACGGAAGCACACGGAAATACACGGAAGAATTCAATCGGCAAAACCCGAGGCAGACGTGCGGCTTGATGTCTGGGCTTTTACATTCCGTGTGTTTCCGTGTGCTTCCGTGGC
>CAYWKV010000225.1:0-4388 GCA_964458835.1 uncultured Gammaproteobacteria bacterium | reverse complement strand
GCCTGGAGGTCATCCATCCGCCGCGCGAGTTCACCAGCGAGGCGCTGCTGGCGCTGCCGGACCTGCAGCGGATGGCGGGGCGGCGCGTGCTGATCCTGCGCGGCGACGGCGGCCGCGAGCACATGCGCGAGACGCTGCTGGCGCGCGGCGCGCAGGTCGACTATCTCGAAGTGTACCGGCGCGCGCAGTCCAGGGCCGATCCGGCGGAGCTGCTCGCAGCGTGGCAGAGCGACGCGGTCGATGCCGTACTGGTGGCGAGCGGCGAAAGTCTGCACAAGCTGCTGGCGATCGTTGGTACACTCGGGGTGCCGCTGCTGCGCGCCGCCACGCTGGTCGTCGCCCACGCGCGCACCGCGGAGCAGGCCCGCGGACTGGGTCTGGACGGCACCATCGTCGTCGCCGCGGATGCCACCGACGGCGCGATGCTGGAGGCCCTGAAGCGGCATTTCGCCGCCGCCACGACCTGAACCCGGAAGCCGCATTCGCCACGGAAGCGCACGGAACGCTGACATGGCAGCAGCATCGCAAGGCCCGACTCGGCACCCGGCGGATGCGGAGCGCTGTCGTATGCAGCGTATGGCCTTGTCAGTGTGTTTCTGTGTGCTTCCGTGGCGGACTGGGTTTTTTGTGGAATCCATCATGAGCCGGATCGAATCATGAACGAAGAAAAACAGGGTCAGCCGGCGCCTGCGCCGGACCTCCGCGAGACGCCCGCTCCACTGCCGGTACCGCCGGACCGGCCCGAGGCACCGGCCAGCGCCCGCGCGCAACGCCGCGGCCCGGCGCTGCCGCTCGCCGTTCTCGCCCTGCTGGTCTCGGTCGGCGTCGGTGTGGGCGGCTATTTCATATGGCACGAGGTGCAGCGGCTTGGCGCTGCGCAGCGCGAGGTGCTCGCCCGGATCGACGACCGCACGCAGGCCTTCGAGCAGCGCCTGACGACGTTCACGGCTCGCCTCGATGACGACCTCGCCGCCACCGAACGCAGCCGGCGCGCGCTCGAGGACGAACAGCGCAAGCTGGCCGCGGCGCAGGAGGCGCTGGACGGCTCGCTGGCCGTGCTGCGCGCCCAGCTGGGTCGTGGCCAGACCGGGTGGATGCTGGCCGAAGTCCAATATCTGCTGCAGGTGGCCAACCAGCGCCTGCAACTGCAGCGCGACGTCGTCACCGCCGTGGCGGCACTGGACGGTGCCGACCGGCGGCTGCAGGAGCTCGCGGATCCGGGCCTGAACCCGGTCCGTGAACAGCTCGCCCGTGAGGCGGCCGCGCTCAACGCCGTGGCCCAGCCCGACATCCCGGGCATCGCCCTGGCCCTGGACAGCCTGGTGGCGCGGCTGGCCGAACTGCCGCTCAAGGACACTCTGCCGCGCCGCGCCGCGGTCGGCGCCTAGGGCGGGAACGGCGACGATGCGGCGCCGACCGCAGACGACTGGCTGGATGACTGGGTGGGCGACTGGCGGCGGCTGCCGGCGCTGGTCTGGGCGGAGCTCAGGCGCCTGGTGGTGGTGCGCCGCAATGCCGAGCCGGTCGCGGCGATGCTGGCGCCCGAACAGCAGTATTTCCTGCGCCAGAATCTGCGGCTGCAACTGGAAAGCGCGCGCCTGGCGGCGCTGCAGGCGGCGCCCGAACCCTATCAGGCGAGTCTGCGCACGGCCCGCGCCTGGCTGGACGAATATTTCGCCGGCGGCGATCCGCAGGTCGCGGCGGTGCAGGGCCGGCTCGCGCAGCTGGCCGACGTCGACGTGCGTCCCGCCCTGCCCGACATCAGTGCCTCCCTGCGGTTGCTGCGTCAGCAGATGCGGTTGGCCGAGCTGGCCGGCCGCGAGCGCAAGCCGGCCGCGACCGAACCGGACGCCGGGGCGGCACCATGAGGTTTCTGATCGCCGTCATGGTCGCCTTGCTGGCCGCGGTGGTGCTCGGGCTGGTGCTGGTCCGGGAGCCAGGCTACGTGCTCATCGCGCTGGGCGACTGGTCGCTGGAGACCACGCTGTCGCTGCTGGTGTTCGCGCTGCTGCTCGGCTTCGCCGCGCTGTACATGGTGCTGCGCTTCTTCGCCGGGCTGCGGCGCGCCCCTCAGCGTCTGCAGCACTGGGACCGGCGGCGCAAGGCCCTGCGCGCCCGCAACGCGCTCAACCGCGGGCTGATCGAGCTGTCCGAGGGCAACTGGAGCGGTGCCGAGAAGCGCCTGCTCAAGCATGTCGAGGACAGCGACAATCCGCTGATGAGCTATCTGGCCGCGGCCCGCGCCGCCCAGCAGCAGGGCGCGCACGAGCGGCGCGATCATTACCTGCGGCTGGCGCATCGCGGCGTGCCGGCGGCCGACATTGCCGTCGGTCTGACGCAGGCGGAGCTGCAGATCGCCCATCGCCAGATGGAACAGGCGCTGGCGACGCTGACCCATCTGCGCACCATCGCGCCGCGCCACGGCTACGTGCTCAAGATGCTGATGCGGCTCTACGAGCGCCTGCAGGACTGGGAGCATCTGCGCGATCTCCTGCCGGAGCTGCGCCGGCGCTCCGTGCTGAGCGTGGACGAGGCCGATCGTCTGGAGATCCGCCTGCACGGCGAGCTGCTGGCGCGGGCGGCGCGCGGCCGCGACCTCGAACATCTGCGCGACGCCTGGAACCGCGTGCCGCGCCGCCTGCTGCACGATGCCGGCCTGGTGCTGGCCTACACCACCCATCTGCATGCGCTGGGCGAGGACGACGAGGCCGAGATCCAGCTGCGTGCTGCGCTGAAGCGGGACTGGGACGACCGGCTGGTGGATCTGTACGGCCGACTGGGCGGCACCGATGCGGCCCTCCGGCTGAGCCATGCCGAGGACTGGCTGCGCAGCCACGACCGCAACCCCGTGCTGCTGCTGGCGCTGGGACGGCTGGCGCTGCGGGCCGGGTTGTGGGGCAAGGCGCGCAGCTATCTGGAGGCGAGCGTGGGCGCGGCGCCGACGGTCGAGAGCTACCAGCTGCTCGGTAATCTGGCCGAACGTCTGCAGGATGGCGCGCTCGCCACCGACTGCTACCGCAAGGGCATGGCGCTGGCGACCGGCGCGAGCGCGCAGCTGCCCGCTCCGGAGACCGGCGCGGATGCCGACGACGACGGGCGCCTGCCGGTGGCGTCAGGCTGAGCCGGTCGCGGCGGTGCGTGTGTCGGCGGCGAACTCGAAGGCGTCGGAGAACATGTGGGCGGCAGGCAGCCCCAATGTGAGGAAGCGCGTCCGCGCCGCCTCGATCATTGCCGGCGGGCCACTCATGTAGAGGTCGTGGCCGCTCAGATCGGGATAGTGGCGTGCCACCGCCTCGCTGACCATGCCCGTCTCACCGGCCCAACGATCCTCCGGACCGGGCTCCGACAGCACCGGCGTATAGCGGAAGTCCGCATGCCGCGCGCACCACGCGGCGATGAGATCCTGCAGGTACAGATCGCGCCGGCCGCGCACACCCCAGAACAGGTGCAGCGGCCGCTCGAGGCCGATGTGGAAGGCGTGCTCGAGCATGCCCTTGAGCGGCGCGAAGCCGGTGCCGCCGCCGACCAGGATCACCGGCCGCGGCGAGTCCTCGCGCAGGTAGTACGAACCCAGCGGGCCCTCGATGCGCAACACGGCCTTGGGCTTCATCTCCGTGAAGACGTAGCGGGTGAACTGCCCACCGGGCACCAGCCGGATGTGCAGCTCGATGAAGGTATCGTCGTGCGGGGCGTTGGCGATGGAGAAGCCGCGCCGGCGGCCGTCCTTGAGCAGGATCTCCAGATACTGGCCGGCCAGGAACTGCAGGCGCTCGTTCGGCGGCAGCTTCAGGCGCAGGCGCATGATGTCGTGGGTGAGCGGGCTCAGTTCCGCGACCTTGGCCGGCAGGTTCTTGATCTCGATGTCGCCGGGCAGGCGGATCTCGCGGGTTTCCAGCACCAGATCGGTCTCGGGCACCGCCTGGCAGACCAGGACACGGCCGGCCGCGGCCTCGGCTTGGTCGAGTCCGCGCGGCAGGCCGTCGGGGTAGCGGACATGGCCGCCCAACAGGCCCGCCATGCAGGTGCGGCAGGCGCCGGCACGGCAGCCGTAGGGCAGCACCACGCCCTGACGCAGTGCGGCGGCCAGCACGGACTCGCCGGCCTCGGCCTGGAAACTATGGCCGCTGGGCCGGATCTCTACCTTGAAGGACATCTCGCTGGAACGACACCGATTGAGAGGGCTGACAATTGTCACTTATTTGCGCGGGGAGATAAACCGATGGCGCCTGTGCTAATCGTGGGGTGCGGGTACGTGGGCAGGCGCCTGGCGGCCTGGCTGCTGGCCGAGGGCCGGGCGGTCACCGGCCTGGTGCGCTCCGCAGAGTCCGCCGCGCGGCTGGCCGGGGCGGGCGTGACGGCCCTGGCTGCCGATCTGGACAGTGCCGCAC
>CAYWKV010000224.1:0-4490 GCA_964458835.1 uncultured Gammaproteobacteria bacterium | reverse complement strand
CAACACGGCGCCGACCAGCGTGGCCGCCATCAGCCCCACCAGCAGGCCGATCAGCCCGCCGGCGAGGGTCGCGCCGGGCAGCCGGCCGAACACGCTGCGCAGCAGTCCACCGAGCACGAGGGTACCGACGAAGGCCAGCGCCAGCACATCCTGCAGGTTGCCGGCCGGCGGTGCGCGGTGTGCGGCCGGCGGTGGCAGCGGCTCGCCCTCGATGAGTCCCTCGAGCTGCCGGACGCCGGCCAGGATGCCGGCGTGGAAATCGCCGCCCCCGAAGTGCGGCAGGATGGTCTCCTCGACGATGCGCTTGGCGATGGCGTCGGGCAGCACCCCCTCGAGACCGTAGCCGACCTCGATGCGCAGTTCGCGGTCGTCCCTGGCGATCAGCAGCAGCACGCCGTCGTCGACGCCGGCGCGCCCCAGCTGCCACTGCTCGGCGACGCGGAGGGCGTACTGTTCTATCGCCTCCGGCCGCGTGGTGGGCACCAGCAGCACGGCGATCTGGCTGCCCGTGCGCGCCTCGAAGTCCGCCAGGCGCCGCTCCAGCGCCGTGATCTGATCGCCGCTCAGCGTGCCGGTGAGATCGGTGACGCGCGCCGCGAGCGGCGGTACCGGTACCTCGGCGCGGAGCGGCATCGCTGCCGGCAGGCACAGCCACAGCAGCAGGAGCCAGCGGACGATGATCGGCATGGATGTCGGGACCGGGTCGCTCGGGCCGCTGCGGCCGTCACGGCGCGCCGGCGGGCGCCGACGGCGTGCCGAAATCCACCGGTGGCGGGCGGCTGAGGGCCCGCTCGTCCTCCACCTGGAAGCTGGGCTTGACCTTGTAGCCGAACAGCATGGCGGTGAGGTTGGAGGGGAAGGAGCGCACCGTGACGTTGTAGGCCTGCACCGCCTGGATGTAGCGGTTGCGCGCCACGGTGATGCGGTTTTCCGTGCCCTCGAGCTGCGCCTGCAGATCGCGGAACAGACCGTCGGCCTTGAGCTGGGGGTAGTTCTCGGCGACCGCCAGCAGGCGCGCCAGGGCCGAGGACAGCTGTGCCTGGGCGGCCTGGAACTGCGCGAAGGCCGCGGGATCGTCGAGCAGTTCCGGCGTCACCTTGATCGCGCCCACGCCGGCGCGCGCTTCGGTCACCTGGGTCAGCACGTCGCGCTCGTGCGCCGCGTAGCCCCTGACCACGTTGACCAGGTTGGGGACGAGATCGGCGCGCCGCTGATACTGGTTCAGCACCTCGGCCCAGCCGGCCTTGATCTGCTCGTCGGTGGACTGCAGGGTGTTGTAGCCGCAGCCGCTGAGCGACAGCGCGGACAGCAGCAACAGCAGAATGCTCATGACGGGATGGCGCATGACGGGCTCCTTCCGGTTGGTGTGGGGCGGCATCGTTCCCGCGCGGCCCCATGCCCCCGGCATGCGGCGGTGCCGCTCACCGATACTATCGCCGAGCGTGCCGCGGAGTGCCAGTCCGGATTTCTCACCGCCGTTCGTTGCGAGGGCGTCGAGGCGCCGTTGTGACGGGGCGCGCGGGCCGGAGGACGCCGCCGGCGTCGTTGACGCTACGTCTAGGCGGCCGGAGGGAGCACGCCCCGTCACAACGAGCGGATCGGCGACCGCAGTAGAATGGCGGTGAGAAATCCGGGCTAGTCCACGGATTGGCACGGGCATTGCTGATCTGGGGTTCCTGCTCCTGAAACTCAGCGTGGTGATTCCTCATGATCTACAGTTCAGCGACCCGTGCAATGCGACTGATGGCGGCTCTGGCGGCCTGCATCCTGCTGGGAGGGCATCCCGCGGGCCGTACCGCGCATGCGGATGAGCCGGTGCCCGCCGTCGATCCGCTCAAGTATCAGGCAGTACTCGATGAAGACATTGAGTCGGCAAAGATGCTGCTCATCTCCGCGCTCGAAGCGAGAAACTACGTCATCATCAATGTGCTGAACGTACAGGAGGCGCTCGACGGACGCGGCATCGACACGCATCCCATGCAGATCGTGGAATTCTGCAATCTCGTGAAGGCCCATCGCGTCACGCGCACCACCCCCGAGTTCGAACTGTTCGCGCCCTGCCGGTTCGCATTATTCGAGAAGGACGGCAGGACGCTCGTCATGACCATGCGCCCGTCCTTCATCGGTGCGTCACTGCCGGCGGATACGCAGACCGACGAGGCGCGCGGCGTCTTGCGCGGGTTCGACGACGACGTACGGGAGATTCTGGAGGCGCTGGCGCGCGGCGACATGTAGGTCGGGCGTTCCAGTCCGGAACGCGTGCGGAACGTCGGAACATCTCCGACGGCGGGCAAAACCCGGCCACGGAAACACACGGACGCACACGGAATGTAAAACCCACCACGCCCCCGCTTCCCGTGTGGTTCCGTGGCCATCCTGGCTGTCGACGCCGTCGTCTGCACGGCGTCGGCTACGGCGAACTCCGTACCGAATCGCTGCGCGGCCTGACGCGGCCCGAGGACGAGAAGTACGCGACCCGGATGGCGGAATCCGATCCCGTCTATGCCGTCTGGGGACGCGTCGGGGCTGAAGCTTCTTTTATTGATTAAATCATCAATATTGGCTATAAATATGCTGTGTATAGGCAAAAATTGACTACTTAATCAACAAATGACTCGCGGGCCCGATAACGGCAGAGTGCCGGCGCTGCTGGAGCAGATCCTGGCCGCAGCCAAAGAGCAGGGCATCCTGGCCAAGGAGCTGGCGGTACGCGCCGGCATCACCCCGGAGACCCTGTCGCGCATGAAGGGCCGCGGCTCGGGCGACGCCGCCGTGCTCGACGCCCTGGCGCGGGTCGTGGGCCTGCGGCTGGCACTGGTGGCCGACGACGAGCGCCTCGAGGCCATCCGCAGCGGGGACTTCTTCTGATGCCGGACCGCCACGCCGTGGTCTGGACCTGCACCACCGCCGGCCCGGCCAAGATGGGCAGCCTGGTCGCGACCGATCGCGAATGCCGTTTCAGCTATGCCGCCGGGTTCCTCGCCACCGGCAATCCCGACGGACTGGCGCTGCTCGCCGGTCCGGCGCTGTTCGGGACCCACGCCGTCGTCCACCGCAGCACCGCACGCATGCCGCTGCACCCGCGCCTCATGGCGCTCACGCCCGGCGAGGCGCCGGGCAACATCCAGCGGCGCCTCTATACGGAGATACTCGCCAGGCGCCGTTCGCCGCCCGCCCCCGGCTTCGACACCGAATGGGAACTGCTGCTGCTCGCCGGGCACGGCGGCATCGGCCACATCGACGTCTTCGCCGACGACCGCGCAGCGGAGCAGTGGTATGCGCGGCGGCCCGTCCGCGCGACGCTGATCGGCCAGCGTTCAGCGGTGTGGCGCTTCGTCCGCGAGGATCTCGAACAGGCCATGCCGGAGACCGACGCCGCCCGCATCGCGCGCCTGCTCGGCCCGACGCCTTCCGTGGGCGGCATGATCCCCAAGCTGCTGGCGGCGATACCGGACCGCGTCGACTGGTCCGGTCGCTTCGCGCCGCCCGGCACGCGGGAGCACAATGGCGAGGCCTGCGTCGACGTGGTGCTGAAGATCGAACCACCGATCTATGCGGGCGTGCTCGCGCTCGAGGAGCTGTGCTACGCCGTGCATCGCGAACTCGGTTTCGCGGTGCCCCGCACCTGGCACGCGGAGCTCGACGGCATGCGCCTGCTCGCCGTCGAGCGCTTCGATCGCGACGGTGACGGGC
Source organism: uncultured Gammaproteobacteria bacterium (assembly GCA_964458835.1). GTDB lineage: Bacteria > Pseudomonadota > Gammaproteobacteria > Thiohalobacterales > Thiohalobacteraceae > JAHJQQ01. Next base: position 797 of record CAYWKV010000224.1, on the reverse strand, counting down.
TGCCCATCCCGATGGAGAGCTTTCTGTCGGTGATGGCCTCGGGCAGCCGCGAAGTGCAGGGCAGCGCGGATACCGACATGCACGGCGTGGCGGCCATGCTCGCCAAGCTCGCCACCGTGGTGAACCTCGATCCCCGGCAGGCGCGGCGTGAGGTGTTCCGCCGTTTCTGCGCGGCGCTGCTCACCGGCAATGGCGACATGCATCTCGAGAACCTCGCCTTCCTGGGCGGACCCGGCGCGGTGCGGGTGGCGCCGGTGTACGATCCCGCGCCCATGCGCGCCTGGCCGCGCCACGATCTGCGCTCGGCGATTCCCATTGCCTTCGACGACGCGCTGTCCGTGCGTGACAACCTGCTGGAACTGGGAACGGCCTTCGGCCTGCGCCGCGCCGAGGTCGAGTCGCTGTTCGAGGCGTTCCTGCAGGGCACGCGGACCTACGCCGAGCGCGTACTGGCACTGGCGGCGGTGCCGGAACCCCGCCGCCGGCAGCTGGCGGATATCGTCGCGCGCGAACGCCGCATGCTCCAGGCGCTCTGACGCGGCCGGGTTTTCCGGGACGCGGATGATATGATGCGGAGGCCGGGACGGCGTCCGTCGGGGGAACGAGGGGGCATCGAATGCAAGTGTTCAAGAACGTGCTGGTGGTCGTCGAGCCGGGCCCGCAGTCGGACAGCGCCGTGCAGCGCGCCCGCGCGCTGGCGCTGCACAGCGGCGCGCGCCTGACGCTGTTGGGCGTGGTGCGCGACATCCCCGGCGGCGCACCTGCCGTCACCGGCACCCTGCCGCCCGAGGAATTCC
>CAYWKV010000223.1:0-4517 GCA_964458835.1 uncultured Gammaproteobacteria bacterium | reverse complement strand
CGGGATTCGGGATTCGGGAGGGAGTGTGGGCGTCACCGTTCAGGTGTCAAGCCGGCCCCCCTGTAGGAGCGGCCTGAAGGTGAGGCGCTTGCGCCGAGAGGCCGCCCTGGGGCGTTGGCCGCGAACCGGCAACGCTCCGAACCGTTCGCGGGCAAGCCCGCTCCTGCAGGTGCAGGGGCTTGCCTTCGCAGGCACGACAGCCCCGCCTCGACCACCCCGAATCCCGAATCCCGAATCCCACGTCAATCCTCTCGCGTCACCCGCAGCACTTCCTCCAGCGTCGTCCTGCCTTCGAGGATGCGGCGACGGCCGTCCTGGCGGATGCTCGGTGAATGGGTGCGGGCGTAGCGTTCCATCTCCTGTTCGCTGGCGCCGTCGTGGATCATGCTCGCCAGCTGGTCGTCGATCTCGATCAGCTCATAGATGCCGGTACGGCCGTGATAACCGAGGTTGTTGCAGGCCGCACAGCCGGCCGCCCGGTACAGGGTCGGCGGGTTGTCGGCCGGCAGATCCAGGAAGGCGCAGTCGCCGGCGCTGGCCGTGTAGGGCTGCTTGCACTGCGGGCAGAGCACGCGCACCAGGCGCTGCGCCAGCACGCCGATCACGCTCGACGACAGCAGGAACGGCTCGACGCCCATGTCGCGCAGGCGGGTCATGGCGCCCACCGCGCTGTTGGTATGCAGGGTCGACAGCACCAGATGGCCGGTGAGGCTCGCCTGCACGGCGATCTCGGCGGTCTCCAGGTCGCGGATCTCGCCCACCATCACCACGTCCGGGTCCTGGCGCAGTATGGCGCGCAGGCCGCGCGCGAAGGTCATGTCGACCTTGGTGTTGACCTGGGTCTGGCCGATGCCGTCCAGGTAGTACTCGATCGGATCCTCGACGGTGAGGATGTTGCGGCTGCGGTCGTTGAGCTTGGTCAGCGCCGCGTACAGCGTGGTGGTCTTGCCGGAGCCGGTCGGGCCGGTGACCAGGATGATGCCGTGCGGCCGGTGGATCAGCCGGTCCATGGTCAGCCGCGCCTCGCGCGCCATGCCCAGGTGCTCCAGGTCCAGGCGCCCGGCCTGCTTGTCGAGCAGGCGCAGCACCACGCGCTCGCCGTGCCCCGAGGGCAGCGTGGACACGCGCACGTCGACCGCGCGGCCGGCCACGCGCAGCGAGATGCGACCATCCTGCGGCAGGCGTTTCTCGGCGATGTCGAGCCGGGCCATGACCTTGATGCGCGACACGATCAGCGGCGCGATGACGCGCTGCGGCTGCAGCACCTCGCGCAGCACGCCGTCGACGCGGAAGCGCACCACCAGGCGGTTCTCGAAGGTCTCGACGTGGATGTCCGAGGCATTCTCCTTGATGGCCTCGGTGAGCAGCGCGTTGATCAGGCGGATGATGGGCGCGTCGTCCTCCGAGTCCAGCAGGTCCTCCGGCTCGGGGAGTTGCTGGGCGACGCGGAACAGATCGGTGTCCTCGCCCAGATCCTCCATCATCTGCATGGTCTGGCTGGTCTCGGTCTCGTAGGCGTCGGTCAGCAGGGTATTGAAGCGGTCCGCCGGGACGGCCTCCAGAACCAGCGGGCGGCCGAGAAAACGCCGCAGCTCGGCGAGCGCGGCCAGGCTGACGTCGGGGCGGTGGCGCACGACCACGCCGCCATCGCGTTCGCCGGCCACCAGCACGCCGTGGCGCTTGGCGAAGGCGAAGCTCGGCCGGCCGGGCACCGCGAGGGCGACGGCCGCCGGCTCCAGGACCGTGCTCAGCTCGGCTTCGTTCATCCTGAAACCCGCATCTGCGACAGAATCACACGGCCGCAACTGGGCGGGGTCATCCGCCCCGCACGCCGGGGCGCGCCCAGGTGCCAAGCCGTAACTTTGCGCCGCTGTTTCATGGCCACATCTTCCGCGTATTTCCGTAGCTGCAATTCAGTTCGACTTACACACGGGAAGGCTGAGCGGAACCGGGTATTGCTCAATACCGCACACATCGCGGCAGGAATGCCGCTCCTACGGCACCCCCTCTCCTGTGGGAGCGCCAGTCCTGGCGCGATTGACTTCAACGCTGCACCTCGTCGTTGGGCAAGCCCATAAATTCAGAATTTCCGCAGGCTCATGGCGTCGCGGCCGGCGTGCCGCCCTCCAGATAAGGCTTGACCTCCGGGCCCTCCGGTGCGACCGGCCGCGGGTATTCCGGCAGCACCGGCGCCTCCTCGTTCGGCAGCAGATTGACACCGGTGTCGCGCAGCTGCGTCTGGCGGCCGCGGATGTAGTTGTACTTGGCGGCGCTGGTCTCGGTGTAATAGGCGGCGTCGCGCAGGATGGACGGCTGCAGGAACACCATCAGATTGGTCTTGGTCTTGTTGGTGCTGCGCGACTTGAACAGGTTGCCGAGCACGGGCAGATCGCCGAGCAGCGGCACCTTCTGCACGTTCTCGCTCAGGGTGTCGTCCAGCAGACCGCCGAGCACGATCATCTGCCGGTCCTCGACCAGCACGGTGGTCTTGATGGAGCGCTTCTGGGTGACGATGTCGGAGGCGCCGGGCACCGGCTTGGCGCTGACGTTGGAGATCTCCTGCTCGATCTCGAGCTGGATGGCGTTGCCTTCGTTGATCTGCGGCTTGACCTTGAGCGTCAGGCCGACGTCCTGGCGCTGGATGGTCTGGAACGGATTGGTCGCGCCCTCGGTGGCACCGGTGTTGGTGAACGACCCCGTCACGAAGGGCACGTTCTGCGCCACCACGATCTCGGCCTCCTGATTGTCCAGCGTCACCAGGTTCGGCGTCGACAGGATATTGGTCGCCGAGTCCGAGGCCAGCGCCCGCACCAGGGCGCCCAGATTGAGGAATTCGGTGCCGAAGATGGTCGAGGTGCCCTCGAAATAACCGAGGCTCAGCCCATCGCCGGTGGCCAGGGGATTCCTCGCCACGGTGTTGATGGAGGTCCCCGTGCCCGTGCTGGAGAAGTTGGTGCCGCCGATGACGCCGGTGTCGGAGAGATCGGTGGTCGCACGCCACTGGATGCCCAGCTCGACGGCCTTGTCCGACGAGATTTCGGCGATCACCGCCTCGACGTGGACCTGGGCGCGGCGGATGTCCAGCTGGCGGACCACCGCCTCCAGCGAGCGGAACACGTCCGGCGGCGCGTTGATGACCAGCGCGTTGGCGTTCTCGTCGGCCTGGATGCTGACCGCACCCTGCGCCTTGGGCTGCTCGCCCTTCTTCTCCTCGGCGATGCTGGTGCTGACGCCGGTCAGCGTCTGCACCATGTCCTCGGCCTTGGCGTACTTGAGGTAGATGACATGGGTGTTGCCGCCACGGTCCAGCGGCGTGTCCAGGTGCGAGATGACCATGCGCAGGCGCAGGCGGTCGGACTTGTCGCCGCCGATCAGCACGCTGTTGGTGCGCTCGTCGGCGATCACCGTCGGCCCCCCGGCCGCGGCGCCCGCCTGGGGCTGGCCCGGCTGCTGGCGGTCCAGGGCGGTGATGATGCGCACCACCTCGGCGGCCGAGGCGTGCTGCAGCGGCATAACCTCGATCTCGCTGTCGCTCTGCTGGTCCATGCGCCGCACGATCTCGACCAGCCGCTCGATGTTCTCGGCGCGGTCGGAGACGATCAGCAGATTGGTGCCCGGATAGGCCGCCATGTGGCCCTGCTGCGGGACCAGCGGCCGCAGGATGGGCACCAGCTGCGCGGCGGAGACGTTGTTGACCTCGATGACGCGGGTAACCACCTCGTCGCCGCGGCCGGGCATCTTGTCGGTCGCGGTGGGCACGCCTTCGGCCTTGGCGTTCACGTCGGGCACGACCTTCACCACCGAGCCGCTGGGCACCGCGGCGAAGCCGTGCACCTTCAGAATGGACAGGAAGACCTGGTAGACCTCGTCGGACTCCATGGGCTTGGAGGACACCACGGTGACCTTGCCCTTGACGCGCGGATCGACGATGAAGTTGGTGCCCGTGACCTCGGCGACGGTGCCGATCAGGGCGTTGATGTCCGCATCCTTGAGGTTGAGGGTGACGCTGGCCGAAAACGCCGTCTGCCATGTCAGGGTCAGGGCCAGCGCCACGGCCGCCCGCACTGAGCCTGTCGTTCCCGGTATGCGTGCCACCTTCATAGAATCCATACTCTAGCCTGTTGTTGTTATGCGTGCCTCGGCGGTTGTCGCTTCACGCCAACCGGCCGGCGGCGCAATTCACGGAATATCGACCGAGAGATCGATCTCCTGACCGGCGCGCTCGATACGCAGATTCAGCTGACTGGCCTCGGCCAGGCTCTGCATCGCCTCCGCCCCGCGCACCGCGCTGTCGAGGACGATGCCGTTCACGGCCTTGACCAGGTCGCCCGGCTGCAGGCCCAGTTGACCGAACAGCGCGGGATTGTTGCCGGGAAACAGCCGGAATCCCGCGAAGCCGTTCGCATCGTTGTAGGGCACCGGCCGCGCCAGATCCAGCAGCGACTGCGGATTCTCCGCCATGCGCTGGCGGTACTCGGCCAGCACGGCCCCGGCGTTCTCGGCCGGTGCCCTACAAC
>CAYWKV010000222.1:0-4554 GCA_964458835.1 uncultured Gammaproteobacteria bacterium | reverse complement strand
ACTGACTGAAGTGGCGCACGCCGTCCGCATCGACCCAGGTCATGATGCGTTGTTCCGCGCCCGCGATGCCGGGCCCGAGCAGCAGGGCGGTGACGCTCACTATCGTTCGAATGCTGTTCCGCATAGCCCGGCCTCGTCTGTGGATATGGGGCGGGTCCGCTCGCGAACCGTGCGAACGGAGTATACTGCGCGGCATCGGCAACCGCCCGTCGAAGGTCCCGAGCGATGGATTTCCCCGCCCGCATCCTGCCCGAACTGCTGCTCTGGTCGGCCACTGTGCTGGCCACGCTGTGGCTCGCCGGGGCGGTGTGGCGCATGCCGCGCGAGCGCCTGACGGACAATCGCTTCACCCACGTGCTGTTCGGCGCCAGTGTCGGCGTGCTGAGCCTGTGGAGCCTGCACGCCGGCGTGCCGCCGGTGTTCAATTTCCACCTGCTCGGTGTGACGGTGCTGACGCTGATGCTCGGCTGGCAGTTCGCCTCCCTGGCGGTGGCCCTGGTCCTGGTCGGCATCACCCTGAACGGCCAGGCCGAGTGGGCGAGCTTCGGGGTGAACTTCCTGGTGATGGGCGGCATCCCGATCGCCCTGACCTGGCGGCTGCTGCAACTGGCGCAACGGCGGCTGCCGCACAATTTCTTCATCTATGTCTACATCAATGCGTTTCTCGCCGCCGGCCTGTCGATCCTCGCCGCCACCGGCATCGGTGCCGGCCTGCTGTGGCTGACCGGCACTCAGACCGCCGCCTGGCTGGGGCACCAGTATCTGCCGTACTTTCCGCTCATGTTCTTCTCCGAGGCGGTGCTGAACGGCATGGTGATGACCCTCATGGTGGCGCTGCGTCCCGCCTGGGTCTGCAGTTTCGACGACGAACTCTACATCAACGGAAAATGATCATCGCAGCCGCCGGCAAGGCGCTGCGTCTGCCGCATGGGACACGTCCACGCTCCGGCCAGCCATGACCGCGCCTTCGCCATCGGCATCGCGCTCAACCTCGGCTTCGTCATCGCCGAGGGTATCGCCGGCTGGTACGGCGATTCGCTGGCTCTGCTGTCGGACGCCGGCCACAACCTCAGCGACGTGCTGAGCCTGCTGCTCGCCTGGGGCGGCAGCTATCTGACCGCGCGCGCCGCCACCGAACGGCGCACCTATGGCCTGCGCCGCAGCTCCATCCTGGCGGCGCTGATGAACGCCGTCATCCTGCTGCTGGTGATCGGCGCCCTCGGCTGGGAGGCGATCGCCCGCCTCGGCGAGCCGCACGCGCCGCACGGCATGGTGGTGATCGTGACCGCCGCACTGGGCGTGGTCATCAATACCGCCACGGCGCTGATGTTCATGCGTGGCCGCCACGGCGACCTGAACATCCGCGGCGCCTTCCTGCACATGGCGGCGGATGCGGCCGTATCGCTCGGCGTGGTGATCGCCGGCGTGCTGATCCTGCTGACGGACTGGTACTGGCTCGATCCGGCGATCGGCCTGCTGATCGTCGTGGTGATCGCCGTCAGCAGCTGGCAGCTGCTGCGCGAGTCGCTGGACCTGGCACTGGATGCGGTCCCCGGCTCCATCGACCCCGTTGCGGTGGAACGCTATCTGAGCGAACTGCCCGAGGTCGACGGCGTGCACCATCTGCACATCTGGGCCATGAGTACCACGGAGGTGGCCCTGACCGCGCACCTGGTGAAGCGCGACGGCCGCCTCGACGATTGTTTCCTGCGGCGCGTCCACGACGAACTGCACGACCGCTTCGGCATCGGCCATGCGACGTTGCAGCTCGAGGCCGGCACCGAGGGTGAGCGCTGTCCGGCCACTGATGCCACCAGGCACCCGGCCGCGGCGCCGCACCGCCACTGATTTCCCACCCGTAACACAAGGCACCAACCAAAAATGGCAAGCGCCTCACGACGCAATTCGCTCTACTACCGATTCACCCCGTTTCTCCGCTGGCGTCCGCTGGTCACGCGGAACAACCTGCGGGCGGATTTCTCGGCCGGTCTGACCGGCGCCATCGTGGTGCTGCCGCAGGGTGTGGCCTTTGCGGCGATCGCCGGCATGCCGCCGGAGTACGGTCTGTACGCCGGCATGATCCCGGCCATCATCGCCGCGCTGTTCGGCTCGTCCTGGCACCTGGTCTCGGGGCCGACCACCGCCGCCTCGCTGGTGCTGTTCTCCGCGCTCAGCGCCTTCGCCGAGCCGGGCAGCGCCCAGTACGTGCAGCTCGCACTGACCTTGACCTTCATGGTCGGCATCATCCAGCTGGTGATGGGGCTGGCGCGGCTGGGCGTGCTGGTGAACTTCATCTCGCACTCGGTGATCATCGGCTTCACCGCCGGCGCCGCGCTGCTGATCGCCGCCAACCAGCTCAAGCATTTCTTCGGCGTTCCGGTCGAGCGCGGCCTGCATTTCCACGAGACGCTGCTGGTGATCGGCCGGCAGATCATGGACATCAATCCCTATGTGACCGCTGTCGCGCTGACCACCCTGATCGTCGGAATCCTCATCAGGAAGCTGGCGCCGAGGCTGCCGTACATGATCATCGCCATGGTGGTCGGCAGCCTCCTGGCGGTGATCCTGGACATGCTGTTGGGTGCCGACCGCACGGGCATCCAGAACGTCGGTGCGCTGCCGGCCAGCCTGCCGCCGCTGTCTGCACCGACCTTCGATCTGGCGACCATCAAGCACCTCGCGCCGGCGGCGCTGGCCGCGACGCTGTTCGCGCTCACCGAGGCCGTGTCGATCTCGCGCTCCATCGCGCTCAAGAGCGGCCAGCACATCGACGGCAACCAGGAGTTCTTCGGGCAGGGGCTGTCGAACATCGCCGGCAGCTTCTTCTCCGGCTACGTGGCCACCGGCTCCTTCAACCGCAGCGGCCTGAACTACAGCGCCGGCGCCAGGACACCCATGGCTGCCGTGTTCGCCGGCGGCCTGCTGATGGTGATCGTGGTACTGGTCGCGCCCTATGCGGCCTATCTGCCCAACGCCGCCATGGCCGGCATCCTGATGCTGGTGGCCTGGGGCCTGATCGATTTCCACCACATCGCCCAGATCCTGCGCGCGAGCCGATCCGAGACCGCCATCCTTGCGACCACCTTCTTCGCCACCATGTTCCTGGAGCTGGAGTTCGCCATCTTCCTCGGCGTGATGCTGTCGCTGGGCCTGTACCTGAAGCGCACCTCGCAGCCGGCCGTGCACGTACGCGCGCCCGATCCGCACCAGGAGAAACGCAAGTTCGCCACCGCGCCGGATCTTCCCGAATGCCCGCAACTGCGCTTCGTGCGCATCGACGGCTCGCTGTTCTTCGGCGCCATCAACTACGTGCAGGAACGCCTGCGGGAGTTCGAGCAACAGCACCCGGAGCAGAAGAATCTGGCCATCATCGCCTCCGGCATCAACTTCATCGACCTGGCCGGCGGCGAATTCCTGGTCAAAGAGGCGCAGCATCGCCGCAAGCTCGGCGGCCAGCTCTACCTCATCCGCGTGAAAGAAAGCGTGTGCGGCGAATTCAAGCGCGCCGGCTTCATCGACGAACTCGGCCGCGACAATATCTTCAGCGGCAAGACCGAGGCCATCTGGCAGATCTTCCAGCGCCTGGACCGGGACATCTGCGCGCGTTGCCACAAGCGTGTGTTCGTGGAATGCCAGAGTCTGCCGCCGCCGGTGGGGGAGGGGGAGCGATAACGATGCTGTCTCTCTGTTATCGCTAGGCGTGCGGTAGGTGCCGTTGCAATCCACGTCCACTCGTTATTGGCATGGACAGTAGGCCCAATGTTGCAGGGTGGAGATATGGATGGGTTCTGTTTCGGGCATGGCCTAGCTGCCAGTATTTTCGGTAAGATCATGGCGGTGTTGAACGGAGGGTTTCGTCATGGCTGTGACCCTTGAAGAACTGGAAGCGAAGGCGCTGAAGCTCTCAACCAAGGAGCGTAGCGAGCTGGTCAAGCGCCTGATCGTCAGTCTGGATGGAGGGCCGGAAGGTACGTCCGAAGAAATTGCCAAGGCCTGGGAAGACGAGATCGCACGGCGGGTGGCGGGCATGGATGCAGGGCGAACGAAATGGACTTCGCTGGAGGTAGTCATGGCCGATCTGCGTGCAAGGATCAAGACTGCGGAGGCCGATGCGGATAAGTCTTAGCGGCGAGGCCAAAGCCGATGGCCAGGATGCTGTCGACTGGTATATAGACGAGGGAGCATTTTCCGTAGCCAGCGCGTTTGTCGGTGAAATCGAACATACATTGTGCCTGCTACAGCAATTTCTCGAGATGGGTATGTCCAGTCGATACAGCACGCGTCTGCTGCTGTTGCAGACGTTCCCGTATTCCCTGGTCTATCGGATTCATGGACCAATGGTCCGCGTCGTTGCCATCGCCGACTACAGCCGCTGCCCCGGGGTATTGGGCGGGTGGCAGTAGGTGTCTATCAGTAAAGACGGTTTAGCGTCACGCCAGAAGGGGTTCATTTGGCGGTTACGTTCATCCCCGCGCATGCGGGGAACACGCGCAGGCGCTTGCGGGCCATGACGGCGGCGGTTGCACAGGAGTTTGTGAAGGGTGTAGAGCCGCG
>CAYWKV010000221.1:0-4558 GCA_964458835.1 uncultured Gammaproteobacteria bacterium | reverse complement strand
GCCTATCCCGCCAGTGGTTTGATGAACACCTTGGATTTGCGCTGGTAGTTGTACAGGTCGCGGCGCCGTACCGGGAGGTCGTCGACGGCGGCGGGTGCGAAGCCGCGCTCGCGGAACCAGTGCGCGGTGCGGGTGGTGAGCACGAACAGGCGCCGGATGCCGGCTTGCAGGGCGCGCTCCTCGATGGCGGCGAGCAGGGTGTCGCCGCGGCCCTCGCCGCGGTAGTCGGGATGCACGGCGAGGCAGGCGAGCTCGCCGACTTTCTCGTCGGCATAGGGGTAGAGGGCCGCGCAGGCGGTGACCATGCCGTCGCGCTCGACCACCAGGAAGTGGCCGATCTCCATCTCCAGCAGTTCGCGCGAGCGCCGCACCAGCGCGCCTTCGGCTTCCAGAGGTTCGATCAGCTCCAGGATGCCGCCGACGTCGTCGATGGTCGCCTGGCGCAGACCCTCGTAGATCTCGGTCGTCACCAGGGTACCGACGCCGTCGCGGGTGAAGAGCTCCAGCAGCAGGGCACCGTCGGTGGCACGGCCGACCAGGTGGGTACGCCGCACGCCGCGCCTGGCGGCCTGGGTGAGGCTGGCCAGCTGGCGGGCGGTGTCCTCGGGCAGGGCGCGACGGCCGTGCAGCAGGCGCTCGGCGTCGGCGGGGCTCAGCTGCCGGACGGGCTTGCGGCCCTTCGCCAGCCCCGCGCCTTCGGTCAGCAGGATCAGCTTGTCGGCGCGCAGCTCGATGGCGGTGCGCATGGCCACGTCCTCGGCGCTCAGATTGAACACCTCGCCGGTGGGCGAATAGCCGAGCGGGGACAGCAGCACGATGCGCTGGTCCTCCAGCTGCTGGCGGATGGCCGCACCGTCGATGCGCCGCACCTCGCCGGTATGGCAGTAGTCGACGCCGTCGCGCACGCCCAACGGCTTGGCGATGACGAAGTTGCCGCTGGCCACGCCGATGCGTGCGCCCGCCATGGGCGTGCTCGCCAGCCCCATCGACAGCAGCGCCTCCAGGTCTACCCGCAGCGTGCCCACCGCCTCTTTGACGCAGGCCAGCGCCGCCTCGTCGGTGATGCGCAGGCCGCCGGCATAGCGGATCTCCGCGCCGCGCCCGCGCAGCCGCTCCTCGATCTGCGGCCGCGCGCCGTGCACCAGCACCAGCCTGACGCCCAGGCCGTGCAGGAGGGCGAAATCATGGATCAGCGCCGCGAAGCCCGGGTCCGCGATCGCCTCGCCCGAAAAGCCGATGACGAAGGTGCGCCCGCGGTGGGCGTGGATGTAGGGCGCGGAATGGCGGAAGCCGGTGACGAATTCGCAGGTATCTTTGTTGGTCTTGGTCACGATGTGCTCGCCGTGCGTTTGTCTCATTTATGGTGCAGGAAATCGCTGCCCGGGACCAGCCGCGGACAGGTCCGCTGGCCACGGAAAACATGGAAGGCACGGACAAAACCCTTTTTAGCCACGAAACCCACGAAATCCACGAAAATCTTTAGGGCGAAACCCAGCCACGGAAAACACGGAAAGCACGGACGAGTACAGGGCTGCAAACCCCTGTGTCCGAGAGATGGTTTTCCCTCTCATATCTTTCGTGGATTTCGTGGGTTTCGTGGCTAAAAAGGGTTTTGTCCGTGTGTTCCGTGGCGGGTTTCAAGTCTCGCGGTGGCCATGGCCAGGAGTCGGACGCGGCGCTACGGTGCGGCGCGCGTCACGCAGAACTCGCCGATCATGCGCTCCAGCAGATCCAGCGTCGGGTCGATGCGGTCCAGGCGCAGGTATTCGTCGGGCTGATGGGCCTGGTCGATGTCGCCGGGGCCGAGGATCAGTGTGTCCATGCCCAGTTGGTTGAAATAGGGCCCCTCGGTGCCGAAGGCGACGGCCTCGGCGGGGTGGCCGGTGAGGCGCTCGCCGGCCCGCACGATGGGCGCGCCGGCCGGCGTCTCCATCGCCGGGGTGCCGGCGAACAGGCGCTCGACCTGCAGCCCGAGGCCGCTGCCGGCTAGGCGCCGCGCCAGGCGCAGCTCCAGCTCGCCGCGCAGCTCGTCCAGGTCCATGCCCGGCAGCGGTCGCAGGTCGATGTGCAGCTCGCAGGCGCCGCAGATGCGGTTGGGGTTGTCGCCGCCGTGGATGTGGCCGAGGTTGAGCGTCGGCACCGGCACCTTGAACAGCGGGTTGCGGTGGCGCTCCTGCAGCTCGGCCCGCCAGGCGAGGATCTCGCCGAGCGCCTGGTACATGCCTTCCAGCGCGCTGTTGCCCAGCGCCGGATCGGACGAATGACCGGACTGCCCGCGGATGCGGATCGCCTCCATCATGATGCCCTTGTGGGTGCGGATCGGCCGCAGCCCGGTGGGCTCGCCGATGATGGCGTGGCGGCCGAGCGCGCGGCCGGCCTCGACCAGCGCCAGGGCACCGGCCATGGAGCTCTCCTCGTCCGCGGTGGCGACGAGGGTCAGCGGTTCGCGCAGGCTGCCGGCGTCGAAGCGCCGCGCGGCCTCGATGGCCAGCGCCAGGAAGGACTTCATGTCGGAGGTGCCCAGGCCGTAGAGGCGCTGGTCGCGTTCCGTCAGGCGGAAGGGATCGGAGCGCCACAGCTCGGGGTCGCAGGGCACGGTATCGGTATGGCCGGCGAGCACCAGCCCGCCGCCGCCCTGGCCGAGGGTCGCGATCAGATTGGCCTTGTCGGGATGGATGTCCAGCGGCTGGATCTCGACCGCGAAGCCCGCGTCCTCCAGCCAGCCGGCCAGCAGGTCGATGACGGCGCGGTTGCCCTGGTCGAACTGCGGACTGACGCTGGACACCGAGGGCGTCCCGATCAGGCCGCGGAGCATGTCCATGAGTGTCGGTGCGGAGGCAGGCATGCGCCGATTCTGTACCAACGGCGGCGGATTTGAAACGTGGATGGCCACGAAACCCACGAAATCCACGAAAGATATGAGAGGGAAAACCATCTCTCGGAAACGCGGTTTGCAGCCCCGTACGTGCCCGTGTTTTCCGTGGCCGGGGTTTTCCCTTGAAGATTTTCGTGGGTTTCGTGGATTTCGTGGCCATCGATGTCCTTCCGGCCGGGCTGCCGGACGCCGGGGCGGCGTGCTAGAGTGGCGGCCGGTGCACCCGTATTCCGACTCCCGCCCATGATCCGCGACGCCACGCTTGACGATCTCGACGCCCTGGTCGCGCTCGAGAACCGTTGCTTCGACTACGATCGGCTGTCGCGCCGCAATTTCCGCTACATGCTCACCAAGGCCAATGCCGCCACGCTCGTCGACGAGCGCAAGGGCGAGCTGCGCGGCTACGTGCTGGTGCTGTTCCAGACCGGCACCTCGCTGGCGCGCATGTATTCGCTGGCCGTGGCTCCGGACAGCCGCGGCCACGGCGTCGCGGCCGAGCTCATCAAGGCGGCCGAGCGCGCCGCACTGGCGCGCGGCTGCGTGTACATGCGCCTGGAGGTGCGGCCGGACAACGTCGCCGCCATCGCCCTCTACCAGAAGCTGAACTACCGCCAGTTCGGCGTCGTCGACGACTACTACGAGGATCACGCCGACGCGCTGCGCTTCGAGAAGCTCATGGTGCCGCACCTGCGGCCGGAGATGGTGCGGGTACCCTATTACGAGCAGACACTGGACTTCACCTGCGGCCCCGCCGCGCTGATGATGGCCATGAAGGCCCTGGACGGCAGCGTGGACATGAGCCGCCAGACCGAGATCCGCATCTGGCGCGAGGCGACCACGGTGTTCATGACCTCCGGACACGGCGGCTGCGGCGCGCACGGTCTGGCCCTGTCGGCCTACCACCGCGGCTTCGACGTCGAGATCTACGTCAAGGACGAGACGCCGATGTTCGTCGACTCGGTGCGCAACGAGGAGAAGAAGGAGGTCATCCGGCTGGTGCAGGACGAGTTCATCCAGGAGGTCGCCGCGCTGCCGATCGCCGAGCATTACACCCGGCTCGGCGTCGAGGAGCTGAAGTCGCAGTTCAATTCCGGCGGCATCCCCATCGTGCTGATCAGCTCCTACCTCATCTATAAGGAGAAGTCGCCGCACTGGGTGGTGGTGACCGGCTTCGACGAGCGCTTCATCTACGTGCACGACCCCTTCGTGGACTACGAGATGGGCAAGACCCGCATGGACTGCATCAACATGCCGATCCTGCAGAGCGACTTCGACCGCATGGCCCGCTATGGCAAGAGCGCCCAGCGCGCCGCCCTGATCGTGCGCCGCCGCTCCACCACACGCCGCCGCCGGCTGGTCAAGAAGAAGTGAGGAGTGAGGAGTGAGGAGTGAGGAGTGAGGAGTGAGGAGTGAGGAGAAAAGAGATTGGCTACGGAAAGACACGGAATAATGTGTACGGGAGGCTGCGGGATGGGCTCCTTCGAGCCGTTGCCGAGGCGCAGCCGCTCCGTTCGTGGGTTTTCAAAAATGAATTCCTTCCGTGTTTTTCTGTGTGCTTCCGTGGCCAATGAATGGTCTTTGGCTCCTCACTCCTCACTCCTCACTCCTCACTCCTCACTCCTCACTCATCACTCCTCACTATTCCATGAGAACCCAGTGACATGACCAACCAGATCATCATCG
>CAYWKV010000220.1:0-4600 GCA_964458835.1 uncultured Gammaproteobacteria bacterium | reverse complement strand
GATCTGGCGGGCGCGGCCGCCACGGAACTGGCCGCCGCCTACGCCAGCGAGGCCGACCGTGCGCGGGCCGAACTGCGGCGCCGGCCGGGCGACCGGGATCTGCGGCGCTGGATGCGCGCCGTCGAAGGCCTGGCCGCCGAGATGGCCGCCCTCGCCGCCCGCGTCACCCCGCTGACGCCCGTGGATGTCCGCGTAGGTCCGGACGGCGGCGTCCACCTGATCATCGAGGGTCGCCCGGTGCTGGTGAACAGCCCCCGTCCGCGCGAACAGCGGGCGCTGGAGGGGCGTGTGATCGAACGCTTCTGCAGCCTGAACCTGTGTACCGCCGATCTCCTGGAAGACGTCCCGCCGCCGACAGCGGAAACGCCGTCCGGCCCGGCCCGGGCGGTGCCGTTGTGGAGCTTCAGCCGGGTCGGGCCGGTGTGCTCCACCGACAACGGCCTGGAATTCCAGTTCGACAGCGCGGCCGACCTGCGCGGAAAACGCATCGCCTGCGCCGCCGTGGTCACGGAACTGGAGCATCTCGCCGATGCCATCACCCACGGCCTCGCCGAGGGCGCGCGCGTCGACTGGAACGCGCTGGTGCTGATCGCCACGTCCGACCCGGACCGGCAGCGCCTCCGGCTGCATCGCGGCGGAGGCGAGCTGCAAGTGCGCGCCCCGGCGCTGCTGGCGGCGCCCGAGCTGTTCGCCCTGTCGCGATCCTGGCTGGTGGCACGGGTACGCGGCGAACGCCACCACCTCGTGATCCTGCACGCCGACCGGCTCATGGCGGCACTGACGCGGCAGGGCTACTAAACCCCAAAAAACTCATTTCAGCCACGGAAACACACGGAAGAACACTGACGAGATCACCGGCCTCACACGACAGCCCGCGTCACCTGCCAAGTGCTGGGGGCAGAGCTTTGTGACGCGGTTTCATTGCAGGGTTTTCCGCGTGCTTCCGTGGCTATCAATAAAATCGCCCGACGCAAAAAAAAGACCCCGCCGTAGGGCGGGGTCCGGTTACTGCAACCTGTCTGCACAGGCCTCGATGCTTAGATGGCCTTCACATTCGTGGCCGACGGACCCTTCTGGCCCTGTTCCACATCGAACTGCACCTGCTGGCCCTCGGCCAGAGACTTGAAGCCATTGCCCTGGATGGCGGAGTGATGCACGAAGACATCCTTGCTGCCGTCCGCCGGGGTGATGAAGCCGAAGCCCTTGGCGTCGTTGAACCACTTTACGGTACCTGTAATCACTGGAAACACCTCTGTATCAGTTGAATTGCGATGACGTGCAGTTCATTTCTGGAGAAAAACGCGGGAGGACGACCAAAAACAGCACTGGAGGGGCTTCCGGACAACTACAAGAACTGTACTGCAACGGCGATCACTATACAGGAACGCTTCGGAAACACCACAACTATTTTCATACCCCCGCTGCATAGCCCGGAACAACCGGGGACCGGCGGCCCGGGGCGCCGTTCGCGGCCGGCGGCGCGCCCTCTCGACGCGGAGCGCCCGGCACCGGAGAATACCCGCCCATACCTCTCGCAACGGCAGCACCTTGTCATGAAAGCCTCGTGGAAAGACAGCATCTACCTGCAGCGCGAACAGTTGGCCGAGCTGCTGCGCGAGCCGCTGGAACGCCTGGCCCGGAAATGCGCACCCGTCTGGGGTGACCGCGAGCGGCTGAACGCCGTGCTCCTGGATGGCTTCACCACCATCCCGCACTGCACCTTCCTGTACTGCGTCGGCACCGACGGCGTGCAGATCTGCGACAACGCCGGTCAGGACGGGCTCGCGCCCGGGCACTTCGGCCGCGACCGGTCGCAGCGCCCGTATATGAAGGAGGCGGTGCCGGCCTGGGGCTTCCTGCTGTCGGATGCCTACATCAGCCTGCTGCAGCGCCGTCCCTCGCTCACCGCCCTGCAGGTGGTGCGGCGCGACGGGCGGACCGTGGGTTACCTGGGGGCCGATTTCGACCTGCGCAACCTGCCGGGCACCTCGGAGCTGTACGAGGAGCCCGGTTACTGGCGGCAGATCAAGGGCGACCCGGCCATCCGCGGCACGGTGTTCCAGCAGTGCCGCGTCGAGAGCCCCATGGACCGCAAGATGGGCCGCGCGCTGTCCATTCTGGAGGAACTGCTCACCGAACGCGGCGTGTTCCAGTGCCAGATCCATTTCTCCAGCAGCCAGGCGATCGTCTGGACCGTCGACGATCCGTACCGCTACCGCATCCTCGACCACGAGGCCCTGCGCGATCCGGACATCTGCCTGATCTTCCCGTCGCGCCCTTACCCGGCAGAGGCGGTCATTCCCCGCGACGACGTCAAGCGCATCCTGCAGACCCTGAAATCACTGCGCATGGCCGATCCGACCATCTATCTGCGGACCGCTTCCATCAATCTGTTCAACGGCATGATCAGCCTGACCTTCTCCTGCGACGGCTCGCATTACATGCCCTATGTGGAGTTCCTGCTGAAGGACACCTCGTTCTGGTTCTAGGGCGAATGGTACTTAGCTTAAGCCGATGCCTTGAAAAAATGGCCACGGAACCCACGGAACAACACGGAAAGCATTCATTGCGCAAACCCAGCATCATCCCCCTGCGGTTGGGTTTTCGGGTTTTCGCAATAGACCTTTTTCCGTGTCACTCCGTGGGTTCCGTGGCCAAGAAGGGTTTGAGTGAGCGCCATTCGCCCGGGCGGTCTGGTGACAAACGTGATCGGGAAATGCAGCACGAGGCGGACCTATTGCAGAGATGTAACCGTGGACCGGGAAATGTCAATGCCACACCGGGCGCGTTGACATCCCTCCAGGCATTGTCTAGTTTCCTGGAACATAAGAAATAAACACGGAGAAAGAACATGCGTCCGAATGCCCACCACGGGTACGCCCGCGGCCTGCTCGCGTTGCAGGTCGCTCTGATGTGGCTCGTCGGCCTGCAGACGGCCTGGGCCATGCCGGAGTTCGCGCGCCGCTACAACATGAGCTGCGCCGCCTGTCATTCGGCGTTCCCGCGGCTGAACAAGTTCGGCGAGGAGTTTGCCGCCAACAACATGCGCCTGCCGCACTGGAAGGACAGCACCGCCAAGATCGGCGACGACCGGCTGGCCCTGCCGGCCTATCCGCCCTTCGCCGTGCGCGCGCAGGCCTACACCCAGGTGCGCGATGGCAAATCCATCGATCCGCTCACCGGCCAGACCGACGGGTCGACCACCGATTTCCAGTCGCCCTACCTCGTGAAGATCCTGTCGAGCGCGCCGCTCAGCGACTACATCACGTATTACTTCTATGCCATCCTCGCCGAGAAGGGCACCAACGGCGAGACGCTGGTGGAGGACGCCTGGTTCCGCCACTCCAACATTTTCAGCACCGGCATCGGCATGCAGCTCGGCCAGTTCCAGCTCTCCGACCTGATGTTCCCGCGCGAGGTCCGCATGCCCTTCCAGGACTATATGGTCTACCGCATGGCGGGCATCACCTACGACCGCGGCGTGCTGTTCGACCGTGACATCGGCCCGGTCGAGGCAGCCTTCGGCCTGGTCAACGGCAACGGCATCACCGACAACCTGAACATCAACAGCCCCGGCTACCGCCGTCCCGACAAGATGTTCGACAACGACAATTCCAAGACCGCGTTCGGCCGCATCGGCATGGATATCGGCCCCGTGAGCGCCGGCCTGTTCGGTGCGGCCGGCAAGCAGCGTGGTATCGAATCCGGTAACGCCGGCCTGAACAGCAGTGGCCGCAATACCGACAAGCGCACCGTGGGCCTGGACCTGTCGGGCGATTTCGGTGGCAATATCTACTGGTACGCGCAGTACCTGTGGAACTCCTGGGACGGCTTCCTCGATGTCGATCCCAGCCGCGATTACCGCTGGCACGGCGGCTTCGCCGGCGTCGACTACATCCCCAGCGAGCGCTGGGCATTCTCGATGCTGTACAACTATGCCGACGCCGGTGATCTCGCCAACACCGACACCATCTACGAAGGCATCGACATCAACAGCCTCAGCCTGACGGCATCGTACTATTTCATGCGCAACGTCAAGGGCATCGCGGAAATCAACTTCGACTTCCTCGACGAGGCCGAAAAGACCGGCACCTACTGGACCGGCCACCTGACCAAGGAAAATTACATCCTGTTCGGCTTCGACACCGCGTTCTGACATGCGCAGCCCCGTCGCCACAAGAGCGCTGCGGACCGGCCTCGCCGGCCTGCTGGGCGCGTCACTCGCACTGCCGGGCGCCGCGGCCGAACTCACGCTGCGCAAGCTGCGCATCGAATCCGATCCGCCGGGCGCGGAGGTGCTGCTGATCGGCGGCAGCGCCGGCCATACACCGCTCACCGTCGGCGAGCGCGCCATCTACCCCAACAACTACCCCGACGACCGGGCGCACCTGTACGGCACGGTCACCCTGCGCCGCACCGGTTGCGACACCTACGTGCACCGGGTCACGCTCGACGACATCGAGCGCGGCCTGCACGTCACGCTGGATTGCGGCGCCGAGCCCGCGCCGGCGGCACGCGCCGTGCCGGCCATCGAACCGGAGCGCCCGCCGCCGCTCAGCGGCCCGCCTACCCTCACGCCGCTCGCAGCGGGCGCGCCCGG
>CAYWKV010000219.1:0-4601 GCA_964458835.1 uncultured Gammaproteobacteria bacterium | reverse complement strand
TGAAAAAGAGAAGATGCTCGCAGGCGAGCGTTACGATCCGCTCGATCCGCAACTGTGCCGGGAGCGCGACCGTTGCCGCAACCTCTGCCGGCTGCTCAATTCCACGCGCGAGGATCAGAAGCAGGAGAGGCTGGACCTGCTGGCGGAACTCTTTGGAACGCAGACGGATGCCTGGGTTCAGCCGCCCTTCTACTGCGACTACGGCACGAACATCGTCCTGGGTACCAAGGTTTTCTTCAACTTCAATTGCGTGGTGCTCGACGTCGCGCCGGTGACCATCGGCAGCCATATGCTCTTTGGCCCTGCCGTGCAGATCTACACGGCAACCCATCCGGTCAGCGCCGCCGAGCGCCGCACGTGGCTCGAATCGGCCAGGCCGATCACCATCGGCTCTGATGTGTGGGTGGGAGGCGGCGCGATCATCTGTCCCGGAGTGACCATCGGGGAGCGGTCGGTCATCGGTGCAGGCAGTGTCGTCACCCGTGATATTCCCGCCGACGTCGTCGTGGCAGGAAGTCCGGCCCGCGTCATCCGCACGCTGCCTCCCGAGGCCGCGGAAGGGGGCTGAGCGTCGGGCGCGGCGCGCTGCGGCGCCGTGAGTGGACGCGGCGGGGGCGGATCGAGGCCGGCCGCTCGGGCGTTCCCGGGCGCCTTCGATATCGCCTTCCCGCTCCCGGTCAAGACGGTGTAGGATCCCGGCATCGTCGCCAACCGCATGGGATGCCCGCCGACCGGGCCGGAGGCGGCCATGGCGTCGCTGCGGAACTTCAGCGGAAACCTGCAGCGACGCGCCGCGGCGGGTTCATTGCCACGGGCGACGCCCCCACCGGCCGTTCCCGCGGCCATCGAAGGGGCGGACTCCGCTTCGCGAGCGGCGACGTCGAAGCCGTGTACGCGGAGCCCGCCCGGGCGGGTCTCCATTCATTTCCTCCGGACAGGGAGGACACATGCACACGACGATACCGGGCCCCGATGGAAAGCCGCGTTGCCGCTGGTGCGGCGCCGCGCCGGAGTTTCTCGCCTATCACGACAGCGAATGGGGGTTCCCGGTCGACGACGACCGCCGCCTGTTCGAGAAGCTGAGCCTGGAGGGCTTCCAGGCGGGGCTGAGCTGGCGCACCATCCTCGCCAAGCGCGACAACTTCCGCGCCGCCTTCCATGGGTTCGACTTCGGGAGGATCGCGCGCTTCACCGGGCGCGACGTCGAGCGTCTGCTCGGGGACGGGGGGATCGTCCGTCACCGGGGCAAGATCGAGGCGGTCGTCAACAATGCCCGGCGGGCCTGCGAGCTGGTCGAGCGGGAAGGCTCGCTGGCCGCCTTCGTCTGGCGCTACGAGCCGGACGCCGACGGGCTGGCGGCGCCGCAGACCGCGTCGACCTCGGCGGAATCGATCGCCCTGTCGAAGAATCTGAAGAAGCTCGGCTGGAAGTTCGTCGGGCCGACGACGGTGTACGCCTTCATGCAGGCGATGGGACTGATCAACGACCATGTGGAGGGCTGCGTGATCCGGGACAGGGCCGAACGCGCGCGCAACCGCTTCAGGCGGCCGGGATGAGCGCGGCTCGCGCGGAACGGGGCGGCGGGAGCGGCGGGCGATGAACGCGCCCGTCACCCGCGGCGTCCACCATGTCGGGCTCACGGTCTCGCGCCTGGAGGAGAGCGCGGCGTTCTTCGTCTCGGTGCTCGGCTGGCGCGAGGTGCACCGGGACGACGCCTATCCGGCCGTCTTCGTCAGCGACGGCCGCGTCATGGTCACCCTGTGGGCCGCCCGCACGACGCCGCCGGCCGGCTTCGACAAGGACCGGAACGTCGGCCTGCACCACGTGGCCTTCCAGGTGGCCCGCGAGGAAGATCTGGACGCGATCCGCGGCCGGCTGGAGGCCTGCGCCATCCCGATCGAATTCGGGCCGGAGCGCCTGCGGCAGGGACCGGCGAAGCACATGATGTGCATCGAGCCCAGCGGCATCCGGGTGGAGTTCATATGGCCGGGCGGCTGATCGGCACCGCTACGGGGTCCGTGGAGTCCGGTGTGTCCGCCGCGGCGGCGGGCGAGCGCCCCGCCCCCTGCCGTGCCGTGCGGCCGGGCCCGCGCTCGGGCATAATGGCGCCTCCCAGCGGCGCTCGGGTCCGCCCCGGCGCCCGCACGATCTGAAACAGGATGCAGCATGAGCGGTTTGCCGAAATGCCCCGAATGCGGTTCGGAATACACCTATGAAGACGGCGCCCTGTACGTCTGCCCGGAATGCGGCCATGAGTGGGCGCGCGATGCGGCGGCGGAGGGCGGCGAGGAAAAGCGCGTGGTGCGCGATGCCTACGGCAACGAACTCAGCGACGGCGACAGCGTCACGGTGATCAAGGACCTCAAGGTCAAGGGCTCATCGTCGGTGGTCAAGGTCGGCACCAAGGTGAAGAACATCCGCCTGGTCGAAGGCGACCACGACATCGACTGCCGCATCGAGGGCATCGGTGCGATGCAGCTCAAGTCCGAATTCGTGAAGAAGGCCTGAACCGAACCGGCGTGCCCCTGCGCGGGCGCGCCCGTCCCCCGCGCCCGCCGCGGCGGATTTCCAGGAGACCCGCAGTGACCGACTACGACAACCCCGACGACGAGGAACGCTGGTGCGGCGACTGCCGCACGGTGGTGACCGATTATCTGCGGCTGGCGCGGATCGAGCACGGCAAGATCGGCGAATGGCCCGCCTGGCACGTGGCACCGTACGTGTCGGTGTGGGCGGTGGAAAGCCGGGACACGCCCGGCCTGGTCGGCTGGTGGGTGATCGCCGGCGATCTGCCCACCGACTACATCGACGCCGAGGACGTCCGCCACCCGCGCCAGGCGCTCAAGATCCTCGGTGCGCGCTGGCTCGACGTCGCGCAGCACATGGAGACGGGGCGCCCGCACCCGTCGCTGCAGATCGGCACGCCCGAGGACTGGCCCCGCCTCGCGCCACTGCTGCGGAGCCGCGCCGAGGTGCTGCTGCAATGGGCGGACGACGGCAGCGTCTGGGAACGCGCGTGAGCCCCGGCCGTGCGCGATCCCGGACGGGGTTGCGGCATGGCTGATCCACTCGGGTCCCGCCGGTTCCTGCGGCTGGTGATCGACTCGGTTGCCGAGCACATCGTGGTCATCGACGGCGAGGGGCGCATCGTGTTCGTCAACCGCGGCTGGATCGACTTCGGTCGCGGCAACGGCTGCGGGGCGGAGGTCGACTGGCGCGGCGTGAATTACCTCGAGGTCTGCGACCGCGCGGCGGCCATGGGCGAGGAATTCGGCACGGAGGCGGCGGCGGGCATCCGCACGGTGATGGGCGGCGGCGCCGACGCGTTCTATCTCGAGTACCCCTGCCACAGCCCGGACGTGAAACGCTGGTTCATGATGCGCGCCACGCCGTTCGCGTTCGAAGGCGTGCCGTACTACGTCATCGCCCACCAGGACATCACCGAGCGCAGGCTCGCCGAGGAGGCGGCGCTGCGGTCGTCGCGCGTCGATGCGCTCACGCAGGTCGCCAACCGGCGCTGGTTCGACGAGTTCCTGGCCGGCGAATGGGGCCGCTGCGCGCGTCTGGGCATGCCCGTCTCGCTGGCGCTGATCGACATCGATCATTTCAAGCTGCTCAACGACACCTACGGCCATCCGGCGGGCGACGAGTGTCTGGCCCGGATCGGCGCGGTACTCGAAGGCTTCGCGCGCCGTCCGGGCGATCTCTGCGCGCGCTACGGCGGCGAGGAGTTCGCGCTGGTGCTCGGCGGAACGGCATCCGAGGCGGCGGGCGAGATCGTCGAGGGGCTGTTGGAGGCGATCCGCGCGCTCGGCATCCCGAACGCGCGGTCGCCGACCCGGCCGACGGTGACCGTCAGCGTCGGGCTGGCGACGCTGTCGCCCGGGCCGCAGCACAGCCAGGCGGACCTCGTCGGGGCGGCCGACGCGCTGCTGTATGCGGCCAAGGCGGGCGGCCGCGACCGGCTGGCCGTGGCCGCGCGGCCGGGCAGCGCGGCCTGAGGCGATACCCGGGGCCGATAGGGCCGATACCGGGGCCGGCCGTGCGCCGGTCCGTCATTCCATTCCGACAGGAGAGCCCTGATGACCGACGACGAGAGCATGGAACTGGAGATCGAGAAGTCCTACCCTGCCGCTGCCGTGGCCGCCAAGCTGCGCCGCCTGGCCGACGCGCTGGAGGCGGGGCGGAGCTTCGCGATCCAGATCGGCGGGCAGCGCGTCCGGGTCCCGGCCGATGCCAGCGTCGAGTTCGAATATCAGCGCGACGGGGACGACGAGGAGTTCGAGATCGAGCTGAAGTGGACGCGGCGTTAGCCTGCCTTGCCGATGCACGCCCTCGCCACCGGTATTCATGAATAAATCCCGGCTGGCCGGTGCCCCGGCGGCCGCACTTCTGTATCCTATAGAAACTGTTTAAGATCCCAGTTGGCCGGCGCGCCCCGGAAACCGGGGCGCCGCCGGCCCCTAGCCGCGCGGGCGCCCGCCCGCCCGCGGCGCGCCGGGGGGCTACGGGGCGCGCAACACCGCGCCCCGGCCGACCCGGGTCGGCCTGGTGGCGCTCGGCTACGCCGACGGCTATCCGCGGGCCGCGCCCGACGGCAC
>CAYWKV010000218.1:0-4632 GCA_964458835.1 uncultured Gammaproteobacteria bacterium | reverse complement strand
CGCTCTCGGCAGCGGCCGTGAAGGGCCCGGTGGCGCGGACGTCGGTCTCGGAATAGATAGTCAGACGGCTCATGGCTGGCGCATCCCCCGTTCGCGGAGTTCACATTCAAACAGAAAATCGAAGGCCTCGAGGTGGCGCACTGTCTCTGCCGCATCGCGCCCCCAGGCATACAGGCCGTGGCCGGCGATCAGATAGCCGTGGATCGGTTCGTTGGCGTCGAGCCAGGCATCGACACAGGCGGCGAGCCGCGGGATGTCCTGGTCGTTGTCGAACACCGGCACGTACATCGACGTCGCATGCGTGGTACAGCCGGGAAACGCCTTCAGCAGTTCGTAGCCGGACAGCACCAGTCCCTGCCCGCCGGCGCGCTGCACCGCCCGCGAGATCAGCGTCGCATTGATCGAGTGCACGTGCAGCACCGCACCGACCCCGGGGTAGCGCCGGTAGAGTTGCGTGTGCAGCAGCGTCTCCGCCGAGGGCCGCTGGTCGCCGCCCACCGCGCGCCCCTGCATGTCCGCGCGCATGATACCGGTCTCGTCGAGCCTGCCCTTGTGCCGGCCGGAGACCGTCAGCGCGATCTCCGCATCGCTCAGGCGCGCGGAGAAATTACCGCTGGTGGCGGGCACCCAGCCGCGCGCGTGCAATTCCCGGCCTGCCTCGATCAGGGCACGGACCTGCTGCGACCACAGACTGTCATCGGCGGGAACGGCGGACATGGTGAAACCCTGCTGCGTAGGTGCGGCAGATTGTAGGGTGCCGGCAGAAGCGGAACAACAGAAGAAAGGACTTCGAACCACCCAGACACCCTTGGCGTCCTGGCGGTTCAGAAATTCTGGCACCGTACGGGTCTGCCGAGCTACACCTGCGCCGGCCACAGCCAGGCCGCGCCGCGCACGCCGCTGGAGTCGCCGTGTTTCGGCGCCACCAGGCGCGTGTCCACGCGATCGGAGAACACATAGGCGCCCCAGCGCTGCGGGATTTCGCGGTACAGCATCGGAATCCGGCCCATGCCGCCGCCGAGCACGATCACGTCCGGATCGAGCATATTGATGACATGCGCCAGCGCCCGGGCCATGCGGTCGTAGTAACGCTCCAGCACGGCACGGGCAGCGGCATCGCCGTGTTCGGCACGCGCCACGACGCTCTCCGCGCCCAGCGTCACGCCCGCATGCCGCTGGAAATCCGCCGCCAGCCCCGGCCCGGCCAGCCAGGTCTCGATGCAGCCCCGCCGGCCACAATAGCAGTCCGCTCCGGGCAGTTCGTCGCCGCGCGGCCACGGCAGTGGATTGTGGCCCCACTCCCCGGCGATGCCGTTGGGGCCGTCCAGAACGCGACTGCCGACCACGATGCCGGCGCCCGTGCCCGTCCCGACGATGACGCCGAACACCACCTGCGCCCCGGCCGCCGCGCCATCCGCCGCCTCGGACAGCGCGAAGCAGTTGGCATCGTTGGCGATGCGCAGCGGGCGCCCGAGGCGCGCCTCCAGATCCTGCAGCAGGGGACGGCCGTTAAGGCACACGGAGTTGGAATTCTTCAGCAGACCGGTCACCCGCGAGATCGCGCCCGGCGTGCCGATGCCGACCGGCAGTCCCGCGCACCCCAGGCGGGCTTCCGCCGCCCCGACCAGGCCCGCGACCGCCTCGAGCGTTGCGCCGTAGTCGCCCTGGGGCGTGGCCACGCGCTCCCGCAGGCGCACGGAGCCGTCGGTATCCAACGCGATGATTTCTATCTTGGTACCACCGAGATCCACGCCCAGACGCACGCCTTTTCTCCCGCCGCAATGTGCGTATCATTCCAGGAAACCGCATTTGCCCCGGAATCACCCGAAAAAAGCACAACCCGCATCACACGGTGCACACAGACGCCTCCCCGACAGGCGGCCGGCAGCGCCTTCGCGAACGTGCCGTGCCGCGGTGCCTGCCGTGTGCTTCCGCGGCTGAAATGATTTTTTTCAGTATCATCTGTCATCCGGACCACGCACCAAGGTACACCATGTCCGCCTCACCCCTGATCTCGGCGGCCGAACTGGCCGGGCATCTCCACGACCCCGGCTGGCGCATCGTCGACTGCCGCTTCGATCTGCGGCAGCCGGAGGCCGGCGCGGCCGCCTACCGCGAAGCGCACATCCCCGGGGCACTGTACGCCCACCTGGAGCGCGATCTGTCGGGACCGGTCACCCGCGACAGCGGCCGCCATCCCCTGCCCGACCCGCAACGCCTGGGCACGACGTTCTCCGCCTGGGGCATCGGTCCGGAGACGCAGGTCGTCTGCTACGACGCCCAGGCCAACGCCTACGCCGGACGCCTGTGGTGGCTGCTGCGCTGGCTCGGACATGAGCGCGTCACCGTGCTCGACGGCGGTCTGCAGGCCTGGGCGGCCGCCGCGCAGCCGCTGGATACCGCGATACCCGAAGTCGTGCCGGCCGTGTTCCAGGGCACGCCCCGTGCGGACATGGTCGCCACCGCCGGAGAACTCGCCACGCAGATCGCCCACGACACCCATTGCCTGATCGACGCGCGCACGCCGGAACGCTTCGCCGGCGAAAAGGAGCCCATCGACCCGGTCGCCGGACATATTCCCGGCGCACGCAACCTGCCTTACCAGAGCAACCTCGATGCCGGTGCCTGCTTTCTGCCGCCGGAGGCGTTGCGGAAGATGTACCGCCGCGTGCTCGACGACGTGCCGCCGGACCGCTGTATCGTCATGTGCGGCTCCGGCGTCACGGCCTGCCACAGCCTGATCGCACTGGAAATCGCGGGAATGAGCGGCGCGAAACTGTACGCGGGTTCATGGAGCGAGTGGATACGCGATCCACAGAGGCCGGTGGCGACCAAGGATCTCTGCTGATGCCGCCGCTGCCAGCGGCTGCCGTGGCGCGCACGGAGACCACACCCGGCGCCATGGCGCTCCAGGACGCACATCCTGGCGGGCGGCGGCCATGATGCTTTACGCGAGCTTCACCAGCGTCCGCCCGTGAACATGCCCCGCCAGCATCTCCGCGCAGAATGCCGGCAGCTCGTCGAGCGCGATCTCCCCTGCGCAGATGCGGTCGAGCTGCGCGGCATCGAGATCCTGCGCCAGCCGCGCCCAGATGCGCTCACGCGGGTCGCGCGGTACGTCGACGGAGTTGATGCCGAGCAGATTCACACCGCGCAGGATGAAGGGCATCACCGAGCTGCTGAAATCCGTGCCGGTGGCCATGCCGATGACGGCGACGTTGCCGTGCGGGCGCACGCAGCGCACTGCCCAGCCGAGATACTCGCCCCCGAGCGTATCGATCACGCCGCCGAAGCGGGCGGTCTCGAGCGCCCGCCGCCCCATCGCCAGGCCTTCGCGCAGGATGACCTTCTGCGCACCGAGCGCCTGCAGATAGTCGATCCCCGCCGGCTTCAGGGTCAGCGCGGCGACCTCGTAGCCGTGCCGCGCGCACAGCACCGTGGCAAAACTGCCTACGCCACCGCTGGCGCCGGTCACCAGGATCGGGCCGAGTTCCGGCGTCTGCCCGTTCTGTTCCATCCGCGTCAGCGCGAGCATGGCGGTGAACCCGGCGGTACCGACGATCATGGCCTGCCGCGTGGAAAGGCCGTCGGGCAACGGGATCGCCAACGCCGCGGGGACGCGGAGATAAGGCGCAAAGCCGCCGTCACGGACCTCGCCCAACCCACCGCCGGTAACCACGACCCGGGCACCCGCCGGCAGATTCGGATCGGCCGACGCCTCCACGCGGCCCGCCGCATCGACACCCCCGACCAGCGGCGAATGGCGCAGTATCCTGCGCTGCCCCGTGACGGCCAGCGCGTCCTTGTAGTTCACGGCCGACCACTCGACACGTACGGTCACCTCGCCTGGCGACAGCCGGTCGAGATTGAGGGACTCCAGCCCGGCACGGTGGCCGGATGCATCCTGGTGAATGCGGAAGGCATTGAAGGTGCTCATAGCTTTCCTGTTTCCGAGATTCACGGATGGCCCGCGGACAGCGCAGAAGCGACCTGACGGTGAGGCGCTTGCGCCGAGAAGCGACCCTGGCGCACGGGCGGCAAACCGCCATGGACGATCCCGTTCGCGGGCAAAGCCCGCACCCATGGGCGCCTCGCGCCACGGGTGACAGGGACGGCGCGCGGTTGCGATAATGGCGCGGTCATCTCCACGCGCCAAGCCCAGTATGTCCAGCCATCCCAGTCCCGTCCAGCGCCGTCCCAGCGTTCCTGTCCGCATCGGTCAGGTGACCGTCGGCGGCGATCAGCCGGTGGTCGTGCAGTCGATGACCAATACCGACACCGCCGATGCGGTGGGCACGGCGGTACAGGTAGCACAGCTCGCCAAGGCCGGATCGGAACTGGTGCGCATTACAGTCAACAGCGACGAGGCTGCCGCGGCCGTGCCGGAGATCCGCCGGCGCCTCGACGACATGGGCCTGTCCGTGCCGCTGATCGGCGACTTCCATTTCAACGGCCACCGCCTGCTGACCAGGCACCCGGCCTGTGCCGGGGCGCTGGCCAAATACCGCATCAATCCCGGCAACGTCGGCCGTGGCAGGAAGAAGGATGAACAGTTCGCCACACTGATCGGTTTCGCGCACGACCATGCCAAGCCGGTGCGCATCGGCGTCAACTGGGGCAGCCTCGATCAGG
>CAYWKV010000217.1:0-4665 GCA_964458835.1 uncultured Gammaproteobacteria bacterium | reverse complement strand
AGCCCCTAGCCCCCAAATTGCATTTTCCCCCTCCCGCGGCTAAGCTAGCGCGCTTTGATTCGGGACGTGGAGAGAGGGCGCGGCATGCGACAACCGCTGGTGGCAGGCAACTGGAAGATGAACGGCTCGGCGGCGGGCATCGACGCGCTCATGGCCGGCATCAAACAGGGGCTCGCAGACGTCAGGACGGCGGCCGTCGCGGTGTGTCCCCCCTTCGTCTACATCCCCCGTGTCGTCGAACAGGCCAAGGGCACGAAGATCGCCGTCGGGTCACAGGACATCAGCGATCAGGAGTCGGGTGCGTTCACCGGCGAGGTCGCCGGCCCGATGTTGAAGGACGTGGGCTGCACCTATGCCATCGTCGGCCACTCCGAGCGCCGTTCGATCTACGGTGAGGACGACGCCTTCACCGCGCGCAAGTTCGCCGCGGCGCGCAAGTACGGCCTGGTCCCGATCCTGTGCGTGGGCGAACTGCTGGAAGAGCGCGAGCAGGGTATCACCGAGCAGGTGGTCGGCCGCCAGCTCGACGCGGTGATCGAACTCGAGGGCATCGCCGCACTGGGCGAGGCCGTGATCGCCTATGAACCGGTCTGGGCGATCGGCACCGGCAAGACCGCCAGCCCGCAGCAGGCGCAGGACGTGCACGCCTTCATCCGCGCCAAGCTGGCCGGGCTGGACAAGGGTGTCGCCGGGAAGGTGCAGATCCTCTACGGCGGCAGCGTGAAGGGTTCGAATGCGGCCGAGCTGTTCGGCATGCCCGACATCGACGGCGGCCTGATCGGCGGCGCGTCGCTGACGGCCGAGGAATTCCTGGCGATCTGCCGGGCACCGGACCAGGCCTGAGGCCGGGCCGGAACACTGTGCCGGGGCGTGAGGCCGCGGCGACGAGGTAAGACATCGATTTATGTATACGCTGTTGTTGGTGGTTCAGGTCCTGTTGGCGGTCGGCGTAATCGTGCTGGTGCTGTTGCAGCACGGCAAGGGCGCGGATGCCGGCGCGGCCTTCGGCAGCGGTGCTTCGGCGACCGTGTTCGGCTCGCGCGGCGCGGGCTCGTTCCTGTCGCGTACCACGGCCATCCTCGCGACGCTGTTCTTCGCCAACAGCCTGCTGCTGTCCACGCCGCTGGTGATCGGCGACAGCAAGGGCCCGGCAAGCGTGATCGAACGGGTGCAGCCGGCGCCGGCGCCCCGCGAAACCCCCGCCGATGAGGCCCCGGCCGCACCGTCCGATGTGCCGGACGTCCCGCCGGCGCCCGCGTCTCCGGCCGGCGGCAGCGACCTGCCCTGAAGCGGACCGCAGATCACCCGACTATTTGCCGACGTGGTGGAATTGGTAGACACGCTATCTTGAGGGGGTAGTGACGAAAGTCGTGAGAGTTCGAGTCTCTCCGTCGGCACCAAATCCAGATCCGGAGTCTCCGGAGCGATGACAGAAACCCGCAGCGCCACGGCCTGCGGGTTTTTTTTGCCTGCCGCATCCGCCGCCGTGCGTGCCGCTCGGCCTGTGTTTCGAGGCGTGTGCGAACCCGTCATCTGAAATTCGTTTGATTCGATACGTTACTTACCTGTCGCGTAGTGCGTTCCGTGCCGGCGACGATCGGGTCAACGCAAACGTCGGTTCGCCGCATTGCAGCGTTCCGGAAGCCTGCTACATTGAATCGGGTAGTCGGCAAAAACAGTACGCACTTGCCGGCGAACGGACGGCACAGGGAGTCGGACGTGGTTCCGGCAGGCCGTACCCGACGAAGGCGCCCGGCACGCGTGCGAGGGAGGGGGCATGGAAAGGAATGTCGTGTGCCTTACATCGAGTGGAGCGGCAGATCTTCTCAAAGACCGCATTCAGGCAACCGGCTGGCGAATCGAATTCGCCCACACCATCGAAACGGCGCAGGCGCTCATCGGCAGATTGCAGCCCAGCCTCGGACTCGTCGAATTCTCCAGAGACCACCTCAATGGCCGGGCCGACAGGGTCGCACAGTTGCTGCGGTCGACGCCCGGTACCGGCTGGATCGGCCTGGCCGACGCTGAGCTGCTGCCCGCACTGCTGCAGCTGAAGTTCATTCCCGGCTTTCTCTACGACTACCACACCCTGCCGCTGGACCCGGTACGGCTGCTCCACAGCATGGGCCATGCCTACGGGATGGTTCAGGCGAACCGCAGCGGCCGCGACACCGTCGTCCAGCCGGCCGGCACGCACGGCCTGATCGGCAGCAGCCCCGCCATCGCGCAGGTCGTGCGGGCCATACGCAAGATCGCGCAGGTCGACGCACCCGTTATGCTGAGTGGCGAGAGCGGCACCGGAAAGGAGCTGGCCGCGCAGGCGATCCACCGGGAATCCCGGCGGCGCGACGGCCCCTTCCTGGCGGTCAACTGCGGCGCCATTCCGCCCGACCTGATCCAGTCCGTGCTGTTCGGACATGAGAAGGGCGCCTTCACCGGCGCGCACAGGCGGCATATCGGGCGCATCGAGGCGGCCGACGGCGGCACCGTATTCCTGGACGAGATCGGCGATCTGCCGCTCGAACTGCAGGTGAACCTCCTGCGTTTCCTCCAGGAGCACACCATCGAGCGACTGGGCAGCACCGAGACCCTGACGGTGGACGTCCGCGTCATCGCCGCCAGCCACATCGAGCTCCAGGAGGCCGTGCGCCGGGGACGCTTCCGGGAAGACCTCTATTACCGGCTCAACGTGCTGCAGCTCGGCATGCCGCCGCTGCGCGAGCGCCTGAGCGACATCGACGAGCTGGCTCACCACTTCTTCATGACGTTCGCCGAAGAGCGCAACGGGAACATCCGGGGGTTCTCACCGGACGCGCTGGAGGCGATGCGCGCCTACGCGTGGCCGGGCAATGTGCGCGAGCTGATGAACCGCGTGCGCCGCGCCAGCGTCATGTGCGAGCGTAGCCTCATCACCGCAACGGAGCTGGATTTCGAGGCACCGCCCGCGGCGGCACGGGTGCGCACGCTGGAGGCGGCGCGCGGCGAGGCGGAGCGGCGCGCGATTGAGAGTTCGCTGCGCTGCTGCGGCAACAACATCTCCGAGGCGGCCCGCCAGCTGGGGGTGGCGCGCATCACGCTCTACCGCCTGCTGCGCAAATACAGGCTCGTCCAGAATGACGGCGCGTCCGCGTCTGCCGTGCGTGCCGGTGTCTGCTCGGGGGGGTGAATCGAAATGGTGCCGGCCTGCCGTGTCGGTACGGCCGGAGGCTCACAAGGGAGGAGTGGCATGAACCGAAAGATTCTGGCGTTGCTCGTTCATCTCGCCGTGACGAATGCCTGTCTGGCGGAGACAGCCGATGGTCCGTCGGTCGCCGCGCGGCTCGATCGTCTGGCACACGATCTGGCCGCTGAACAGCAGGCGACGTTGGAGCATCGGCGGGAACTCGCGGAACAGAGGCGCGTGCTGGAACAGCAGGCCGCGCTGATCGCCCGGCAGGCGGAACTGCTCAGGCAGCAGCGCGAGGCCCTGGAGCGGTTGCAGGGACCGCCGCTGGCGGGTGCCGCACTGGGCGATCTGCGCGGTGGCAGTGCGGCGGCGGGCGTCGCCACCGGCGCGCCGGTGCCGGACGGGCCGCGTCTGCCGCCTGTGCGGGTGAGCCAGGCCGACACGCCTGCGACTGCGCAGCCGGTGGGCAAGTCGCCGCCGCGGGCGAAGCGCACCCGGCCCGATGTGCAGGCCATTCCCGAACTGGGCGGGGTGCTGACGCCGAAGGGCCGCTGGGTACTCGAACCCTCCCTGCAGTACTCCAATTCACAGGTCAACCGGCTCACGTTCCTGGGGGTGGAGATCCTCGAAAGCTTCCTCATCGGCATCCTGGAGGCCCAGGACGCGGACCGTGATCTGCTCTCGCCCGCGATCACGGCGCGCTACGGCCTCACCAACCGCCTCGAGATCGAAGGCAAGATCCCCTACATCTGGCGCGACGACACGTTGCGCGCCACCATCCCCGACGTCACCGCGGGCGCGGAGGTGACCCGCGACCTGGAGGGTGACGGCCTGGGCGACATCGAACTCTCCGCGCATTACCAGATCAACCGCGGCGAAGGGGGATGGCCGTTCTTCGTCGGCAACCTGCGCTACAAATCGGACACCGGGGATGGGCCGTTCGACGTCGCCCGCGATGCCGACGGCGTCGAGACGGAACTCGCCACGGGCTCGGGTTTCCAGGCGGTCGAACCCAGCGTCACGGTGCTGTTCCCGACCGATCCCGCGGTACTCTTCGGCAATCTCGGCTACCTGTTCGCGCTGGAGGAGGACGTCGGTAAGACGATTGCGGTCTCAGGTGGTGATCCGCAGAGAGTGGGCACGTTCGATCCGGGCGACGCCGTCCGCATGAGCTTCGGCATGGCATACGCGATCAACTCGGCCGCGTCCTTCACGCTCGGCTACAAGCACGACTTCATCCAGCGTACGGAGACCGAGATCAATGGCGTCAAGCTGGTCTCGTCCAGCCTCGACGTGGGCGCGCTGCTGCTGGGTTTCAGTTACCGGCTGAACGAACGCTCGAGTCTCAACACCAATCTGGAGCTGGGGGTGACGGCAGACGCGCCGGACGTGAACATAACCGTGCGCTGGCCCTACGCGTTTTAGTGGGGCGTCTCCAAACCCTTCTTGGCCACGGAATCCACGGAACAACACGGAAAGCATTCATTGCGCAAACCCGG
>CAYWKV010000216.1:0-4697 GCA_964458835.1 uncultured Gammaproteobacteria bacterium | reverse complement strand
CCGCCCCGGCCGAGCGGTCGCCGGGTACCGCCGCGGCCGGTGGCGGCGCGTCCACGGCGGGCGCGGCGGGCGGCGTGGCCAGGATGCCATGCAATGCCTCCAGCAGCTGCGCCAGTTCGTCTGCATGCCGCCCGGTCCAGTCGGGCCGGTCGGCCTCGTCGGCGACGCGCTTGAGCATGTCCGTGCCGCGCAGCAGGACATCGACGGCCTCGGCAGCCAGGATCAGGCGGCGCCGCTGCGCGGCCACGAACACGTCCTCCATGACGTGCGCGACCCGCACCGCGGGCTCGACGTTGACCATGCGTGCAGCGCCTTTGATGGAATGCGCGGCGCGCATGAGCGCCTCCAGCGCCTGGCCGTCGTCCGGTTGTTTCTCCAGGGTCAGCAGGTGCTCGCCGAGCCGGGCCGCCTGCGTGGCGACCTCGGAGCGGAACAACTCGAGCATGGAGAATCCGTCCAGGCCGCTCATGTCAGACTCCCGTTCAGAGCCTTGAACAGAAGATCGGCATCCAGGCAGGCGACGTGCTCATCGCGCCAGTGGAGCACCCCTTTCGTATAGCTCGCCTTGGATTTGCCCAGCGTTGCCGGAACTGGCAGCAGTTCGCCGGGATGATGGCGATGCAGGCCATGTACCTCGGTGACGGGAAACACGAAACGCTTGCCCCGGTCGCCGATCAGCAGCATGCGGTCAGAGATGCCCACGCTGCCGATACGGCGCGGCTGACCGCCTTTTTCCAGTCCGAGCAATGCGCCGAGCGACATGCACAGCTGCAGTTCGCCGCGCATGTTGACCAGGCCTTTCACCAGTGAACGCATGTGCGGCAGCCGGCGTATCGGCTTGGCAGAGGTGATTTCGCTGACGATGCGGCTGGGGACGGCCAGCCACTCGTCGCCCAGGCGGAAGATGACGATGGATTCCGTATCGGGCTGATGCCGCCGCTCGGGCTCGGCGAGTACGCGGGTCCATTCGTCGCGGTAGCCGGCCGGGATCTCGCGTTGCAGGATCTGCCGGCCGGCCGCGGAATAGCGTTCGCAATTGCGGCAGTGGATCACGCGCACGAGTTCCGGGCAGATCTCGCCGCTGCGCCGCCACACACCAATGCGGTTCCAGCAGTCGTCGATGGCGACGGCGGCATCGGGACGGATGATCGGTTCGCTCATGCGCCGCCGGCGTCGCGCGCCGCCTCCTGCATGCGTTCGAAGCTGCGCCGGGCGCGCTGCCGCATCAGCTCGGCATTGGCGTGATCGCCTTTGCCGTCCAGAAGCGTGGCCAGATGGGTCAGCGCCTCGTAGTGGCTCGGATCCAGATAGATCGCCTTGCGCAGGCACGCCTCGGCCTCATCCGGCTCGCCCACCGCCTCGCGCAGCAGGCCGAGCAGATGGAAGGCCTGGGCATCCGGGCCCTGTTCGCGCAGGTGGCGTTCGCAGAGCGCGGCTGCCTCGGCGAGATGGCCTTCGTTGGCGAGCTGCGTGGCCGCGGCCAGCGCCGGATCACGCTCCGGCATCGCCGGCACTTTCGGGCGTGACTCGGGCAGCGCATGCGGCCGGCCGGCAGAGCGGGGCGCGGTATGGGGTGTGGCACGGGGCGTGGACCGGGCGGCCGGCCGCACGGCGGCACGGCGTCGCACCGATACGGCAAACGGGGGCGGCGGCGCGGTCGTCGCCGCGATCCCGCGACCGCCGTGCACGAATGCGAAGCTGCACGGCTGATCGAGCGTGGTGAAATCGCGGCCGACCATCACGCCGGATTCGGCGTGCCCGAGAAACAGCAGCCCCGGGCGGGCGAGCAGGCGCTCGATGACGCGCAGGGCGCGCGCCTGCGTCTCGCGGTCGAAATAGATGAGCAGATTGCGGCAGAACAGCGCGTCGTAGGGCGCCTCGCCGGCCAGAAACCCGGGGGCGAGCAGGTTGCCGTGCAGAAAGCGCACGCGCTCGGTGACATCCGGCCGCAGCCGGTAACGGTCGCCGTCCGGCATGAAATACCGTTTGCGGAAGCCGATGTCGTTGCCGCGGAAGGAGTGCTCGCCGTAGCGCGCTGTGCGGGCGCGCTCCAGATTCACCTCGCTGATGTCGACGGCGTCGACGCGGAAGCGCGCCGGCGGCAAGCCGGCGTCGAGCAGCGCCATGACGATGGTATAGGGCTCTTCGCCGGTGGAGCAGGGCACGCTCAGTATGCGCACCGGCGTCGCGGCGGGCGCCGTCAGCCAGTGTCGGCGCGCGTAGTGGGCGAGCGCCTCGAAGGGCGCGCGGTCGCGGAAGAACCAGGTTTCGGGAACGACCACGAGCTCGATGAGCGCGGCGAGTTCCGTGCGGCTGCCCTGCAGCCGCGGCAGATAGTCTTCGACGGTCGCGATGCCGCGCTCGTGCATGCGCTGCTGCACGGCACGGGCGATCGCCGGACTCCCGATGGAGGCCGGGCTCAGGCCCATGCTGTCGCGCAGCAGCGCTTCGACGCCGGCGAACGACATCAGACGCACTCCGTGAACAGCAGCCGGCGCACGTCGTCCGGCAGCAGCCGCGCGACGTCGATGCGCTGGATAAGCCCCGCATCCTGCCGTGCCAGCCCACCGAGATAAGGCGCTGCGGGCACGCACACGCCGGCATCCTCGAAGGTCGCGGGGTCCAGCTTCACCGTCTCCGTGACCTGTTCGGCCAGCAACCCCAGGACGTGGCTGCCGCCGTCGGCCGTCGTGTAGTCGGCGAGGACGGTGCGCGTGGTGTACAGCGCCCGGCAGGGTGCGGCACCCATGAGGCGGCACAGATCGACCACTGGCACCAGCCGGCCGCGGTAGTCGAACGTCCCGGCCACCCAGGGTGGCGTGTGCGGCAGCGGACGGCAGCGGACCATCGGGACGACCTCGACGATGCGCCGCGCGTCCAGGGCGTAGCGCTCGTTTCCAAGTCGCAGCAGAAGATGCAGCATCACGCGCCCTGCTTGTTCACCTTGAAGTGGGAGACGCCTTCCTGCAGGCGCCGCGCCGCATCGTTGAGCTGCACGATCGCACCGTTGGACTGGCGCAGCGATTCCGCCGTCTGCTGCGAGGAGTCGGCCAACTGCACCATCGCCTCGCTGATCTGCTGCGCGCCCTTGGCCTGCGACTGCATGCCCTCGTGCACCTCCTCGAAACGGGGGATCAGGTGTTCGACCTGTTCGATGATGTGGGCCAGCTGCGCGCCGACGCGGCGCACGTCCTCCACGCCCTGGCGCACCTCGGTGGAGAACTTCTCCATGCCCATCACACCGGCGGAGACCGCCGACTGCATCTCCTTGACCATCTGTTCGATGTCCCAGGTGGCGACCGCGGTCTGATCGGCGAGACGGCGGATCTCGGTGGCGACCACCGCGAAGCCGACGCCGTACTCGCCGGCCTTCTCGGCCTCGATGGCGGCGTTCAGCGACAGCAGGTTGGTCTGGTCGGACACCTTGTTGATGGTGGTGACGACGGTGTTGATGTTGCCGGCCTTCTCCGACAGCACCGCGAGCTTGGAACCGATCGCCGCGGTGGCCTCCATCATGTTGCGCATGGTTTCCTCCATGCGTACCAGCGAGGTACGGCCATGATTGGCGCTTTCGGAGGTCTTCAGCGCGACGTCGGTGACCTCGTGCATGGTATTGACGAGCTCTTTCGAGGTTGCGGAGATCTCGGTGACGGTGGCGCGGATCTCGTTGGTGGTCGCGGCCTGTTCGCTGACGGTGGCCTCCTGCTGTTTGGCGGTGGCGGCGATCTCGGTGGCCGAGGAGGTCACCTGGATGCCGGACTGCTGGATGCGCGCCACCAGATTGTTGAGGCTGTCGAGCATGCCCTGGATGCCGGCCGCGAGACCGGAGATCACATCGTGGTCGCGGTACACCATCAGCTGGCCCGTGAGGTCGCCCTTCGCCGCGAGCTGCACCACGTCCTGGATGAGCTCCACCTTGCCGGTGACGTCCTCGGCGTGCTGGCGTTCGCGCTCCACCAGGTCGTGGATCTTCTGGCGCATGCGATCGAAGGTCCTGGCCAGCGTGTTGAACTCCTTCAGCGCCCGCGCGCGCACGGAGCCCTGCAGCTCGCCCTCGGCGGCGCGCTGCATGTCCTGCATGAGATGCTCGACGGGACGGAACAGGAAGCTGCGGAACAGCCAGATGGCGAGCACCAGGCTGCCGCCGGTCAGGACCAGGTAGGCGACGGCGGTGGCGCTGCGCACCTGCGCCATGTCGGTGTAGAGCTTATCCACCGGTTCGATGACCTCGAGTTCGAGCAGCGGACCGCCGCCGCTGCTCGTGACTGCGTGGCGCACGGGCAATTCGGCGTCGCCGGCCGGGCGCCAGCCCTCGGAGCGGTAGAGGATGGCACCGTCGCCGGTGGCGATGCTGAACGGCAGCTTCAGCGTGTCCTGGATGGAGCGCAGGCTGGTCACCGGCGCGGCGACGATCTCCAGGTAGCCGAGCGGCGTGCCTTCGCCGATCGGCACGCGCAGCGAATAGTAGGGGGTGCCGCGCAGCGACCACAGTGCGTCGCGGGTGCGGGCGGCATCGAGGTCGTCCGCCGGCACCTGGTCCAGACCGGGCGGGGGTGCCGTCGGAAGGCCGTCGATGCCTGCGCCGCTTTCCGCGATCAGGCGCAGGTTCGGATCGTAGCCGCGCAGCTTCAGCAGCTCGAAGCCGGCGGCGCCGGCCGTGCCGCGCTCGAAGCCCTCGTCGAGGGCGGCGCTCAGGG
>CAYWKV010000215.1:0-4709 GCA_964458835.1 uncultured Gammaproteobacteria bacterium | reverse complement strand
GGTCATTGTCGTGGATTTTACGGACAACGCGTTAGACAACTACGGGCTCGATGTGAACCGCGACTTTTCGGTCACGGGCGCGGAGCGCCGAGCGGGCCGTTTCGAGATGCGCATACCGGTGGGCCGGACCTTCGCCGTGCTCTCGCTGGCGGCGCTGGGCGACACGGACGTGGACGACGAGCTCGTGGGCCGGCTGCAGTTCACGCCACAGTATCGGACCGATGCCGAAGGCGAGGTGACGCGCACGGTCGAGGGCCTGCGGATCACGGACGCCGGCGAACCGGCGGCTGCGGTCTTCGATGCGGAGATCGCCGGTGACCTGAGACCGCTGGATCAGGACAGCGCCACACCCGGCGTGCAGGTCGGCTACGACGAGCTCGGCAACGTCATCGTGGACCCCGGCAGGAACGACAGGAACCGCGAAGACAGGCTGTTCGACAGCGCCGGCAACGATCGCCTCACGGCGCTGGGCGGCAACGATACCCTGGATGCATGGCGGGGCGGCGACGACCGGCTGGAGGCGGGCGCCGGCGACGACGTCGCCAGCGGCGCGGCGGGCGACGACGTGCTGATCGGGGGCGCCGGCCGGGACATCCTCCTGGGCGGAGCCGGCAACGATGTCCTGTTCGCCGAAGACGAAAACGGCGTGGACGCCGCGCGCACGGCCGGCGAGACGCAGGCCGGCAGCGGCGCGCAGGGCGAGTGGCTCGACGGCGGCGCACAGAACGACATCCTGATCGGTGCCGCGGGCGACGACGCGCTGCTGGGCGGCGGCGGCGCGGACACCCTCATCGCGGGCGGCGGTGACGACCATGTCCGGGGCGATCAGGGCGCAACCCGGGTCGGTACCGAGTGGGCCATCACGCGCGAGGTGCGGAACGATGCGGGCGTGCTGACGTACGTGAGCACGTTCGTCGATGCCGAGGTCGTGACCTCGGACGCCGGTGGGGCGGACCTGATCTTCGGCGGCACCGGCACAGACTGGCTGTTCGGAGAACTGGGCGACGACGTCATCGACGGCGGGACGGAGGACGACGTGCTGTTCGGCGGCGAGGGCAGCGATGTCCTGTTCGGACAGGGCGGCGCGGATCGCATCCATGGGGACGGCACCTCGGTGCCGGCCGGCGCGCACGGCAACGATCAGCTCCACGGCGGTGCCGGCGATGACGCGTTATACGGCAACGGCGGCCACGACCGGCTCGACGGCGGCGCGGGCGCCGATCTGCTGGCCGGCGGCGCCGGTGACGACGTGCTGCTGGGCGGCGACGGGGACGACGGGCGCACGGATGCATCCGGCCTGGTCGGCGCGGACGGGACGGCGGGCCTGGTCGGTGGCGGCGGACACGACGTGCTGTTCGGCGGTGCGGGCAACGATTATCTGTTCGGCGACGACGGCAACGTCCCGGTCGGCGGACACGGGAACGACGTCCTGCACGGCGAGGCCGGCAATGATGTTCTGGTCGGCGACGGCGGCAGCGATACGCTCGACGGCGGCACGGGCAACGACGAGCTGCGGGGTGGGGAAGGGAATGACATGCTCCACGGTGGCGAGGATGACGACATCCTGGACGGCGGAGCGGGCGCCGACATCCTCGATGGCGGCACGGGCGATGACGTGCTCTTCACCGATGCACAGGACCTCGTGATCTGGCGCGCCGGCGACGGCTCCGACACGGTGCATGGACGGGCGGGCCGGCTCCGGCTGGAGGACATCGGCAGTGATGCGATCGGCATCCGGCAATACGACGGCGCCGCGGGCGAACAGTACCTGGGCATCGTGGCGGGCGCGCAGACGCTGTGGATCGACGGTGGGTTCCTGGCGGCCGACGGGCGGTACGGGTTCGCGAACGGCAGCCTGGACCAGGCGCGGCTGATGCGGCTGGCGCCGGCCGTGAATCTGCACGGGACGGATGCCGACGACACCTTTTACGGCAGCGACCAGGATGACGTCCTGATCGGCGATGCCGGCACGGGCTCCGCGGCCGACGGCGGCGACGTGATTCACGGGCAGGGCGGCGCGGATCGCATCGAGGCCGGCGCGGGCAACGACCGCCTCGACGGCGGCGCCGGCGCCGACACGCTGCGGGGCGGCACCGGCAACGACATCTACGTCGTCGACGATGCCGCGGATACCGTCATCGAAGATGCCGCGGCGGGCAACGACACCGTCGAGACCTTCATCGGCTTCGCGGCGCCCGCCCAGGTCGAGAACGTCGCGCTGAGCGGTGAGGCCGCGCTCGATGCCGCGGGCAACGCCTTGGCCAACCGCCTGTTCGGCAATGCCGCGGCGAACATGCTCGACGGGCTGGCGGGCGACGACCTCCTGCTGGGCCGGGGCGGCGATGATGTGCTCGCCGGCGGCGAAGGCGCCGACCGCTTGTTCGGCGAGGACGGCCACGACCGCCTCGACGGCGGCGCGGGCAGCGACCTGCTCTACGGCGGCGCCGGCGATGATGTCTTCGTGGCGGCGCCCGGGAGCGGCGTGGACATCGTCATGGACGTCGAGGGCGCCAACGCGATCGCGTTCGGCGCGGGCATCACGCGCGAAAGCCTCACCGTCGCCCAGTACCAGGGCGATGACGGCGCGCAGTATCTGCGCATCGGCTACGGCGGGTCCGGCGATGCGATCGTGATTCGCAATGGCCTGTCCGGCGTGGTTCAGGAATACCGCTTCGCGGACGGTATGGTCGTCACGCACGCCGACCTCGTGGGGCAGGCGCCGGTGCCGCTGCTGATCGAGGGAACCGCGCGCGACGATGTGATGCACGGCAGCGGCATGGACGACCGCATCGACGGCGGGGCCGGCGACGATCACATCCACGGCGCCGCCGGCAATGACGACCTGGTGGGCGGTCAGGGTACCGACAGTCTGAGCGGCGGCGCCGGCGACGATGTGCTGGACGGCGGCCCCGGTGACGATGTCCTGTCCGGCGACGCCGGGGCGGACAGCTATCTGCTGCGATGGGGCATGGGCACCGACCTGGTGGTCGAGGACGGCGTGGACCCGGGCACGCTCACCCTCGGTCCCGGCGTCCGCTTCGAGGATCTGGACGTCTGGCGGGAGGCGAACGACCTGCGCGTGCGGTTCAAGGGCGGCGCGGACGGCGTGCGCATCCGGGATTACGCCGCCATGCCGCAGGTCTGGTGGATGCGCGATGCCGCCGGCGCGACGCGCCCGTTGGAGGATCTCGTCGGGCCGCCGCCGGCCACCCACGTCCCGGCGACCTTCGCAGCGATCGTCGAGGACTACGGCAACCGCGTGCGCGCGCTGTACACGACCACGCTCGCCCAGCTCGGCTATGCGCCCGGCGCCGACGGCGTGCTGCGGCGCACTGGCTCCGGCATCGGCACCTCGAGCAGCGGCACCAGCCACTACAGTGCGGCGTTCACGGTCCGGCCGGTGACGGTCGAGGGCGGTTCCTATGTGCAGCAGAGCGGGCCGTTCGTCCGGGAGCGCACACTGGTGAGCCAGACCACGACCCAGGTCGCCGACTATGAAAGTCGCCCGGGGGCGGTCGCCCTGGCGGGCGGCTCGGGCGGCGGGACGGCACGCTTCTATCCCGCGGGCGGCTATGCCGGTTTCGAGATCCCGTCGGGGGCCACGGTGGTGACCGTGCACGGCAGCAGTCAGGCGGAGGACGGCGGTGGCAGTCTGGCCGTCGATAGCTACACCGGCGCGGTCGGTTCGACGCAGGTGACCGGGTACTGGGTCTACGGCGGCACGGCCCCGGCCGGCGTCACCACCCGCACCGTGACGCATTCCGTTTATCGCTACGATGACACGCTGACGCTGGAGCAGGTGACGGGCGGCGACGGTGACGACACGATTGCGGTTCAGGGCCACGCCGTCGCCGATGGCGGGGCCGGCAACGACGTGATCTCCGCGAGCTATCCACGCGTGTGGGGAGGGCCGGAGCAGTACCGCGGGGCGCGCTGGGAATCCGTCTATGGCTATGGCCCGACGGACAGCCGCGTGCTGGGCGCCGTGCTGTACGGCAACGCCGGCGACGACGAGCTCCGCGGAAGCGACGCGCACGACACGCTCATCGGCGGCGCGGGCACCGATCGGCTGGACGGCCGCGCGGGCGCCGACACCTACGTCGTCGGCCTCACCGACGGCTGCGATGTCATCGAGGACACCGGCCAGCCCCATCTGAGGTGGGGCGAGGTGGGCCTGCCGACATCGCCGTATTCGGACTGGTACTACCGGTCCATCGGTCATCCGAATTATATGTGGTACGGCGTCGACGACCCGCTGCCGCCGTTGCCGCGGCTGCAGCCCAACGACTATCTCGCGCTGCCGTCGCTGATCGAGGCGGGCGTCATCGAACGCGACACCGTCGAGTTCGCACCGGGCATCGCGGTCGCCGATCTCGCGTTCTCGTGGGGAACGCATGTTTCCGCAGACACGGGACTCCCGTTCACGACGCTGGACATCGCCTGGGCACCGGATGCGGGCGTGCGGGTGGTCATACCCCATTCCGTGCCGCCGGACGAGGAGCCCGGCGGTCCCGACCCATCATCGCCGAACGCCCTCTACTACCAGCTCGACCGTACCGATGGCCTTCTGGGACTCGGCATCGAGCAGTTCCGCTTCGCGGACGGATCGGTCCTGTCCATGCGCGACATGCTGGCGCTGGCGCCGCCGCCGCCGACCTTCGATCCGCATCGGGATGCCTTGACGCTGGACGGCACGGATATCGGCAACC
>CAYWKV010000214.1:0-4723 GCA_964458835.1 uncultured Gammaproteobacteria bacterium | reverse complement strand
CCGGGCCATGACACCGAGCACCATCACCTCTCGACGTCGCCCACGCCGGCCGCGCAGTTCGACACGGGCGGCGCCAGGCCCTCCTTCGGCGTGGGGCGGCGTCAACATCGGCAAGTGCATGGTGAGCCGATCGCGGCGGGTGGCCGCGACGCGGGCCGTGAGGCGCGCCACCTCCGGGAACGCCGACACGAGGAGCCGCGCGTCGGGCACCGCGGCCCGGGGCTACCGCCGCGGCGAGTCCTGGGTCGCCGGCCACGACGCGGGTGCGCACCAGGGCCTGGTGCTCCCAGGTCCAGGCGTCCTTCTCCTGGTAGTCGCGGAAGGTGTCCAGACTGGTGACCAGCAGCCCCGAGGCGCCGCTCGGGCGCAGGCGCATGTCCACCTCGTAGAGGATGCCCGCCGGCGTCAGGGTGTTCAGAAAATGGATGATGCGCTGACCCAGGCGCGCGAAGAAGACGTGATTGTCCAGCGGCTTCGGCCCGTCGGTGACCTGCTCGTTACCGCGGCTGTCATGGATGAACACCAGATCCAGATCGGAGCCATAGCTCAGCTCGATGCCGCCCAGCTTGCCGTAGGCGACGATGACGAAGCCGGCCGGACGGCGCGTCCCGTCCAGCCGGCAGCCCGGCTCGCCGTGCCGCGTCGCGAGATGCCGCCAGCACAGGGCCAGCACCCGGTTGAGGATCACCTCGGCGATGTCGGTGAGGTAATCGCTGACCACCATCAGCGGCGTGGCGCCCACGATGTCGGCGGCGGCCACCCGGATCACCGCGGCCTGCTGGAACTGCCGCAGGGTGTCCATCTGCCGCTCCAGATCCAGGGCATCGACGTCCGCCAGGCGGACGGCGAGCTGCGCCTCCAGGTCGGCGCGGCGCAGCGGCGCATACAGCTGACGGGGATCCAGCAGTTCGTCCAGCAGCAGGGGGTGGCGCGCCAGCTGCCCGGCGATCCAGGGACTGGCGGCGCACAACCGCATCAGCTGCGACAGCGCCATGGGGTGCTCCACCAGCAGCGCCAGGTAGGCGCTGCGCCCCGCGACGGACTCGATCACCCGCATGACGCGGGCGAAGGTCGGCACCGGTTCCGCCGTCTCGACGACCGCGGCCAGCAGCAGGGGCATGAGCCGATCCAGGCGGGCGCGGCCCCGGCTGCCCATGCCGCGCAGGGCGGCGCTGTCCCGGAAGGCGGCCAGCAGGCGCAACGCCTCGTCGCAGTCCGCGCAGCCGTGCCCGGTCAGCAGGTGCCGCGCCGCCTCCGCGTCCAGCTGCCCCGCCCACAGGGCCTCGAAGTCCGCGTTCGGGGCGGCCGCCTCCGGGGCCGCTGCCTGGGGTGCGGCGAACACCTGCTGGAACTGGCCGTCGACGAAGCGGCGATGGCCGTCCAGCACCCGCAGAAACGCCTTCCAGTCCGGGAAACCCATGCTGAAGGCGAGCCGCAGCCGCCCGCTCTCGTGCTCGGGCAGGCGATGGGTCTGCTCGTCGGCATGGGCCTGCAGGCGGTTCTCGACCCGCCGCAGGAAACGGTAGGCCGCGGCGAGGCGCTCCGCCGCGAACGCGGGCAGCAGCCCGCGCACCGCCAGGCGCCCGAGCGCCTTCAGCAGGCCGCGCTCGCGCAGCGCCGGCTCGCGGCCGCCACGCACCAGCTGGAAGGCCTGGACGATGAACTCCACCTCGCGGATGCCGCCCGGGCCGAGCTTGATGTCGTCGCGCAGGCCGCGGCGCTCCACCTCCCTGCGGATCAGCGCCTTCATCTCGCGCAGCTGCTCGAAGGCGCCGAAATCCAGGTAGCGGCGATAGACGAACGGCCGCAGCAGCTCCGCCAGCTCGGCCGCGTCCTGCGCGTCGCCGGCGATCGGCCGCGCCTTGACCATGGCATAGCGTTCCCATTCGCGGCCCTGCGACTGGTAGTAGTCCTCCAGCGCCGCGAAGCTCATGGCCAGCGGCCCGCTGTCGCCGTAGGGCCGCAGGCGCATGTCGACGCGGTAGACGAAGCCCTCCGGCGTCGGGTCGTTGAGCACCTGGATGAGGTCCTGCGCCAGCCGGTTGAAGAACTCCTCGTCGCTGAGCCCCGGCCGGCCGCGGCGCCGGGCGGGCCCGGGACCCGCTTCGGGAAAGGCGAAGATGAGATCGATGTCGGAGGAGAAGTTGAGCTCGCGCGCGCCGAGCTTGCCCATGCCGAGCACCACCAGCCCCTGCGGCCGGCCG
This sequence comes from uncultured Gammaproteobacteria bacterium, assembly GCA_964458835.1. Taxonomy (GTDB): domain Bacteria; phylum Pseudomonadota; class Gammaproteobacteria; order Thiohalobacterales; family Thiohalobacteraceae; genus JAHJQQ01. The sequence goes on along the minus strand of CAYWKV010000214.1, from coordinate 2,519 downwards.
GCAGCGGTCCCGGTGGCCGTCCCGGCCGTCATCAGGGGCGTGCCGTAGTCCCGGCACTGCCAGGCGTGCAGCCGCGCCAGCGCCACCTGCACGCAGGCATCGGCCAGCGCCGACAGGTCCTCCAGGACCTCGTCGACCGGCGCCCAGCCGGCCAGGTCGCGCCAGGCGATGCGCACCAGCTCGCGCCGCCGCAGCCGGCGCAGGGCACTGCCCAACGCCTCGGCATCGGCCACGGCCGCCACGGCCGCCTGCGCCTTCGCGAGCATCTCGCCGCGGGCATAGTCGCCGAGCAGATCGCCGCTCGCCAGCAGGTCGCCGATCAGGGCCGGCTCGCGCACGCAGCTCAGCGCCACGAAGTCGCTGACCGCCCAGACCCGGCCCAGATACCGCAGGAAATGGGCGTTGCGCGGCGGCTCGATGCCGGCCTCCGCGGCCGCCGCGCGATAGGCCTCCCAATGGCGCCGTACGTCGGCGCGCAAGGCCTCGGGCAGATCGTGCGTCACGGCATCTGTGGACTGGATCACAAAACGGGTTCTCCGACTGCACCTATCCGCACGGCCCGGCGCCCGCGTGATGCAACCGCTATGGCCACGGAACCACACGGAAATACACAGAAAGCAAAACCGGCCGCACGCCTACCGTCCACGTCATTCCATGTGCTTCCGCAGCTACCCTGAGCAACGCCATGGCCACGGAAGCACACGGAAGCACACAGAATGCAAAGCCTACCGCGCGTCCATTTTCCGTGTCATTCCGTGTGTTTCCGTGGCCAATCCGAGCAAGGGCGCGGGTGCCCGCCGGGACCGCCGCGGGCGGCCGGCCACCATTGTCGCGGATCGCGCGGCGTCTTGGCGAGTCCGGGGCGAATCGGATTCAAGGCCGGTGCCGCAGCGCCGAAACCTTAGGACCGCCGTTGCCCGGCAGATCCCCTCCCGCCTCGGGGCGCGCGCGGAACCGCCGGCCTCACCCATAGAACCGTTCACGGGGAACGCAGATGGAATTCAAAGATTTTCTGAAGATCATGGTGATGAAGGATGCATCGGACCTCTATCTGAGCACCGGGGCGCCGGCCTGCATGAAGTTCCATGGCCAGCTGAAGGTCGTCGACAAGGCCACGCTGACGCCGGACCGCATCAAGGAGATCGCCTATTCGCTCATGGATGCGGAGCAGACCAGGCAGTTCGAGCAGAAGCCGGAAATGAATCTCGCCATCTCCGAGACCGGCGTCGGCCGCTTCCGCGTGAACATCTTCAAGCAGCGCAACACCATCGGCATGGTGGTGCGCAACATCAAGACCCAGATCCCGCAGTGGCAGGACCTCGGCCTGCCCCCCGTGCTCACCGACATCATCATGGCGAAGCGCGGCCTGGTGCTGTTCGTCGGCGCCACCGGCTCGGGCAAGTCCACCTCGCTGGCATCGCTGATCGACTACCGCAACACCAACAGCGCCGGCCATATCATCACCATCGAGGACCCGGTCGAGTTCATCCACCACCATAAGAAGTCCATCGTCAATCAGCGCGAGGTCGGCCTCGACACCGACACCTACGAGGACGCCCTGAAGAACACCCTGCGCCAGGCGCCGGACGTGATCCTCATCGGCGAGATCCGCGACCGCGAGACCATGGAGCACGCCATCACCTTCGCCGAGACCGGTCACCTGGCCATCTCGACGCTGCACGCCAACAACGCCAACCAGGCGCTCGACCGCATCATCAACTTCTTCCCGGAGGACCGCCGCAACCAGCTGCTGCTCGACCTGTCGCTGAACCTGCGCGCCTTCGTCTCCCAGCGCCTGATCCCGACCGTCGAGGGCAAGCGCTGTGCCGCCATCGAGATCCTGCTCGGCACGCCGCTGGTGCAGGACATGATCCGCCGCGGCGACGTGCACGAGATCAAGGAGGTCATGGCGAAGTCGGAGAACATCGGCATGCAGACCTTCGACAGCGCCCTCTACCGCCTGCACATGGACGGCAAGATTTCCCTCGAGGAGTCGCTGCGCAATGCCGACTCGCCGAACAACCTGCGCCTGCGCATCAACCTCAGCAACGAAGTGCCCGGCGAGCCCCCGGCCATCGCCAACAGCAGCGGCCTGAGCCTGGAGGGCGAAGAGCCGGCCGACCCGCCGCCCCTGCCGCTGCGCGGCGGCGTCTCCCGCTGAGCCGCGTAATCAAGGTGGTGGGGCAGATCTGAGGAATAACCTCTGATCTCATCCGCCATTGTGAGGATACCCGGCCCCGAGGGCCCCGCAGGGATGCGCGCAGCGGACGATCCCCAACGTCGATCTGCCGCCGAAGGAGATCGCCTCGCTCCGCTCGCAATGACGGCACGACAGATCACCGATCTTCACCGAACCGTTCGACATGGCCCTGTGGGGGCGGCCTCTGGCCGCGAACCGGCGATGCTCCAGGCCGTTCGCGGGCAGAGCCCGCTCCTACAGGTGCACGGATGACCGCCTGTGGGGGCGGCCTTGGCCGCGAACCGGCGATGCTCCGGACCGTTCGCGGGCGAAGCCCGCT
>CAYWKV010000213.1:0-4753 GCA_964458835.1 uncultured Gammaproteobacteria bacterium | reverse complement strand
GGTCGAGGCGATGGCCTGCGGCACCCCGGTGATCGCGTTCAACTGCGGTTCGGTCCCCGAGGTGATCGAGGACGGCGTCACCGGCTTCGTCGTGTCCGACGTCGATGCCGCGGCCGCGGCGGTCGAGCGTGCCGCCGGCCTGGATCTCGGAGGCGCTGGCGGATCTGCTGGGTCTGCAGCCCGGCGCCGCGCTCGAGCTGCCGCTGGCAGGCCGGCTGCGGCCGTTCCGCGTCGCCGGCATCACGCGCGATTACGCCCGGCAGCACGGCGCCGTCATCCTCGCACTCGCCGACTACCGCGCGGCCACCGGCGACCCGCGCAGCGACGACCTCGCCGTCCACCTCACGGACGGCGCGCGGCCGGAGGCGGTCATGGCGGCGCTGCGCGCCCTGCTGGGGGAGCGCACGGTGGAGATCGAGACGCCCGGCGCGATCCGTGCGGAGAGCCTGGCGATCTTCGACCGCACCTTCTTCGTCACCTATGCGATGGAGGCGGTGGCGGTGCTGATCGGCCTGTTCGGCGTCGCCACCAGCTTCGCCGCGCTCGCCACCAGCCGCCGCAGGGAGTTCGGCATGCTGCGCCACCTGGGCGTGCTGCGCCGCGAGATCGGCGCGCTGCTCGGCATCGAGGGCGCGCTGACGGCCGCGGTCGGCGTCGCCGTCGGCCTGGCGGCGGGCGGTGCCATCGCGGTGGTGCTGATCGCGGTGATCAACCGCCAGAGCTTCCACTGGAGCATGGACCTGCACCTGCCGGCCGCTACGCTGCTGGCCTTCGCGCTGACGCTGATTGTGCTGGCCGCGCTCGCCGCCCGGCTCGCCGGCCGGCAGGCGCTGCGCCAGGACGCGGTGCTGGCCGTGCGGGAGGACTGGTGATGCGTGCGCGCGCCGTGCTCGCGTGGCTGCTCGCACTGACGGGCGCGGTGGCCGCCGCCGGGCCGCCTGCCGGGCCGCCTACCGGACTGGTGGATTTCCCCGCAGTGCGCCCGGACCGGCCGTTGCGCTTTCCTGCGGATCATGGCGCCCATCCCGAGTACCGCACGGAGTGGTGGTACGTCACCGGCTGGCTGGAGGACGCCGCGGGCCGGGCGCGCGGCTTCCAGGTGACCTTCTTCCGCGTGCGCACCGGTATCGGCGAGGACAACCCCAGTCGCTTCGCGCCGCGTCAACTCATTCTGGCGCACGCCGCGGTGGCCGATCCCGCCGCCGGCCGCCTGCTGCACGCCGAGCGTTCCGAACGCGCGCTCGATCCGCTCGCCGGTGCGGCCGTCGGGCGCACCCGGGCCTGGATCGGCGACTGGCGGCTCGAGGGCGACGGCGACCGCTACCGCGCGCGCATCGAGGCCGACACGTTCGGCTTCGATCTGCAGCTCGACGCGGCCGCGCCGCCCGTGCCGACCGGCATGCGGGGCTGCAGCCAGAAGGCGCCCGACCCCGTCAACGCCAGTTACTATTCCCGCCGGCCGCAGCGCGCCGTCGCCGGCAGGCTGCGGCGCGACGACGCGCGGCACGCGGTCCGGGGCCGCGCCTGGCTGGATCACGAATGGTCGAGCGAGCTGCTGCCCGCGCAGGCGAGCGGCTGGGACTGGGTCGGCATCAACCTGCACGACGGCGGCGCCATCATGGCCTTCCGGATGCGCGGCCACGACGGCGAGGCGCTGTGGACCGCGGCGACGGTGGTGTCCGCGCAGGGCGAGGTGACGGTGCCGCCGCGCGGGCGGATCCGCTTCGTGCCGCAGCGCCGCTGGCGCTCGCCGCGCACCGGCGCCGCGTATCCGGTAGAGTGGCGCATCGGGATCGGCGATCGCAGTCTCGAACTGCGGCCGCTGATGGATGATCAGGAGCTCGACGCGCGTCCTTCCACCGGTGCCCTGTACTGGGAAGGCGCGGTGCGCGTCTTCGCGGCCGGGGAAGAGGGCGGAGAGATCGGCCGGGGCTATCTGGAAATGACCGGCTACGGCGAGCTGCCGCCGTTGTGAGCCGCAGAGCCGGTGCGACCGGTGCGTCGGGCCGCTCCGCGATCCGCATGACTGACGCAGGCCCGGCCTGCACGACACGGGAGATTTCACGATGCGTAATGGAACGAAGGGTGGTGGGTCGGGCAGGGGCAGGGCGGGGTCGGCGCTGCTGCTGGCCGTGCTGCTGGGGGGGGCTGTCGGCAGCGTGCCGGCTGTGGCCGCGGAACTCGACAACGCCGAGGCGGTGCGCGGGCTGGAGACGGTGCGCGCGGTCTACGACGTGCGCAAGTCCAACCCGAAGGCGCTCGCCGCCTATCTCAAGGCCATCGTCGGCAATCACGGGAACCTGCTCAAGGAAGGTGTGAAGCCGGATCTGCGCATGGTGTTCATCGCCGAGTCGGTGAAATTCATCACCACCGAGCCGACACCGGAGATCGCGCTGGAGCACGAAGCGACGCTGAAGGATATCGCCGCGACCATCGCCGAGCTGGACCGGCTCGGCGTGAAGATGGAGGTCTGCGGCGGTGCGACGCGTGCCTACGGCGTGGACAACGACACGCTGCTGCCGCAGTTGAAGGCGGTGCGCAGCGGCTTCATCGCCATCATGGGCTACCAGAGCCAGGGCTATGCCCTGGTGCCGGTGTACTGACGGCGCGCGGCGGCTTCGGCTCCGGTCATGGCTTCGGCGCAGCGCCCCGTCTGGCTCGCGGTCTACTGGGCCGTTCTGATCTGGTCGGCCATCGCGCCGAAGGACCGCTTCACCTGGTTCCTGGAGGTGCTGCCGGCGCTGATCGCGCTGCCCGTCCTGGCGTTCACGCGCCGGCGCTTTCCGCTCACGCCGCTGACCTGGTGGCTGATCCTGGCGCACTGCATCGTGCTCATGGTCGGCGGGCATTACACCTATGCCGAGGTGCCGCTGTTCGACCGGCTGCGCGAGATCTTCGATCTCGCGCGTAACAACTACGACAAGGTCGGGCATTTCGCGCAGGGCTTCGTGCCGGCACTGGTCGCGCGCGAGATCGTGATCCGCCTGGACGTCATCCGCGGCGCCGCCTGGCGCAATTTCTTCGTCGTCTGCTTCTGTCTGGCGGTGAGTGCGTTCTACGAACTCATCGAATGGTGGGTGGCGCTCGCCTCGGAGCAGGCCGCCGAGGCCTTCCTCGGCACCCAGGGGTACGCCTGGGACACACAGTCGGACATGGGCTGGGCGCTGTTGGGCGCGGTACTGGCGCTGACGCTGCTGGGGCGCGTACACGACCGGCAGCTGCGCCGCCTGAGCGTGGAGGGCGCATGAGCGCCCGCCTGCCGGCCGCGCTGGAGGCCTGGGACGGAGGCGGCGACGCCTTCGCCGCCGCGCTCAAGCGCGAACTCACGGCACTGCCGGCGGGCAGCCTGCCGTTGGACCGCGGCACCTCGCAGGGCGGCTACGTCGACGAAAACGGGCTGGTCGTCAGCGTGCTCGCCGCGCACGACGACGGCGACGCACTGCGGGTACGCGTCGGCGTGTTCTTCACCGAGATCGTCGCCTCCTGCGGCTGCGGCGACGAGCCGATGGCGACCAACGCCTATTGCGAGCTCGAGATGCGCATCGACCGGCGCACGGCCGAGGCCGCGTTCACCATGGCGTAGAGGGGGACAGACTTAAGGAACCTCTGATTAATCCGTCATTGCGAGGAGTGCAGCGACGCGGAAATCTCCAAACCATTGATCTGCCGTAGAGGGAGATTGCTTCGCTTCGCTCGCAATGACGGTGTGATGAATTAATCAGAGGTTCCTTAAGTCTGTCCCCCCGTCATGCGCAGGCATGCTCCGGCCCGGCCGGCAGCCCTGCGCCACGGGCCTTTGCCGTTTTCCGCAGACGGGAGATCCCTGATCCATGCACTACCTTCTCGGTGCATTCCTGGTCACCGCGGCGACGGTCGCCGTCGTCCTGCTGGCGGTCCATCTCGGCTTCCGGGCGCCGCGGCGCGTCGAACGCGGCAGTCCTGCGGACCTCGGGCTGCCGTACGAGGAGGTCCGCATCGCCACCGTCGATGGCAAACGGCTGTTCGCGTGGTGGCTGCCGTCCACCGACGCGACCGCACCGTGCGTGGTGCTGATGCACGGCTGGGGCGGCAATGCCGAGTTGATGTTGCCGCTGGCCGCGCCCCTGCACGCCGCCGGCCTGAACGTGCTGCTGCCGGATGCGCGCAACCACGGGCGCAGTGACTCCGCGTCCCATTCCTCCATGCCGCGCTTCGCCGAGGACGTCGGCGCGGCCGTCGCCTGGTTGCGGGCACGGATGCCGCCGCCGAATGCCGTCGTGCTGCTGGGGCATTCGGTGGGCGCGGCCGCCGTGCTGCTGGAGGCCTCGCGGCGCCATGACATCGCTGCCGTGATCAGCATCGCCGCGTTCGCCCATCCGGAATGGATGATGCGCCGCCAGCTGGCGCGTCTCGGGCTCCCGACGGTGATGGTCGACGGCGTGCTGCGCTACGTGGAGTGGGTCATCGGCCACCGCTACGATGACATCGCACCGATCAATACCGTGCGCCACGTCGCCTGTCCCGTACTGCTGGTGCAGGGTGGGGCGGACGACACCGTACCGGCGACGGACGCGCTGGCCATCCGCGGCAGCGCCGGTCCGGATGCGCTGGAGCTGCTGCTGATCGACGCGGCCGGCCACAACTCGGTCGACATGATCGAACACCACGCCGACCGGCTGCTCGCCTTCCTGCACCGTGCCGGCGTGGGGGGTGAGAGTGGGGAGTGAGGAGTGAGGAGTGAGGAGTGAGGAGTGAGGAGTGAGGAGTGAGGAGT
>CAYWKV010000212.1:0-4846 GCA_964458835.1 uncultured Gammaproteobacteria bacterium | reverse complement strand
CCCGCCTCCTACATGTCAAACATGAATCGATAGGTTTCATCATTCCGGCTTGCGCGCGTAGAAGTTGACGCCGTGCACATGCAGGTCCCTGGCCACCTTCGCCTCGGCGCTGGTGTCGCGGAAGCAGTCGAAGTGCTCGACGATGCGGCCGCCGGTCAGGCCACAGGAGGCGGCGATGTCGGCGACCTCGTCCTCGACCATCGCGCCCGCGATGCAGGCGGCCCACAGGTCCGGGTTCTCGCGCGCGTCCAGCGTGAGCTCGCGGGCGACCACCACGTCGGCGAGATACAGCCGGCCGCCGGGCTTGAGCACGCGCTGGATCTCACGGAACACCCGCACCTTGTCCGGGGCGAGGTTGACCACGCCGTTGGAGATGACCAGATCGACGCATTCATCGGGCAGCGGCAGCGCCTCCATGTAGCCATTGACGATCTCCACATGCTCGGCCAGGCCGGCCAGTTCGGCCGCGGCGCGGGCGCAGTCGCGCATCGCCTCGGTCATGTCGACGCCGATCGCGTGTCCGGTCGGCCCGACGCGGCGAGCCGCCAGCAGCAGATCGGTACCGGCGCCACAGGCGTGATCGAGCACTGTCTCGCCCGGCAGCACCGGGCCGATGCGCAGCGGGTTGCCGACGCCGGCGAAGCGCGCGGTGGCGGCCTCGGGGAGCGCGGCCAGGTCGCGCTCATCGTAGCGCAGGTAATCGTGCGCGTAGCGCGGCCCGCGGTGGAAGTGGAAATCGCCGTGCGGCGCGCGCGCCACACGGTCGTAGGTGGCGCGAACCGTTTCGCGCAGGTAGTCGGTGTTGAAGCCGATGGGGCAGGTGGCGGCCATGATCGTTCTCCTTACGTTACGTCCATGAATGTCAGATAACGCATGAATCACCTTGTAGGAGCGGCAGGAATGCCGCTCCTACAGGCTTCACATCTTCATGCCGTCTGCTCGACCGGCGGCCGCGTATTCCCGCCGTGCGCGATGCGCGGGATAAGCATCGGTACGCGGCGGCGGTAGTACGCATACTCCGGATGGATCGCCTGCAGATCGTGTTCCTCGAACCGGATCGCGATCAGGATGTAGGCCGTGGTCGCGACCGCGAACAGCAGGTGCGCGGCGGTCATGTGCGGCGTCGCCCAGAAGGCCATCAGCCAGCCGACGTACAGCGGGTGGCGCACGTGCCGGTACAGCCAGGGCGTACCGAACCGCAGCTGCGTGTAAGGCCTGCCGGTCAGATACAGCCACACCTGGCGCAGCCCGAACAGATCGAAGTGGTTGATCAGGAACGTCGCGATCAGCACGGTCAGCCAGCCCAGCGCGAAGATGCCGTAGAGCAGTCCCCGCATGAGCGGATCCTGCACGCTCCACACCACCCCGCCGATCGGCTGCCAGCACGCGAACAAGGCGATCAGCAGCAGGCTGGAAAACAGCACGTAGGTGCTGCGCTCGGCCGGTTTCGGCACGTAGCGCGTCCACCGGCGCTTGAAGGCCGGCCGCGCCATCACGCTGTGCTGCACGGCGAACAGGCCCAGCAGCAGCACGTCGATCAGCAGTGCGCGACCCAGTGGCAGCGTCGGTCCGCTGTCGATGGTCACCGGGACTCCGAAGCCGCCGATGAAGCCGATGGCGTACAGGAAAGTCGCGAAGAAGATGGCGTAGCAGAGCATGCCATAGATGAAGATACCGATACGTTTGAACATGGGGATGTCCTCCGGGGTGTGGCGTCGTGTACGAGCCGTGCGGGCCGCGGACTCAGAACGCATTCCAGGCCAGCGCGGCGGCGACGCGCAGCAGCAGCTCGAAAACGGAGCGGCCGCGTCGCGGTCCACGCTGAATCCGTATCCACTCTGTCGTCATCGTCTTCATGCCCGCCTCCCCGCGTCGGCGTCGACGCTGTGACTGGATGCATTCCGGGACTGCGGTCCCGTCCCTGGCCAGCGCGGAGTCCACTGCTGCGCCGGTCCATGGAAAACAGCCTAGGCCGGGTGTGTTTCGGAAAGACTTCGGCTTGACTGGGGATTTGTTGCACGTTTGTAGCAGCGCCGGGCCCGGCCGGTACCTGCCGTGCAGGCGTGACGGCATGCCTTACAGGGAGGGCGAGGCGTTCAGTCCGCAGGCAACAGCCGGCGCAGAATGGCCAGCAGCTCGTCGGTGTCCACCGGCTTGCGCACGCGCGCATCGACACCGGCGGCACGCAACTGGTCATCGGAGAGACCTTCGCTGTAGCCGCTGTAGAGGATCAGCGGCAGATCCGCGCGCAGCGCGCGCAGCCGGCGCGCCAGCTCCAGACCGTTCATGCGCGGCATGGTCAGGTCCAGCACCACCAGATCGAACGCCTGCGGCTGCGTGCGCACCGCCGCCAGCGCCGCCGGGCTCTCGCGCAGCACCGTGGACGCCAGCCCCCAGGTCTCCAGCAGGTCGCCCATGAAGCCGCCGGCCGACTCGTCATCGTCGACCACCAGCACGCGGCCGCTCAGGCTCGGGCCCTGGCGCGCCTTGCCGCCGGCCGCCACGCGCGCGGTGGACGTCGCCGTTGCCCCGGCCAGAGGCGGGAACAGTACCCGGAAGCGCGCCCCCTGCCCCGGCCCGCTGTCGACCAGCACGTGGCCGCCGTGCTCGTGCACGATGCCGTGCACCGTGGCCAGGCCCATGCCGCTGCCCTTGCCGACCTCCTTGGTGCTGAAGAACGGCTCGAACATGCGCTCCAGCACCTCCGGTGCGATGCCGGAGCCGCTGTCGCTGACGCCGATCTCCACGAAGCGGCCGGAGACCGGCTGACGGCAGCTGGCACAGGTCTGACCGTCGGGCACGGCCTCGCTCAGCCGCACCTCGATGCGCCCGCTGCCCGGCATCGCGTCGCGCGCGTTGATGCACAGGTTCATCAGCACCTGCTCGACCTGCACCGGATCAAGCAGCGCCGGCGGCGCATCGTTGTCCAGACGCGTGGCGAACTCGATGCTCGACGGCAGCGTCGCGCCGAGCAGTTTGACCGTCTCCCTGATCAGCGGAGCGAGCTGCAGCGGGCGCGGCTCGCCGCGCTGGCCGCGCGAGAAGGTCAGCATCTGCTGGATCAGGTCACGGGCGCGCTGACCGGAACGTTGTGCGTGCTCCAGATAGCCGCTGAGCTTCGCGTCGCCCGTAGCGCGCACCCGTTCCTCCGCCAGCACGATGTAACCCATCACGCCGGTGAGGATGTTGTTGAAGTCGTGCGCGATGCCGCCGGTCAGGTGGCCGATGGCCTCCATCTTCTGGGCCTGGCGCAGCTGCGCCTCCAGCCGGTCGCGCTCGGCCTCGGCCTCCTTGCGCGCGGTGATGTCGCGCGTGAAGGCGACCACCCGGTCCATGCCGCCGATGCGGGCGATCTGCAGCAGCACCTCGTCCCAGTGCAGCGAGCCATCCTTGTTGCGCCGGTGCCATTCGAAGCGCTGCGGCTCGCCGGCCTTGACCTTGTTGATGTACTTGACCGCGTCGCGCAGCGTGTACGGCGGTACGCCGGAGCTCAGGTCGGCAACGCTGAGCCGGAGCATTTCGTCGTAGCTGTAGCCATACACGCGGCAGGCAGTCGGATTCACGTCGACGATGGCGCCGGTATCCATGTCGTGGACGAAGATCGCATCCTGCGAGGCCTCGAAGATGGCCCGGTAGCTCGCCTCGGAGGCACGCTGTGCCTCCTCCGTGCGCAGGCGCTCCAACTCCGAGGCCGCACGCACCGAGAAGATCCTCAGGATCGCCTCGATGAACTCCGGTTCGTGCAGCGGCCCCCGGTGCAGCACTGCGATCAGACCCAGGGCCTGGCCCTGCGAGTCGAACAGCGGATAGCCCGCATAGCTCTCGAAGCCCATGCGGCTGAGCATGTTGTCGCCCGGATAGCAGGCGCAGATATCCCGCGGCACATACTGGAACTCCCGACCGATGACGGTCTGGCAGGGCGTGCCGATCAGATCGTACTGCATGTTGTCGATGCGCTGGCCGTCACTGCAGATGGCGAGCGTCTGGATCCGCCGCGGCGGGCCTTCGACGAGCTTGCCGACGAAGGCGAAGTCCACCCCCAGACCGGCGGCCAGGTGCCGGGCGATGGACTGGAAGATATCCTGGCCGGTGGCGCCGGTGACGCCCAGTGCAACGTCGCGCAGCGCCTGTTCGATGCGCTTGCGGTCGGTGATGTCGGTGGAGATGCCGCATACCGCGCAGGGCCGGCCGTCGGCATCGCGCAGCGGAAACTTGACCGACAGATACATGTGCTCGCCGTCCGGCGACTGGGCGCGTTCCTCGACCTCGACCGCCGCATTGCGCTCGAGCACGGCCGCGTCGTTGCGCCGAAAACCCGCGGCGATCTCGGCAGGGAAGATATCCGCATCGAAGCGGCCGATCACCGCCGCCGCGTCGAGGCCGAATACCTCGAGCAGCCGCCGGTTCACGAACAGGTAGCGACCCGTGACGTCCTTGAGGTAGACCAGCGCGGTGCTGTTGTCCAGAATCTGGCGCAGCCAGACCGACGAGGCGCTGATATCGGATGGCAGCTCGTTGTGCGGCAGGCTCATGATGTCACCGGCGGAGATCCCTCGTCACGATGGAGCATACCACCCGCACCGGCGGCACAACCGGGGCCGATACAAACCCGCGACAACTGAAACACGGCTGATACACGGCACCTAAGCATTTTCTTGACCGCCTGGCGGAGGCAATGGCACTTACTTAAGGAACCTCTGATTAATTCCTTGTACCGTCATTGCGAGCGAAGCGAAGCAATCTCCTTCGACGGCAGATCAACAGCTTGGAGATTGCCGCGTCGCTGCGCTCCTCGCAATGACGGGAACAGTCGGATTATCAGAGGTTCCTTAAGGAACCAGGTTTA
>CAYWKV010000211.1:0-4848 GCA_964458835.1 uncultured Gammaproteobacteria bacterium | reverse complement strand
CACCGCCCTTTCACGGCGGCGACAGGGGTTCGACTCCCCTAGGGGACGCCATATTTATCAAGTAGTTATGATAAGGGTCGCGCAATGCGGCCCTTTTTACTTAGTTTTTACTTAGATCAGCCGGGCGTTCATCTGCATCGGTGCTACACTCTCCAAGCCGCTGCCCTGTAGCCGACTGGAAGTCAGCTGACCGCGACACGGAGTCAGGCGCCCGCAGCGGCACCCATGAAAAAACCCGCCCCAGTCGCCCAGGGCGGGCTGCTCGCTTCGTTCCCTGGATTATGGCAGCGGATACCGTCGCTGCACCCGCCACAGCCCACCGGCACGCCTGGCAAGTTCAACTCGGTTACGGTGGCCATCAGATCGTTCGAGCCAAGCCGATTTCTTCCCCGACTTCGAGACTGCCGCGAACAGCGCAGGCGGTATCAGTCCGGCATCGATCAAGGCCGCTTTGGTCCCTTCGTAGACGACACACTCGAACGGTTGCCCGAATTCGGGTCGGCATTGGTGCAAGTTCACCAGTCGCACGCCCACCGCGTTTACCGCTTCGCAAGGTGCCGGGTAGACGGTGGGAACGTTCTTCGCTGGCATGCTCATGATGCCTCCTTTGCTGCGTTCCTGTGGCTGGACTCGTATTCCAGCGCGTCCTGCATCATCCCGAAAATATTGCACAGCGCAATTTCCGCATTATCGGGCATCACCCCGGTTCGCCCGGAGTAGTCAACGGACCGCAGCAGCTCAAGCATGCCGTTTACTCGGCTGAAGGTTTCCGATGGTGAAAAGCCAATCAATGGGTTTCCGTGCCTCTTGTTCATGCGGCACCCCCGCTGCGTTTCATATCATCGGAAACGCCTTCCAGCAGGGTAAATGCCGATTCCAGCTGACGGCACACCACGGTCAGGCTATCCCGGATCGTGCCGGCATCGATCTGCACGTTGCCGTCGTCGTCAACAAACCCGTCCAACTCAGAATGCTTTATCATGGTCAGCAGCGAACAGCATTCGCCAACTACATACCTTGCTGTGTCAATCGAAGTGATATTGGTACTCATCGGTAAGTCTCCTATGGTCATCCTGTTCAAGGAATAGGCGCCGGGCGGTTGAACACCGGCCATAGGTCCGGCCGCCCGCCTTCCCCTTTCGGGTCTTGTATAGCGCGCGCCGCCCGGCATTAATCACTGTTTAGGAGTCCGCCGCATGCCTGTCGGGTGCGGCTTCCGCCTATGGCTGGGGTGTTCAAGCCCCGTGCCGGGAGAATAGCAAGACAGCCGGCCAGGTCAAGCCAGCGGTCCGCGATTCACCGAACGCGAAAAACCCCGGCCGCTGACAGGGCACCGGCTAGGAAGTATTGCGACCTCTTGAACTGTTCGTGATAGCGGCTAGCGAGAATACCCAGGTCTTGCGCCTTCTGCTGTACCGTGCCCCGCCCCAGGTAGGCCGCGAGCACCACCTGGCGCAGCTCGTCGGGCAGCATGTTCACGGCCAATTCGACGGCTTCCTCCGTCGAGGCGGAAGGGATAGGACGGCCCCCGGCCGTGCCGCGGATCGCCGCGCCGGTCGGGCCTTCTTCGATCATCCGGCCCAGCTTGGTCACGCGGGCAAAGCCCAGGCCATTCTCCGCACGGGTCACGGCCCACCGTGCCCATGTGTGCATCAGTTCGTGAAGCTCCGCGTTCATCGCACCCCCGAATGAGATGAAAGGAAGCCCCGGCCGTAGCCGGGGCGCGCCTGCCTGCCGCGAGCACTGCTTTGCAGAGGAAGTGCTCCGCAGGCTGTCGGGGTTTTACTGAATGCGGGCACTCACCGACTAATCCCGCTCCCTCTCGGGCTACAACAACCGCCTGCGCGGATTCGTTACGCCGCACCGATCAAGGCCACCATCGGCCCGGCCGTGGTGTTGTTGCCCAGATCGTGCACGTTGATGTCGAAACGCTCGGTGCCACGGATGCCGATCTGATCCAACTCGAAATAGCGGTGCTCGGACAGCATCAGCCGCATTTGCTGGCGGTCGCCCATGCTTGCCGCTTTGCGCAGATCGCCGAACAGGATCATGGCTTGGTTGTCGAGGCTGCCGGTGCTGGTCGGCAGTACCGGCGTCACCACCACCGGATAACCCAGATAGCGGCGCTCCACCGGATCGGCAAAATTGCCGATGGCGTTACCACCCGACGCCGCCAGGATGCGCTCGAACACCAGCGACCAAGCGACCTCAGAGCAGTAGAACTTCGCATTTGCGCGGGCATACTGTGGAAGCTTCGACATGAGGGTGCTCAGATCCACCAGCGCAAGCTCGGCGAAGGTGTCCGCGTTGGCCGTAACCGTGTCGATCGCGCCGGCCGTGTGGTTGCCGTCGATGATCTTCTGAGTTACGCCGACGATGCCGCCATAACTCACAGCGCCGGCGCCGTTGAAGCCGCACTGATCTTCCTTCTCGGCGAAGGCCAAGCCGACTTCCTCGGCGAGCACATCGGCCACGGACACCAGCGCGTCATCGGAGATTTCCGACGACATGCGGGTGAGACACATCAGCTTGCGGGCCGTGAGGGTGACGTTGCTCCAGGTCACATCGCTTTCGGTGCCTTCGGTGTTCTCGCCGACGAAGTGCGCCGTCAGGCCACCATCCCGGCGCGGAATACTCAGCGTATCGCTGGACATGGGCCATACGCGACACTCGCGCCGGAAAACGCCGTGCTCGTTCACCAGGCGGATGATCGAGCCGGCCAGCTCATCCGGCACCAGGAAGCCGCCCTGCGTGTTGACCGACTCGGACGCGGCCGCCACCATCACGCCGTGTTCGCGGCACCAGCGGGTGGCGTGTTCGTCACCCAACAGCTGGGCCTTGAGCCACATGCCGCTGCGGTAGGCGCGCTCCGCGCCGCCCTGGCCTGCGAAGGCCACCAGCCGGCCGGGCTGGCGTGCGAAGGGGTCCGCCGTGCGGTTGCGCTGCTCGCCGTACATCGAGCCGGAACCCGGCTGCATCGGCTCGGTGCGGCGGCCCATGCTGGTGTTGTCCTCGATCTGGCGCACCTGAGCCTTGAGGGACTCAAATTCGGCGGCTTCATCGGCGGTCAGGTCGCGGTGTTCGGCCTCGGCGCCGTCAACGATAGCGCGCATGCGGCTGGCGATGGGCGCACGCGCATGGCGGGCGGTCTCGGGGGTGTAGTAATTTGGATGGTTCATGGTTTCACCTCGTATAGTTTCGAGGTGCCGCGTGCTGCGGAAATGTGACCTACTGGGGCACGAAAAAAGGCGCAACACATCGGCACCGAATTGGTGTCGTGTCTTGCGCCTTTCATCTCGCCGCTCGGTGAGTCTCGGCCACCGCCGCGTCGGGATTCCATAGCGGGGGAGTTTACCCCTACTGTCTGCGCATCCGCCGGTGAGTCTCGGCCACCGTGCGCAATGCCATTGCGTGTAACTTTCTCGCTTCGTCATGGGAGAGTCAAGGGGTCCGTTTCGCACGCCAGCGGAGATGCTTTGCCAGTGAACGCGAATCACCCAACCGAAGGGGTCGGTGCGCGTCGCAATAGTCGGCGAGCGTTATCCGCTTGCAGCCTGGCGCAATGCACCGGCCCCGTGGTCGTGCCGGATCGTATATCAGCGGCTTGCGGCTGCGTTCAGTCATCGGCCGAAAGTCGATCAGCAGCGGCCTTTCGTGCGAACAGCGCAGAGGCGACGCACCAGGCCACCCGGACGGCATCGGCCCCGTGTGTCTTAGCTGCAAGGCGCACAGCGGCTTCCCAGCACACCCCAGAGCCGATCAGCTCGCGGGCATCAGAAACGGCCCGATAGGTCGCCAGCTCGCCGCCTGCGCTCATTGCCAGATCGCCCCAGATGCCTGCCGGTACTCTCGCATCGCCAGCCGCATGTTGTCGCGCTGGATAGCCAGCCAGGCCAACCCCGCTTCATCATTCACCGTCTTGGTGTGCCGGATCAGCACATCGAGCACGGCGCCCATCGCGGCCGCCAGCGCCGGCCGGCCGTGAGCGTAGAACGTAGTAATGGAGTTGGCGCATTCATCCAGTGCCGTGTGCAGCTCGACGCCGCGAAGATCGGGAAGCGACAGCTTATCGAACGCGGCCGGTTCACCAGTCTCGGCGGTGCGCATGGCGTCATGGATCACGGCCAACAGCGGGTTGTAGAGTTTCGGCGCCAGATCGGCGTAGCCGGCGCAGTGCGAGGCCAGGGTGTGCAGATCAGCGGCGGTAATGTGTGCTTGAGTCATGCTTCATTGCTCCTATGTGAGTGAGAGGGAACCCCCCCCTGGTTAATTTCGCCATCATGAAAAAAAGACGGGGGCAGCGGTCAAGAGGCATGCCCCTGTAGAGATTCAAGGGGGGTACCCCTATGCATTTCGCGGTGCTGCGCAGAAAGGGGGAGGCGCGGTCGCAGGCATACCCGCTGTAGAGAATCGAGGGGGTATGCCCTCTGCTCGTTACCGCACATCGATAACGCTTCCGCCTGGACCTATGATCCAGGAAACCCAATCGCACCGACGCAACCATTCTTCGACCTGCTGAGGCGACCATTTCGCGGGCAGCATCACGGGCACGCGACAAGGCATGCGGAGTCCAACAATTGCCACCGCACGCCAACCAGAGGCGCCACAACTCAGCGCAACGAAACGCCAACCGGGAGGCGGAACCTTGATTTCGTGTTGCTGAATATGTCCGTTGCGTTCCATGTGTTTCATTGTGGCTTGTTGAAGCGGTGACAGTGGCGGGCATTGTCACCACTTTTTGTGCATTGGATACGCCGAACAGATTTCTGTGGCGGGGTGAACGGGGTTTGGCGGGGCTTTTCCCAATACATATATATTTTTTGTCTTGCCTTTTTTTCATGGGGGGAT
>CAYWKV010000210.1:0-4870 GCA_964458835.1 uncultured Gammaproteobacteria bacterium | reverse complement strand
TCGGCGTGGTGCTGCAGGAGAACGTCCTGTTCAACCGCTCGGTGCGCGACAACATCGCACTCGGCGATCCCGGCCTGCCGCTGGAGGCCGTCATGCAGGCGGCGCAGCTCGCGGGCGCGCACGAGTTCATCCTGGAGATGGCGCAAGGCTACGACACGCTGGTCGGCGAGCACGGTTCGACGCTGTCCGGCGGCCAGCGCCAGCGCCTGGCCATCGCCCGTGCACTGGCGACGAATCCCCGCATCCTCATCCTCGACGAGGCCACCAGCGCGCTGGACTACGAATCCGAACGCATTCTCCAGCAGAACATGCAGGCGATCCGTCGGGGACGGACCGTGATCGTCATCGCCCACCGCCTGTCCACTGTGCGCCATACCGACCGCATCGTCGTGCTGGAACGTGGTCGGATCGCCGAGCAGGGGTCTCACGATGAGCTGCTCGGGCGCGGTGGCCACTACGCCCGGCTGTGGGGCCTGCAGTCGGGTGAGCCCGTGATGTCCCTGTCGAGGAGCCCATGAAGCCGCGCGCCGACAGACACGAACTCGATTTTCTGCCTGCCGCCCTGGAGATCCAGGAGCGCCCGCCGTCACCGATCGGCCGCGCCATCCTCTGGTCGATCCTGGCGTTCTTCGTCATCGCGCTGGTCTGGTCGCTGATCGGCCGGATCGATATCGTCGCCACCGCCCAGGGCAGGATCATTCCCAGCGGCCGCGTCAAGCTGATCCAGCCCCTGGAGATCGGCCGCGTGCGGGCCATCCATGTGGCCGAGGGCCAGGCGGTCGGACAGGGCGATGTCCTCATCGAGCTCGATCCCACGCTGAGCGCCGCCGACCGCGACCGCCTGGCGAGCGAGTACGGCGCCGCGCGGCTCGAGCGCGCCCGCCTGCGCGCCCTGATCGGGGCGCTGCAACGGAAAAACGATGGAGCCTCTCCGGCAGACCATGCGGACCTGCCGCAGCTCGATGTTTCCGCGCTGACGGACACGGAGCCCGCGGCGGCCGCCCTGCAGCAGGCGCTGCTGCGCACGCAGTGGACCGAACTCGGTGCCCGCCTCGCGGCGATCGATGCCGACCTCGAACAGCGCGCGGCGGAGCTCGCCGGCGTCCGGGCCCAGGTCAGCAAGCGGCAACAGACCCTGCCGCTCATCACCCGGCGCGCCGGGGCCCTGCAGGACCTGGCCGCCAGGAAGCTGGTCGCCGAAACCCAATGGCTGGAACTGGAACAGGAACGCATCGAACAACAGCAGGATCTGGAAAGTCACAGACAGCGCAGCATTGAACTGACCGCCGCCATTGCCGAGGCGCGCCAGCAGCGCAGCAGCACTGAGGCCGAGTTCGCCGGCAAGGTCTACGCCGAACTTGCCGAAACCGAGCGCCGGCTTGCCGGCCTTGAACAGGAACTCATCAAGGCCGAGCAGCGCACCGGCCTGCGGACGCTCACCGCGCCCATCGACGGCATCGTCCAGCAGCTCGCCGTGCACACCGTCGGCGGCGTGGTCACACCGGCGCAGGAACTCCTCAGGATCGTGCCGCAGGCGGACGGTCTGGAGATCGAGGCCTGGGTGCTGAACCGGGATATCGGTTTCGTCGGCGAGGGTCAGGCCGCCGAGGTCAAGGTTGAAACCTTCCCCTTCACGAAATATGGAACGCTGGCCGCCGAGGTGATCGACGTCTCCGGCGATGCGGTGACCGATGAGCGGCACGGGCTGGTCTACGCCGCGCGGGTGCTGCTGAACGATGCGGCCATCCAGGTCGGCGACCGGCTGGTCCGGCTGACGCCGGGCATGGCGGTGACGGTGGAGGTGAAGACCGGGACGCGACGGCTGATCGAGTACGTCCTGAGCCCGTTGCTGCGGTATCGGGACGAGGGGTTGAGGGAGCGGTGAGGCCTGGAGCGAATGGCACTTGCTTAGGCTCAAATGTAGGGTCGGTTAGCGTAGTTTGCGTAACCCACCGGGCGTTGCGAAGCAATACAACGCGACTTTAAGGAGTGCCTAACGGCACGGCTGGTGGGTTACGGCGCAGAAAACGCGCCTGACCCAACCTACATCGGGTGCAAACGTACTTAAGGAACCTCTGATTAATTCGTCATTGCGAGGAGCGCAGCGACGCGGCAATCTCCAAGCTGTTGATCTGCTGCCGAACGAGATTGCTTCGCTTCGCTCGCAATGACGGTACGAAAAATTAATCAGAGGTTCCTTAAGGAAGTTCACCTCGGAAAGGTGCAGCGCCTGCGCGAAGACCCGGACATAAAACCCGAATTCACGTCCGGCGAGGAATGGAAATCTGCCCGCCAGGCCGCCGTGCAAACATTCACGGAGAGCCGTCGTTGAGTCTCCGCGGCATGCGAAACTGGAGCAATACAGGGGGATGCGATGAAAGAGCTGCTTCTAGGGTGCTGGTTGGTGGTGACGTCTGTCGTGGCCGTGGCAGCCACTTATGAGGAGACTTTCACACCGAAGGCGGGCAAGGCCTACAGTGAGGACATCAATGTCTGGGTATATACCTCCGAGTTCGCGGAGCGGTTCGGGATGCCGGAGGCGTGGATCGACGACGGATTGAAGGGGGCGTATGCGCTGGCATTCCGGGTTCATATGCGAGGTAACAAGACAATGTTTCCGCATAAAGGGCCGGATGTGAATATGCCAATAAGAGATTGCATTATTGATGTGTATATTCCGTCTGATGCAAATATTTCATGGGCAGATGAGCGCGAATCGGCCAGGTACTACAGTACGCCGTATTCACCAACTTATCTGGCACCGCAATCGCAGGAAGACCGAGGCTGGCGAAGCCGTGCCGTTGGTATCGAGAGCCCAGGAAAGAAAGCACGCCGGCCGTTGGTCAGGCTGGATGGGGGGACATTGCTCTTGCGGGAATATGACAAGGGACTCTATTCCGGCGTGACATACATATCATTCAGCATGGGTTGCATGGAGCCCCCGAAGCGGGCTGTGCTCGTGGAATTCTGTGTGGATGAGCCGTGGGAAGGCAATCGATGCCATGCGTCACATGAGATCCATGTTCCCGACGAATTCATGAAGAAGCTTCATGGACAGTGGTACGAGAAGACCGGCAGGGATGCCGCCCAACGGTGGCGCGAGGTCATCGGAAAGTGATAGTCACACTACCAGGGAAGGAGAGCGACCATGGCAAGCACGGAGGATCTGGCAGTACTGAGTCTGGAGGTCTACGGAGGCGGTGTTCCGTATGGATGGACGTTTCTGGAAGAGCCGACAGCTGCGCAGCAGGCGACAGGGCTCTACGCCATTGCGTATCGGAACAGATTTACGGGTGAAATCGTAATCGCCTACAGAGGTACGACGGTTACGGATACCGGCGATCTGGCGGCGGACATCGCGCTGACCGTGGGCGGAGAGCATCCCCAGTTCGTGGCAGCGTTGGAATTCGCAAATCAAATCAATAACGCCTACGGAGAACAGTCTGGGACGATAATCACCACCACCGGCCACTCCCTCGGCGGCGGCCTGGCGCAGCTGGCCGCGGACGTGTTCGGCTTCGGTGGCGTGACCTTCGATGCGCCGGGCATGGAGCAGCTGACCGAAGGCGTGGCCGCGGCGCAGTTCACCGCATTCCTGACGGCCAATGATCTGAGTTTCGGCAACGTCCCGCCCGATCCGGCGGTGTTCAGCAACCTGACCGTGGCCGGCAGCGTGATCTCCTCGGTCGGAATGCATATCGGTGCGCGGCCGGCGCCGGTTCAGGTCGAGAACGGCACGCTCAACGTCATCGAGCTGATGGCCGCCTGGGGCGTCTCGGGCGGCATCGCGGCACCGATGCTGATGCTGGCCATGAACCAGCTGGACCGGCATTCCATGGCGAACATCTACGCCGCGCTCCGGGAACAGAGCGAGCAGGGGCAGCTGCTCGACCGGATGATGGAGCGCTTCCTCGTCAATGGCGTGCATGGCTACGGTACGCCGCCGCCGAGCGTATGGTCGTTCTTCGAAAGCCTCTTCGATGGGGTGCCGCCGCTGACCCAGAGCCAGGCGCGGGCGGTGATCGCCGACATGGACGCGCTGCTGGCCACGCCGTTGTTCGATGCCAACCATACCGCCGTGCAGGCGGATCTGCTCAGGGCGCAGGACCGGCTGAAAAGGGCGGTGCAGACCCTCACCGTCACGCCGCCCCTGGACCTGCCACAATGGACGGAGGCGGCCGACGGGCCCCGCTCGATGTCGTTTCTGGTCACGCTCGGCGAGACGCTGTCCCTGAGCGAGCAGGTCATTGTCGTGGATTTTCCGGACAACGCGTTCAACGACTACGGGCTCGATGTGAACGGCGACTTTTCGGTTACGGGCGCGGAGCGCCGAGCGGGCCGTTTCGAGATGCGCATACCGGCGGGCCAGAGCACCGCGGTACTCACATTGACGGCGCTGGGTGACACGGACGTGGACGACGAGTTCATCGGCCGGCTGCAATTCACGCCACAGTACCGGACCGATGCCGCAGGCGAGGTGACGCGCACGATCGAGGGTTTGCGGATCACGGACGCCGGCGAACCGGCGGCTCCGGTCTTCGATGCGGAGATCGCCGGCGACCTGAGACCGCTGGATCAGGACGGCTCCACGCCGGGCGTGCAGATCGGCTACGACGAACTCGGCAATGTCATCGTCGATCCCGGCAGGGACGACAGGAACCGCGAAGACCGGCTGTTCGACAGTGCCGGCAACGACCGCCTCACGGCGCTGGGCGGCAACGATACCCTCGACGCGTGGCGGGGCGGGGATGACCGGCTGGAGGCGGGCACCGGCGATGACGTCGCAAGCGGCGCTGCGGGTGACGACGTGCTGATCGGCGGTGCCGGCCGGGACATCCTGCTGGGCGGAGCCGGCAACGACGTCCTGTTC
>CAYWKV010000209.1:3057-4929 GCA_964458835.1 uncultured Gammaproteobacteria bacterium | reverse complement strand
GGCTGGTGGCGGTGATCAGATTGGAATATCCCTCCGCCTGCAGCAGCCGCACGATCGCCGCGCCCACCAGCCCACGGTGGCCGGCTACGTAAATCTTTGAGTGAGGAGTGAGGAGTGAGGAGTGAGGAGTATCAGTCATGACGATACCCTCCGCCCCGAATTGATAAGGCCGGCGAGCATTGCAAACACCGAATCGATACTCTTATCGATAGATTCATCATTACCCATGTATCCCAAACTACGCGCAATCAGCACTTGAGTTTCCAGCTCGGCCAGAGAACCTCGTGCCACCATGAGGAAACGGCAAAAGTCCCGCACTCCAGATCGCCCCGCACCCTCGGCGATGTTACTCGGAACCGAAACCGCCGCACGTCTCATCTGCCCCGTAAGCCCCCACCGCTCATCCGCTGGAAATGTCGATGTCGCACGATAAATTACTGTAACCAGCCCCATAGCTTCCTGCCATACCTTGAGCTCGTGATGCTTCCTTGCCATAACCCCTCCTCACTCCTCACTCCTCACTCCTCACTCCTCACTCATTGTAATCAAACGTCCGGAAGCCCTCGCGTTTGCACATTTCGTCCTTCTCGGCGAGCATCAGGTCCTCGCGGACCATCTCGGCGACCATCTGGTCCAGGGTGATCTCGGCCTTCCAGCCGAGCTTCTCACGGGCTTTGGCCGGGTCGCCCAGCAGGGTGTCCACCTCGGTGGGACGGAAGTAGCGCGGATCGACCTCGACCAACAGCTTGCCGCTCTTGGCGTCGAGGCCCTTCTCGTTCACGCCGTCGCCTTCCCAGCGCACCTGTATGCCGACCTCGGCAAATGCCGCCTCGACGAACTTGCGCACTGAATGCTGCTTGCCGGTGGCGATGACGAAATCCTCCGGCTGGTCCTGCTGCAAAATCAGCCACTGGGCGCGCACGTAGTCGCGCGCGTGGCCCCAGTCGCGCAGGGAATTCAGGTTGCCGAGGTAGAGCCTGTCCTGCAGGCCGAGCTTGATGCGCGCCACGGCGCGGGTGATCTTGCGCGTCACGAAGGTCTCGCCGCGGATCGGCGACTCGTGGTTGAACAGGATGCCGTTGCAGGCGTAGATGCCGTAGGCCTCGCGGTAGTTCACGCAGATCCAGTAAGAGTAGACC
Organism: uncultured Gammaproteobacteria bacterium; assembly: GCA_964458835.1. GTDB lineage: Bacteria > Pseudomonadota > Gammaproteobacteria > Thiohalobacterales > Thiohalobacteraceae > JAHJQQ01. Next base: position 3,790 of record CAYWKV010000209.1, on the reverse strand, counting down.
TTGGCCGCACCGTAGGGGCTGCGCGGATAGAAGGGTGTGGTCTCGCGCTGCGGGATCTCCTGCACCTTGCCGAACATCTCCGAGGTCGAGGCCTGATAGAAGCGCGTCTTCTTCTCCAGGCCCAGGATGCGGATCGCCTCCAGGATGCGCAGCGTGCCCAGCGCATCGGCGTTGGCCGTGTATTCCGGCGTCTCGAACGACACCGCCACATGGCTCTGCGCGGCCAGGTTGTAGATCTCGTCCGGCTGCACCTGCTGGATGATGCGGATCAGATTGGTCGCATCGGTCAGATCGCCGTAGTGCAGGACGAAGCGCCGGCCCTTCTCATGCGGATCGCTGTACAGATGGTCGATGCGATCCGTATTGAACGACGAGGCGCGGCGTTTGATGCCGTGCACCGTGTAACCCTTTTCGAGCAGCAGCTCGGCCAGATAGGCACCGTCCTGTCCGGTGATACCGGTGATCAGGGCAACTTTTCCAGTCATTGATACAGTCTCCATCCAGCGATTGATCGATTGCTATAAATCTTTATTGGCCACGGAAACACACGGAACAACACGTAAAAATGCTTATGGCAAATCCCCTTGTAGGGTGCGTCCGCGTCAGCGACGCACCGTGACGCAGAATCTCGGTGCGTCAGGCTACGCCTCGACGCACCCGGCGACCTACTCTGCACTTGTAGGAGCGGGCTTGCCCGCGAACCGACTGTGCTCCGCACGTTCGCGGCCAAGGC
>CAYWKV010000209.1:0-3047 GCA_964458835.1 uncultured Gammaproteobacteria bacterium | reverse complement strand
CTCCTACAGGGGCCGGGCCGCACGAGGGGTTCGCATTCCGTGTATTTCCGTGTGTTTCCGTGGCCAAAAAATCTCTCCCTGCCCCCTACACCAGCCCACGCACCGCGACAACGGTGATCGACAGCAGCATGGCGCCGGTGAAGAAATTCCAGCGCGACTGCATCTGGCGCATGGCCAGCTCGGCGCCGTAGAACAACAGAATGGCGTGCAGGGCCATCTCCACGGCGCCGGAGGCCTGCCGGGACGCCTCGGGCACCAGGGCCAGCGCCAGGGCGATCAGCACCACCAGGTAATCCAGGGGCGTCACCCGGAAGCGCTCGGTCTCCACCAGGCGCACGCTGACAATGATGGCCAGCGCGAGGATACCGAAGAACGCATATTCCAGCGACGCCAGGCCCAGCATGCCCTCGGCCGGGTAGCGGGTGCACAGATACACCACCAGAGCGATGGCCATGAAGATCAGCAGGCGCAGCATCAGGAACCAGACGCGGTAGCCGAGCACCAGGCGCACCAGCAGCGCCAGCGCCAGGACCGCGGCGATCACCGCCAGGTCCGCCGGCACCCGGCTGACGCCGAAGGCGCCGGCCAGCATGAACAACGCAACCGCCGCGGCGACGATGCGCTTGGGGATGAGTTGCACCTTGGGGTTCCCGCGGCACTGGCCCAGGAACCGTGCGACACGGCCCGGGTCGCCGGCCGCGTGCACCCGCCAGCCCACGGCCTCGGCACGGCGCAGCAGCATGAACAGGGCGATGCAGACGCCAAGGTAGATCGTCAGCAGCGCGCCGTCCCCGGCGTAGGGCAGGCTGACGGCCGCGAACACCAGCGCCGCCTGCAGCGTATAGATGACGGCGACCGATTCGTAGTGATGGAAGCCCAGTTCCAGCAACCGGTGATGGACGTGGTTCTTGGTCGCCCGGAACCAGCTGCCGCCGGCGCGGGCGCGCTTCCAGAACACCACCAGGATGTCGGCGATCGGCAGACCGAGCACCAGCAGCGGCAGCATCGGGCTCAGCGCCGGGTTGTCGCGCTGGGTGAGCAGCACGGCCAGCACCCCCAGGGCGAAGCCGAGGAACTGGCTGCCGCCGTCGCCCATGAACACCCGCGCCGGGTGGGAGTTGAAGCGCAGGAAGCCGAACACGCCGCCCATCACCGCCACCACCATCACCATGGTCTCGAAACCCTGCGCCTGGGAGGCCAGGTAGAGGATGCCGGCCAGGCTCATCAACGACTCGCCGCCGGCCAGCCCGTCCAGGCCGTCGGAATGGTTGATGGCGTTGATCATGCCCACCAGCGCGATGACGGTGAACGGCTTGCCGATCGACGGCGGCAACGGCTCCATGTCCATGAACGGGAAGGTCTCCACCACGACCCCACCGTAGTACACCACCAGGATCGTCGCCGCGAACTGGCCGATGAACTTCACGTAATGGCCGAGTTCCGCGATGTCGTCCCACACGCCGAACACCAGCAGGATCGCCGAGCCGAGGTAGAAGCTGATCATGACATCGCTGAACGGCAGCACGATGACCATCGGCAGCAGCGCACCGAGCACGATACCGATGCCGCCCGCCCGCGGAATCGGCGCAGCATGCACCTTGCGCGGGTCGGGCTTGTCGATCATCCCGATGTGCGGCGCCAGGCGGATCATCACCGGGATGAGCAGCATGCTCACCGCCAGCGCGACCATGAATATGACGACCAGCGTGGGTAGGGATTCGGTCAAAGTCGATATCTTCTAGTTATGTAAACCCAATGTGGCCACGGAAGCACACGCAAATACATGGAATAAACCCGTAGGGTGCGTCCTTGTAGGGTGCGTCGAGGCGCAGCCTGACGCACCGGAATTCCGCGCCATGGTGCGTCGCTGGCGCCGACGCACCCTACAAGGACGCACCCTACGGATTTCTCCCGTGTGATTCCGTGGCCATCACAGAATCAATCCGGCACGTACGCCTCCAGCTCCGGCACCGCCAGCGCCGCGAAGGCGCGCAGCCGCGCATCGCCGCGCTCGATGTCCTCGCCCGGCTGCATCAGCGTCGTCAGGCGCACCAGGGCGCCGTCCGTGCGGTTGCGCGTCAGCGCATCCCAGAGCAGGTACCACTTCACCGCGAATTCATTGGTGACGATCCGGTCGCGCTGCTTGAACCAGTAATAGACGAGTTGGCGATATTCCCCTTTGCGGATGACAAAACGATTAACTGGAATACCACCGGGCTCGATATTGACTTTTGTGTGAGATTCGATGCGCCAGCCACCGCCCGGTAGACAGGAACGCGGCGAATGCGCCGAGGCGCCCGAGCGCTGCGAGCCGTAATAGGCCACATAGAAATTGACAGCCTCGGCGGAGTCGTTGCCGTAGTCGACCATGATGTAGTCGTCGAGCTTCAGTTCGTCGAGCACGATGGTGTCGAGCCGCTCGGTGTGGCCGCGCCAGCCGTCGAGCGTCAGCGGAAATGACTCGAAGCCCGCGCGCTGCGGGATCTCCTCCACCCGCCCGCCGACCGCCTGCGCACCGACTGCGGCCACCGCCGCCAGAACCAGCGCCACCCAGCCCTGCACGGGGACCATGCGCGTGCTCACAACGGCACCCGCCGGGGTCGGCTCCGGGAACTCCATGCCGAACACCTCGCGGAACGGCCGTCGGTCCTTACCCACCAGCGACAGCAGCCAGATCTCGACGATCAGCAGCGCCACGCAGGCCATGAACACGATCCAGCCCTCGAAGTCGTGCAGAAAACCCTCGGCCTGCTCGATCCCGTAGTACTCCACCAGGACGCCGATGACGCCGATGCGGAAACTGTTCATCAGCACCGTGATGGGGATGCTGGACAGGATCAGCAGCACGCGCTTCCACACCGCCGCCTGATAGAAATAGGACGCGATGATCGCCAGCGCCAGCAGCGGGAACAGATAGCGCAGACCGCTGCAGGCCTCGACCACCTGCAGCTTGTAGACGCCCAGGTCGATGACGTTGCCTTCGAGGAACACGCTGATACCGAACAGGCGGATGACCGCGACGCCGATCTCGGAGGAGATGAGCTGCA
>CAYWKV010000208.1:0-4934 GCA_964458835.1 uncultured Gammaproteobacteria bacterium | reverse complement strand
CCCGTCGACGAGGGCGCCGAGCGCCTCGCGCAGCCGGGGCCGTCGCTGCAGCGCCTGCCCGAGGACGGCGGCGCGCGCGTGCAGGGTGCCGAGCGATTCGCGGGCGGCGACCTCGAGCACGCGCGACAGCGTCTGCGACTGGGCGTTCAGCGCCGCCTGCTGGTAGCGGCTGCTGGAGAACAGCGTCAGGGCGATCGACGACAGCCCGAGCAGGAGCAGGGTGCCGACGGTGAGCGCCTTCAGGGAAATCTTTTCTATGTGCATGGTGAGTCCCGATCCAATGGTGGCGGTCGCGCTGCCGGTTCGGCGCCAAGGCGTTGATCCGGGGCGGAATCCCGCCCGATCGAAGCAAGTTCGGTGCCATGCTCAGGCCGGAGATGAGGGACGGTCGTTTTGTCGTTGTTTCGGTTGAAGTTGGGTGTGGAGGGGCGCTTGGGGCGCGGTGTCGGGATCCTGACGATGGGGGCGCCGGGAGCGCCGGTGGACGCGATCGGCGGCGGGCGGTCCGCCATCACGGCCGCGTGGCCGTCGCTCAGCGGGAGTGCAGGAGATCTTTGAGCGTGAACAGGATGTCCAGCGCCTGGCGCGGGCTCAGGTTGGTCGGCTCGATGCCTTCCAGCGCATCCAGGATCGGATGGTCGGCCGGCGGGGTGAACAGGGCGAGCTGGCCGCCGTCCGGCGTGGCCGTGGAGGCGCTGCGTTGGTTCTCCAGTTCGTGCAGGCGGTGGCGGGCCTGCTCGAGGACGCCCCTGGGGATGCCGGCCAGCGCGGCGACGTGCAGGCCGTAGCTGCGGTCCGCCGGCCCCTCCTTCACGGCGTGCAGGAACACGATGCGGTCGCCGTGCTCCATGGCGTCCAGGTGCACGTTGGCGATGGACGGATACAGTGCGGGCAGCTCGGTCAGCTCGAAATAGTGGGTCGCGAACAGCGTGAACGCGCGGATGCGCGCGGCCAGGTCGGCGGCCACCGCCCAGGCGAGCGACAGGCCGTCGTAGGTGCTGGTGCCGCGGCCGATCTCATCCATCAGCACCAGGCTGCGGTCGGTCGCGTTGTGCAGGATGTTGGCGGTCTCGGTCATCTCCACCATGAAGGTCGAGCGGCCGGTGGCGAGATCGTCCGAGGCGCCGATGCGGGTGAAGATGCGGTCGACGGGCCCGATGAGCGTACGCGTTGCCGGCACGAAGCTGCCGATGTGCGCGAGCAGCACGATCAGCGCGGTCTGGCGCATGTAGGTGGACTTGCCGCCCATGTTCGGGCCGGTGATGACGAGCATGCGCCGCGCGTCGTCGAAGCGCAGGTCGTTGGGCACGAAGGGCGCATCCAGCACCTGTTCCACCACCGGGTGGCGGCCACCTTCGATCAGCAGGCCGGGCTCGTCGCTCAGCTCCGGGCGCCGCCAGTCGAGCGCGTCGGCGCGTTCGGCGAAGCAGGCCAGTACGTCGAGTTCGGCGACGGCCTCGGCGGCCGTCTGCAGCGGCGCGAGCCATTCCAGCAATCGATCAAGCAGCGCGTCGTACAGCGCCTTCTCGCGTGCCAGGGCGCGCTCCCGCGCGGACAGCACGCGGTCCTCGAAATGCTTCAGCTCCGGTGTGATGTAGCGTTCGGCGCCCTTGAGCGTCTGGCGGCGCTGGTAGTCGTCGGGCACGCGTGCCGCCTGCGCCTTACCGACCTCGATATAGAAGCCGTGCACGCGGTTGTAGCCGACCTTGAGCGTCGGGATGCCGGAGCGCTCGCGCTCCCGCGCTTCCAGATCGACCAGGAAGCGGTCGGCGTTCTCGCTGAGCGCGCGCAGCTCGTCGAGCTCGGTATCGTAGCCCGTGGCGATCATCCCGCCGTCGCGCGCCAGTACCGGCGGTTGTTCTACCAGGGCGCGCTGCAGCAGCGAATGAGGCTGCGGATGTTCGCCGATGCGGCCGGCGAGTTCCCGCAGCAGTGGGTCGTCGCAGGCGGCCAGCACGCGCTGCAGCCCGGGCAGGCACGCGAGACTGTCGCGCAGGCCGGACAGATCGCGTGGCCGCGCGGATTTCAGCGCCACGCGGGTCATCACGCGCTCCAGGTCGCACAGGCCCCGGAGCAGTTCGTGGACGGCCGCGTGGCCGCGGTCGCTCTGCAGGGCCTCCACGCACTGATGCCGCAGACGCAGCCGCGCGCGCCCGCGCAGCGGCCGGTTCAGCCAGCGCCGCAGCAGGCGGCCGCCCATCGCCGTGGCGGTGGTGTCGAGCACGCCGGCCAGGCTGTGCTCGGCGCGGCCGGATTGCGACTGGTCGAGCTCGAGGTTGCGGCGGCTGGCGGCGTCGAGAATGATGCTGTCCTCGCGCAGTTCCACGCTCAGTCCGCGCAGGTGCGGCAACGCCGCGCGCTGCGTGTCCTTGACGTACTGCAGCAGTGCGGCCGCGGCGCCGACCGCGAGCGGCAGGTGCTGGCAGCCGAAGCCGGCGAGATCGCGCGTGCCGAACTGCGCGCACAGCTGGCGCTGTCCGCTGTCGGGCTCGTAATGCCAGGGCGGGCGGCGTTTGGCGCCGAGGCGCTCGCTGACGGTGGCGGGGAAGTTCGTATCTTCGTCGAGCAGGAGCTCGCTGGGCCGCAGCCGTTCCAGTTCGCTCAGCAGCGCCTCCGGGCCGTCGAGTTCCTGCACGCTGAAGCGGCCACTGCTGAGGTCGAGCGCGGCCAGGCCGAAGCGCTCCTTCGCGCCGGTGCAGGCGGCAATCAGGTTGTCGCGGCGCTCGTCGAGCAGCGCGTCCTCGGTGACCGTGCCCGGGGTGACGATGCGCACCACCTGGCGTTCGACCGGTCCCTTGGTCGTCGCCGGATCGCCGATCTGTTCGCAGATGGCCACCGATTCGCCGAGCCGCACCAGCCGGGCCAGATACTGATCGACCGCGTGCACCGGCACCCCGGCCATGGGAATGGGCTCGCCGGCCGACTGGCCGCGCGCAGTGAGGGTGATGTCGAGCAGCTGGGCGGCACGGCGGGCGTCGCCGTAGAACAGCTCGTAGAAATCGCCCATGCGGTAGAACAGCAGGATGTCCGGATGCCCGGCCTTGATGCGCAGATACTGCTGCATCATGGGCGTGTGCTGGGCGGATTCTTTCGCGGGCGTGGACATCGGGCGGGAAGTTTACCCAAAGCCCCCTGCGGTTCCTACTGGTGGGGGCGCCTACCGGTTCCCCGAACCCAGCACATGCCCGTCGACCTCGTCGCCGTACAGGCAGTTCTCGTCGTGGTGCGTCGTCTTGGTGGCGGCGAGGTCGCCCTCGAAGCGCGGGTCCTGCGGGCGTTCACGGCTGTTGACGAACATGGCCACGTCCCAGGCCTCCTGGTCGCTCAGGCTGTTCGGTTTGCCGAGCGGCATGTTGGCCTTGATGAAGGCGGCCGCGGTGTTGATGCGGTGCATGCCGGCGCCCCAGTTGTAGGCATCGTCGCCGGCGAGCGGCGGGAACACGTAGTCGTCGCCGACTTTGGTGCCGCGCGCGTCGTCGCCGTGACAGATGGCGCAGTTCTGCGCGTAGACTTTGGCGCCGCGCTCGATGCTCGGCGCCTGCGCGGGCGGGTCCGGCTCGGGATAGCCGCGCCCCGGCAGCGACACGCCCACCGGCGCCTTGGTGGCCAGCCAGAAGGCGTAGGTCTTCAGGGCGTCCAGTTCCGGGCTGCCGGCCGGCGGCGCCTTGCCGTTCATGCTGTACATGAAGCAACCCTGCAGGCGGTCGTCGAAGGAGTCGACGCGGCCGGTCTTCCGACGATAGGCGGGGTACATGGTATAGGCCGCCCACAGTGGGGATGAATCAGCCAGGCGGCCGGCATCGAGGTGGCAGTTGACGCACTTCAATCCATTGCCGACATATGTGCCGCGCAGTTTGTCGGTGTTCACGAACAGATCCTTGCCCGCGCGCACGAGTTTTCCGAATTCGTCGTCCGGCAGGTTGTGCTCGTCGGGCGGCTGGAAGGGGGTGCCGTCCTGCGCGAACGCCGGTGCCGTGACGGCCGACAGCAGCGCCAGCAGCAGGGGAAGGTGGCGGATCTCGTGCATGGTGCGACTCCTCGTGCGGCGCGATCGTTGTTCGGAGGGCGGATCCGGCGGACGGGCTACCGCCCGGGCTTCAAGCTTGCGAAATAGGCCGAGACCGCGGCGATGTCGGCTTCCGGCAGGCGCTCGGCGACACCTTTCATCAACGCCTGAGGGTCGTTGCTGCGGGTGCCGTTCCGCCAGGCGTCGAACTGTTTGGCGATGTAGCCCGCGTGCTGTCCGGCGAGCGCGGGGAAATGAGCCCCCACACCCTGTCCGCCCGGGCCGTGGCAGCTGACGCAGGCCGGTACGGTCCTCTCCCAGAGGCCCGCCAGCGCGAGCCGTTCGCCGCGCGCGATCAGGGCGGGATCGGCCGCCGCGGCAGCGGCGTCGGCGGGCGCCGTCTGCGCCGCGTAATAGGCTGCCACCGCAGCCGCTTCGCTGTCCGACAGGGCCTTGGCCACCGGTTGCATGATCGGGTCGTTGCGCGTGCCGCGCTGGAAATCCAGCAGTTGCCTTTCCAGGTAGCGCGCGTCCAGGCCGGCGAGGCGCGGGAAGCCGGCCGCCGCATTGCCGGCGCCGTCCACCCCGTGGCAGGCCACGCAGGCGGTCGCGCCCGTGCCATTGCCCTGCAGCGCCAGCGCCCGGCCGGCCTCCAGGTCGGCGGCGCCGGCCGCGCCCCAGGTCAGGATGGCAATGGTGGTGAAGTTGAGCGTGCTGCGCATGCGGGCATCCTTGTTCGGCGGGTGCGGGCGGGAGCATACCGCTCCCGGTAGGCCGGAGAAACCCCGCCCGAGTGCCGCGCCGTCATCCACGGTGGTGCGGCTTGCAGCCGCTGCGCCGCTTTGGTACCAAGGGGCAATAGGGGGGCGGCCGTCGGGGCTGGGCGGGTGCGGTGGGCGGGGGGGGGGCGGGTGGCTCTGCTGGGTTT
>CAYWKV010000207.1:0-4938 GCA_964458835.1 uncultured Gammaproteobacteria bacterium | reverse complement strand
CCGCCGTGACGTGGCCGGAGGCCAGCGCCGCCTCGCGCAGCGTCAGGCCTTCGCGGTGCGCCTGCTTGGCGATCCCGGCCGCCTTGTCGTAGCCGATGTGGCGGTTGAGCGCCGTCACCAGCATGAGATTCCGGTTCAGGTTCTCCTCGATCTTCGGCCGGTTCGGTTCGATGCCGACCGCGCAATGGTCGTTGAACGCGCCGCAGGCGTCGGCCAGCAGCCCGATGCTCTCCAGCACGTTGTGCACCATCACCGGCTTGTAGACGTTCAACTGGAAATTGCCCTGCGTGCCGGCGAAGGCCACCGCCGCGTCGTTGCCGAACACCTGCACGCAGACCATGGTCAGCGCCTCGGCCTGGGTCGGGTTGACCTTGCCGGGCATGATCGACGAGCCGGGCTCGTTCTCGGGAATGATCAGTTCGCCGATGCCGCAGCGCGGGCCGCTGGCCAGCCAGCGCACGTCGTTGGCGAGCTTCATCAGGCCGCCGGCGAGCGTGCGCAGCGCGGCCGAGGTCTGCACCAGCGCATCGTGCGCGGCCAGCGCGAAGAACTTGTCCGGTGCCGCGCGGAAGGACTGGCCGGTGAGCGCGGCGATGTGGCGTGCGGCGCGGTCGCCGAACTGCGGGTGCGCGTTCAGCCCGGTGCCGACGGCGGTGCCGCCGATGGCGAGATCGTACAGGCCGGGCAGCGCGTCGCGCAGCGCCCGGATGCCGAAATCGAGCTGCGTCACCCAGGCGCCGATCTCCTGGCCGAGCGTGACCGGCGTGGCGTCCTGCAGGTGCGTGCGGCCGGTCTTGACCAGGTCGCGGTAGGCCAGCGCCTTGGCGGCCAGCGTGGCGCGCAGGCGTGCGAGGCTCGGGAACAACACGTGCTCCAGCTCCTCGACCACGGCGATGTGCATGGCGGTCGGGAAGGTGTCATTGGACGACTGGCCGCGGTTGACGTGATCGTTCGGGTGCACCGGCCGCTTCGAGCCCAGGACGCCGCCGGCCAGTTCGATGGCGCGGTTGGAGATCACCTCGTTGGCGTTCATGTTCGACTGCGTGCCGGAACCGGTCTGGAACACCACCAGCGGGAAGTGCGCGTCGAGCCTGCCGTCGATGACCTCGTCGGCGGCGGCGACGATGAGCGCGGCGATGTCCGCCGGCAGCTCACCCAGCTCCGCATTGGCCTGCGCGGCGGCCTTCTTGAGGATGCCGAGCGCGCGGATCACCGGCCGCTGCCAGCAAAAGCGCGCGACGCCGATGGGGAAGTTCTGGATGGAGCGCTGCGTCTGCGCGCCCCAGTAGCGGTCGGCGGGCACGTCGATCGCGCCCATGGAATCGGTTTCGGTGCGGTTCGCGCTCACGACAGGCCTTTTCGGGGATACGGATTGATTGGCCGTAGATGCTAACGCCTGGCCGCCGCGGTTTCCACCGGCGGCGACCGGTGTGGAGGGGGACAGACTTAAGTCTGTCCCCTGCGTCCGCACTCACCCCGCCGACTGCATCAGCGCCGTGCGCAGCGCGGTGAAGCGCCTGCGGTACTGCGCGGGCGTCAGGCCCACCTTGCGGCGGAACAGCCGGCCGAAGAAGCTCGCGTCCTGATCGCCGACCTCGGTGGCGACCGCCTCGACGGGCAGCGCGGTCGTCTCCAGCAGATGCTTGGACTCCTCCAGGCGCAGCGTGTGCACGTAGTCCATGGGCGGCATGCCGGTCGCTCTTGCGAAGCGCCGCGCGAAGGAACGCTCCGCCAGTCCGCTCAACCGCGCCATCGCCGCCACCGGCGCATCCTGTTCGTAGTGCTCCGCGATCCAGCCCTGGCAGCGCGCGATGAGCGCATCGTCGACCTGGCGGTTGCGCGTCAGCGCCGCGAACGGCTGCTGGCCGACGTGGTGCCAGTCGAGCAGGTGCAGGCGCGCTACGCGCATGGCCTCCTCGACGCCGAGGAAGCGCGCGATCAGGAACAGACCGAGATCGTTCCAGGAGCTGCCGCCGCCGGCCATGACCAGGCGCTGGCCCTCGCCGGCGGTGACCAGCGCGCGGCCGGGGTGGATGCGCAGGCGCGGATAGTGCGCGCCCATCGCCTCGCAGTAGGCCCAGTGGGTGGTGACGTCCTGATCGTCCAGCAGCCCGGTCTCGGCGAGGATCAGCGCGCCCGAGCAGGCCGAGGCCAGGGTCGCGCCGCGCGCGTACAGCGTCTTCAGCCAGGCCGTTTCGGCGGGGTAGCGGCCGTGCAGATCCTGCTGCGGCGGCACCATCAGATCGGGGATCACCGCCACCTGCGGCGCCGGGCAGTCGGCCAGCACGCAGTGCGGCTCGATGCGCAGGCCATTGACCACGCGCAGCGGCGCGCCGTCGGCGGAGACGATGGTGGGCGCGATGAGCGGCCGCCCCGGCACGCCGTTGACCACCAGATCCCAGTCCGCGCCCGCCGAGGCGAACAGGTCGTGCATGCCGTACACCGTCGAGGCGCTGGACTCGGGAACCGCGAGAATCGCTATCCGAAGGTGTGGATCGTCCGTGGACATGGCGGAATCGTCCGGTTTGCGTCCGGATCGACTTTAGTGCAATCCGGCCGGCAGGGGTAGTTTGTCGCCATGCAGGGACCGGCCGTGCGCCGCCTGCGCATCACACCACATCCAAGGAGGATGCCGACATGACCCAGACCGCCACCACCACCGCGCCGCGGACCGGCCTCGACCACGCGGCCGCCCAGGCCTTCGCCGGCCGCTTCCTGAACGCCCTCAACGAGGGCGCGCTGTGCCTGATGGTGTCCATCGGCCACCGCACCGGCCTGTTCGACAGCCTGCGCGGCCAGGCCCCCGCCACCAGCGAAGAGATCGCCGCCGCGGCCGGCCTGCAGGAGCGCTACGTGCGCGAATGGCTGGGCGCGCTGGTCACCGCCGGCGTGATGGAGTTCGACCCCGCCACGCAGCGCTACTGGCTGCCCGCCGCGCACGCCGCCGCGCTCACGCGCGCCGCGGCGGCCGACAACATGGCGGTGTTCGCCCAGTACATCGCCGTGCTCGGCAGCGTCGAGGACGACATCGTCGCCTGTTTCCGGGACGGCGGCGGCGTGCCCTACGAGCGCTACACGCGTTTCCACGAGGTGATGGCCGAGGACAGCGGCCAGTCGGTGCTCGCCGCCCTCGACAGCCACATCCTGCCGCTGGTGCCGGGCCTGACCGCGCGGCTGGAGCGCGGCATCGAGGTGCTGGATCTCGGCTGCGGCCGCGGCCGCATCCTGCAGCACCTCGCCGCGCGCTACCCGCGCAGCCGCTTCACCGGCATCGATCTGTCGGCCGAGGCCATCGCCCACGCGCGGACCGAGGCCGGGCGCCAGAGCCTGCGCAACATCACTTTGATCGCGAGGGATCTGAGCGACTACGACCGCAGCGCCGAGCCGGAGCGCTACGACTTCATCACCACCTTCGATGCCGTGCACGACCAGGCGCGGCCGCTGAACCTGCTGCAGGGCATCCGCCGCGCGCTGAAGGCCGATGGCGTGTACCTCATGCAGGACATCAGCGGCACCGGCCACGTGCACACCGATTGCGGGCATCCCATCGGCACCTTCCTCTACACCGTCTCCTGCATGCACTGCATGACGGTGTCGCTGGCGCAGGGCGGCGAAGGCCTGGGCGCGATGTGGGGCGAGGCGAAGACGCGCGACTACCTGGCGCGCGCCGGCTTCGGCTCCGTGGTCACGCACCGGCTGGCGCACGACATCCAGAACAACTGGTACGTGGTGGAGAAGTGACCCGTGCCGGGCCGCCGGCACGTGGGCGGCCCGCGGGCCGGCCGTAATGTCTCCCGACACCGGCCGGCCAGCGCCGCACTCCACAACCCTCTGATTAGGAGGGATTTGCGGCCCGACCGGGCCTTCGGTTGGGGGCGGGCGGCTGTCGGATTTGCTGACAGACCGGCTCGGCAGCATGCCGATGTATCGATTTATAATATTGAAGTAAAAAGAAAAAATACGTCAAGCACGGAATTTGCAAGGTTACGGCCGTTTCCCCTGTCACGGGACTCCCGCGCACCCGGCCGGCACCGGTATGGCGCACCGGCAAGAACAACCAAGACGCATCAGACGTCGGAGGAGCAGCACATGGATTTCAGGAAAGGACTTGCAGTGTCGGTCGCGCTGTCCTGCGGCCTGTGGGCGGGTGCCGCCAGCGCCCTGAGCATGAATGTGGCCATCGGCGACGATGCACATCACACCTGGACACTGGATACCGGCACGGTGACGGGTGGGCATTCCGATCCGGACCTCTGGGACTTCGGCTGGGATCTCGCATCCGACGCCGATCCGTTCATCCAGATCAACAGTCTGAGCTTCACCAACACCAGCACCAGCAGCCAGCATTTCGTGATCACGCTGAACGGCCTGGTGTCGCCGAGCTTCAACCCCGCCAACGTGGTCGATGCGCGGATGGGCTACGACTGGGCGAGCGACGGCAATATCACGCTGTCGAACATCAGCTGGTCCGGCACCATCAACGGTGTGGTGGTGTCGTCCATCTTCGGCAGCGACCTCAACATCGACAGCGGCGGCATGCCATTGACGGGCACGGTCGCCACCGTTACCGACCCCGCCGTGACCTTCGTGTACGACGCCGGGGCGCCCATCACCTCCATGGGCATGATCTTCGCCTTCGATCTGAGCGCCGGCGACAGCATCGACTTCAATGCACGCCTGGAGATCACGCCGGTCCCCGTGCCCGGCGCCCTCCTGCTGCTGGCCTCGGGCCTGCTCGGTCTCGGCGCCGCCGCACGCCGCCGCTGACGGTCGCATCGCGATTCCGCGAACGAACGCCCCTCCTGCGAGGGGTGTTTCTTTTTGTTGAGTCCGTAGGCCGCAGGGTGCAATAAGCGCAGCGCATTGCGCGGGGGAACAGAGAGGACAGACTTAAGGAACCTCTGATTAATTCGTCGTACCGTCATTGCGAGCGAAGCG
>CAYWKV010000206.1:0-5000 GCA_964458835.1 uncultured Gammaproteobacteria bacterium | reverse complement strand
GTGAGGAGTGAGGAGTGAGGAGTGAGGAGTGAGGAGTGAGGAGTGAGGAGAAAAACCTTTTATGGCCACGGAAACACACGGAACAACATGGAAAAATTCTATTGTTGAAACCCCGGAACGCTAAGGGCACCGTCCCTCCCTCGTGGGGCACGCTGTAGCGAGCTTGCCCGCGAACCGGTAACGCTCCGCACCGTTCGCGGCCGAAGGCCGCTCCTACAAAACGATAGTCAAATATTTTTCCGTGTTGTTCCGTGTGTTTCCGTGGCTAAGAATGGGTTTGCCTTTCACTCCTCACTCCTCACTCCTCACTCCTCACTCCTCACTCCTCACTCCCTGCCCCCCGCCGTCCTGACGTCCAGCCGGTCGCGCAGGCGGTCGCCGAGCAGATTCACGGCCAGCACCACCAGCACCATGGCGATACCGGGCACCAGCACCATGTGCGGTGCGACCAGCAGATAGCGCGTACCGTCGCGGATCATGCTGCCCCAGGAGGCCTCGGGCGGCTGCACGCCGAGGCCGAGGAACGACAGGCCCGCCTCGGCGACCACCACCGCGGCGATGCCGAAGGTGGCCTCGACGATCAGTGGCGCGCTGATCAGCGGCAGCAGGTGGTAGCGGACGATGCGCGTGCGCGGCACGCCCAGGGCGACCGCCGCCATGACGTGCTCGCGGTTCCGGAGCGACAGCACCTGCGCCCGTGCCAGGCGCGCATAGCCCACCCAGCCGACCACGGTCAATGCCAGCACCACGTTCTCGATGCCCGGGCCAAGGATGCCGGCCAGGGCGATGGCCAGCAGGATGCCCGGAAAGGCCAGGAACAGATCGATGACGTGCACCAGCAGACGGTCCCACAGCCCCCCGATATAGGCTGTGAAGCTGCCGACCACGGTGCCGACCAGCGCCGACAGCCCCACCACCCAGAAGGCCACCAGGAACGACGTGGTGCTGCCGGCGGCGAGGCGGTCGAGCATCTTGCGCCCCAGGTCGTCGTAGCCCAGCCCGCCGACCGTCAGCGGCGAGGCCAGGATGCGCTCCAGATCGATCGCATTGGGTTCGAGCGGCAGCCAGGGCGCCGCCAGGCCGGTGAACACCCACAGGATCAGGATCGCGATCGGCAGCCAGATGCGCATGCCCGCTCAGCCTCCCACCCGGATGCGCGGATCGATGACCGCGTACAACAGATCGGTGAGGCTGTTGACGAGCACGTAGGTCAGAGCGATGAGCAGCACGCAGGCCTGCACCACCGGATAGTCGCGCGACTGGATGGCCTCGATGGTCAGCAGGCCGATGCCCGGCCAGGAGAACACCGTCTCGGTGATGACCGCGCCGGCGAGCAGCGTGCCCAGCTGCAGGCCGAGCACCGTGATCACCGGCAGCAGGGCGTTCGGCAGCGCGTGCCGGAGCAGCACGCGGCGCCGCGACAGGCCCTTGGCATAGGCGGTGCGGATATAGTCTTCGCCCAGCACTTCCAGCACGCTGCTGCGGATCATGCGCGCCAGGATCGCCGCCAGCGAGGTGCCGAGCGTCAGCGCCGGCAGCACCACGGCGCCCGCACCCTCCCGTCCGCTCACCGGGAACCAGCCGAGCCAGAGCGCGAACACCAGGATCAGCAGCGGTCCCATCCAGAAATTCGGGATGGACACGCCCAGCAGCGAGAACGTCATGGCGCCCTGATCCCACAGGGTGTCGCGGTGGGCGGCCGCCACCAGCCCGAGGGGCACCGCCAGCAGCAGCGTGACGCCCAGCGCCACCACCGCCAGCTCCACGGTGGCCGGGATGCGCTCGGCCAGCAGTGCCGTGATCGGCCGCTGGGAATGCAGCGACTGGCCTAGATCCAGGGTGAACATCCGCTGCAGGTAGTTCAGCAGCTGGGTCAGGATCGGCTGGTCCAGCCCCAGCGCGTGGCGCAGGGCCGCGCGGTCGGCCGGCTGGGCCGATTCGCCCAGCATCACGTCGACCGGGTCGCCCGGAATGAGGTGGATCAGGAGGAATACCAGGACGGCAACGCCCAGCACCACTGCGGCGGTGCTGGCCATGCGGCGCAGCAGAAGCAGGAAGATCGCCATGTCCCCTCGTCAGTGAGTCCCGTTGCGGGCGCACGCGCGGCATTATACCCGCGTGCGCAGTCAGGCGTACTGCCGCCCGTTGCGCCAGGGATGGCGCGGCGCATCCGCGCCGAACGGTCCGGCGCCGATCCATACCCGCGTACCGGGTGCGACCCGCTCGAACAGCTCGATCACGTCCGGGTTGCGCATCCGCACGCAGCCGTGCGAGCGCGGCACGCCCATCGGTTCGCGGTCCGGGCAGCCGTGCACGTAGATGAACCGGCGCATGCTGTCGACCCCGCCCAGGCGATTGCGGCCGGGCTCGAGGCCGCGCAGCCAGAGGATGCGCGTGAGGATCCAGTCGCGTTCCGGAAAGCGCTGGCCCAGTTCGTCGCTATAGATCTCGCCGGTCGGCCGACGGCCGACGAACACCGTGCCTGGCGGGCAGCCGGCGCCGATCATGGCACGGATCTCGTGCCAGCCGCAGGGCGTGCAGCCGCTGTTCATCCGTTCACCCGGCCCGTTCAGGGCGGTCGACACGGCGAAGCGCCGCAGTACCTCGCCGCCACCCAGCAGTTCCAGGCGCTGCTCGGCGAGGCTGATGCGGATCAGTTCGTCAGCGGCGCCGTCGGACATCGCGGACACTCACTCCGGTTCACTGCGGGTCACCGTCAGCAGCCCATCATAGTTGCCGTCCGGCGTCAGGGCATAGCCGTCGACCCCGGTGCGCATGGCGAACACCTGATCCTCGTACCACAGGGGCACGTAGGGCAGTGTCTGCACCAGCCGCTCCTGCAGGGCACGGTAGAGGATCGCCTGGTGTTCCAGATCGGAAACCTGTTCGGCCGCCTCGATGAGGGTGTCGACGATGATGTCCTGGAAGCGGCCGCGGTTGGCGCCTTCCGGCGGCACCGAGCCGCTGTGGAAGGCGTAACGGAAGATGTCCGGCGTCTTGATGCCGACCCAGGAGAGGCTGTAGAGCTGGAATCGCCCCGCCTTGATGTCGCCGTAGAACGTGCCCCAGTCGTAGGTCTTGAGCGTCACCTGGATACCGACCTTGGCGAGCTGGTCCTGGATGACGGTCGCCAGCCGGATGCGCAGTGCGTCGCTGGAGGTCTTGTAGGTCAGGTGCAGCGGCCTGCCGGGACCGTAGCCGGCCGCCGCCAGCAGCGCGCGCGCGCGGGCGGGGTCGCTGGTGCGCGGCTTCAGCTCGGGGTGTCCCGCCCAGTGGTCGGGCGTCAGGATGGTCGCCGCCGGACGCGCGCCCTCGTCCAGCACGTACTTGATGATCGCCTCGCGGTCGAGCGCATAGGCGATCGCCTGGCGTACCTCCAGCTTGGCCGTGTCCGGGTCCTCGAAGTTGAAGCCGAGGTACACGAAGTTGGTCCCGACCGTGCGCCGCACCTGGATGTCGGAATGACGGCTGAGATAGGTGACCAGCTCCGCCGGGATGTCGTTCTGCAGGATGTCCACCTCGCCGCGCAGCAGCTTGAGGACACGCACGGTCGCATCCGGCACGCGCAGGATTTCGACGATGCGGTCGTCGGACAGACGCCGCAGTCTCAGCCTGCCGGGTTCCGGCCGGTCGCTGTAGGCCATGGGACCGCTGCCCAGCGGCGCAAAGGGCGCGTCCTTCGGCAGCTGCGCCAGGCGCTCGGGCAGGATGCCGATCACCAGATAGGCCGGAAACAGCGGATCGGGCCGCCGCAGAAAGAAATCCACGCGCTCGCTGTCGACGATCTCGACGCGCTCGATCAGCGCCAGGGCGGTGCGGTGCGGCGAGGCGTTGGCCGGGTCGAGGATGAAATCGTAGGTGGCCTTGACGTCGCGGGCGGTGAGCCAGCCGCCGTCGTGGAAGCGCCGTCCCTGCTGGCCGAGGCGGAAGCGGTAGTGGGTCGGCGAGAACTGCTCCCAGCCGGCCAGCGCCGGCTGTGCGCGGGCGGATGCGTCGAAGTCCACCAGGCGCGTATAGATCAGCCGGTTGACGCGCACCGAAGTGGCATCGGTGGCGAACCGCGGATCGAGGTTGGTGGCATCCCCGGCGATGGCCAGGCGGATGGAGTCGTGCGGCGGCTGACTGCAGCCGCCGAGCAGCAGCCACAGCAACAGTACCAGTACCAGGTGCATCGGAAAGCGGCGCATGCGTTACCAGCGAGTGTAGGGATGGTCGGCGAGGCACACATTGTAATAACGCGGATCGCCCGAGACCTCCTCGCCGAGCCACGCCGGCCGCTCGAACGTCTCCCCCTCGTCCTGCAGTTCGATCTCGGCGACGGTCAGCCCGGCATTCTCGCCGGCGAACACGTCGATCTCCCAGCGATGCGCGCCGACGGTGACGTGGTAGCGGGTCTTCTCCACCACCGCGCCGACGCACAGACCGGCGAGCATCGCCTCGGCATCAGCCGGCGGGATGGCGTATTCGTATTCCTGCCGGCGGATGCCCAGGGTCGCGCTCTTGATGTTGATGAACGCCCGCGCCCCGTCGGTGCGCACCCGCACGGAACCGCGCGCCGCCTCCGGCCCGCTCACCCGGTTCAGATATCCCTGCCGCAGGCGCGTGCCGCCATCCGCCGCGGCACGCCAGCGGTCGTCCCTGACGAGGAACTTGCGTTCGATTTCGATGGCCATGGCGCGACATGGTACGGCACGTGGCAGGTTTCGGACAGTGCTGGAACCTATCTCAAAATTGCAGATCGGGCGTCCAGGCAAGGCGCGGGGCCTGCGAGGAGCGAAGTTCACACGTAGTAAATGGCCGCCGGAGCCGGTCCCGCAACGCCGCATGGGCGGTCGAGATGCATTTTGAGATAGGTTCTAGGAATCCGCCCCGTCCACGGCATCGGTGCACCCATACCTGAGCCGTACGCGCAGACGCCGGAACGACGCGGCGTCGAGCATGTCCGGCAGCACCACGACATGCCGGATGCGCCCGCCGCCGACGGGGCGCAGGGGAATCAC
>CAYWKV010000205.1:0-5074 GCA_964458835.1 uncultured Gammaproteobacteria bacterium | reverse complement strand
GCCAGCGCCTCGTCGATGGCGTTGTCCACCACCTCGAAGACCATGTGGTGCAGGCCCGTACCGTCGTCGGTGTCGCCGATGTACATGCCGGGGCGCTTACGGACGGCATCCAGGCCGCGCAACACCTTGATGTTGGATGAATCGTACGTCGGCTTGTCGCTCATCGAGTGCTCCCCTGCGCGAAAACGCGGGTCAGTATACCACTTCCCGGATTTGGCCGTGTTCCACGTGGAACCGGCGCTGGGCCGGCCAGTCGGCCGCCTCCAGCGCGGTGTCTTCGATGGCCGTGACGAACACCTGAACCTCCAGCGCCCGGAGCGCCGCCAGCACCCGTTGCCGGTGCTCGGGTTCCATCGCCGAGGCGAGGTCGTCCACCAGAAAGATTCTCGGCCGGCCGCGGCGCAGGCGGTACACCTCGGCCTGCGCCAGCATCAACGCCGCGACCAGCTGTTTCTGCTGGCCCCGCGAGACCCGTTCCTGGGCGGCGATCCCGTCCACGGTCGGCATCACGTCGGCCCGGTGGGGACCCAGACGGGTGAAACCCTGACGACGATCCCCCTCCAGGCTTTCCTCGAGCGCCTCGGCGAAGGTCTGTCTGCGCGACCAGCCGGGGCGGTAGTCCCAGGCGAAGCCGGCCAGGTCCACCAATTGGCCAACGTAGCGGTCGAGTACCGGCATCAGCGCCTCCAGATAGGCGCGCCGTTGCTGGTCCAGGGCCTCGGCGGCCTGGATCAACTCGTCATCCCACAACCGCACCTCCGCCACGGCCAGCCGGGTCCGGAGCGCCGCGTTGCGCTGACGCAGCGCCCGGGTATAGCGCTGCCATGTCGGGTAGAAGCCTGGTTCCACGTGAAACACACCCCAGTCCAGGAAGCGGCGGCGGTGCCGCGGCCCCCCCTCCAGGAGCAGGTGGCTGTCGGGGTTGAGGATCTGAAACGGCAGCAGGGTAATCAACCGGGTGAGCTGCCGGAGCGGCTGCCCGCCCATACGCACCAGCAAGGTCTGCCGGTCACGCTGGACACCGACTGCGACGGTGCCCCCATGGGGATCGCTGACCGTGCCCCGCACCAGCAACGCCTCGGCCCCTTCGCGGATCAAAGTTGTCGGATGGCTGGTACGAAAGGACTGGCCGCGCCCCAGGAAGTACAGGGCTTCCAGCAGGCTGGTCTTGCCGGCCCCGTTGGCGCCGGTGATGAGGTTCAGCTGGGGGGAAAATGCCAGATCCGCCGCCGCGATGTTGCGGAAATCGCGGACGGCGACGGTGAGCAACGCCATGCGGGCGTCTGAGCCCTAGAGCCGCATGGGCATGACCACGTACTTGCAGTGGCCGGAGGCGCCGTCCTCGATCAGACAGCTGCTGTTGGCGTCGGACAGCAGGATCCGCACGTCCTCGCCCGGCAGCGCACCCAGGGCATCCAGTAAATAGGTGACGTTGAAGCCGATCTCCAGGGGCTCGGCCGCATACTGCACCTCGAGCTCCTCCTCGGCCTCTTCCTGCTCGGGGTTGTGGGCCTGGATGCGCAGGACGTTCTCGTCCAGCGTGAGGCGGATACCGCGGTATTTCTCGTTGGACAGGATGGACGTGCGCGTCAGCGCCTGGCGCAGCTCCCCGCGGTCGGCCTGGATCTGCTTGTCCCCGCCCTTGGGCATGACGCGCTTGTAGTCCGGGAAACGGCCATCGATGAGCTTCGACGTGAAGCGGATCTCGGGCGTCGTCACGCGGATGTGGTTGCTGCCCAGCTGGATCTCCACCTCGCTGTCCTCGCCCTCCAGCAGCCGCAGCAATTCCTGCACGCCTTTGCGCGGGACGATGACCTGCTGGGTCTCGGCGACATTCGTCTGGGTCGCCAGCTCGCACATGGCCAGCCGGTGCCCATCGGTCGCCACGCTGCGGATGGCCTTGCGGTCCAGTTCCAGCATCAGGCCGTTCAGGTAGTAGCGCACGTCCTGCTGGGCCATCGAGAAGTGGGTCCGGTCGATCAGTTCCTTGAGGTCCTTCTGGCTGAGCTTGAAAACCTGCACGCCCTTCAGCTCGTCGATCACGGGGAAATCGGCTGCCGGCAACGTGGCCAGGGTGAAGCGGCTCCGGCCGCTGCGGACCGTGGCGCGCTCCTGGTCGACCTGTACTTCCAGCCAGGCGCCGTCCGGCAGGGTCCGGCAGATGTCCAGCAGCTTGCGGGCGGGCAGGGTGGTGTCGCCGCCGCCTTCCGTGTCGAGGGTCACCTGGGCCACCAGTTCCACTTCCAGATCGGTCGCCGTCAGCGTCAGGCCCTGGCCGTCGGCCTGGACCAGGATATTGCCGAGCACCGGCAGGGTCTGACGCCGTTCCACCACGCCGATGATCTGCTGAAGGGGCTTGAGAAAGGCTTCCCGCTGAATCTTGAATTTCATGCGCTGTCCCGATCTGGAATATTTAATTATTTCTTGAATAACTCTTGACTGAACTTGTTGTTAGCCATGCCAAGAGCCGTGGATAACCCTTATTTTAACCTAAAATTCAATATGTTATAAAAACTATAACCCTCTGGGGAAAATGCCCTCGGCCTGTGTGCAGCCTGTGGATAATTTGGGATGATCCGCGGCCATCGGGTCTGTCCCCAGCTTATCCACATCATGTGGTCAGGGTTCTCAACAGGTTGTAATAGTCCTCTTTGATCCGTCCGTCGCTCTCCCGCAACTCCGCCACTTTGCGGCAGGCGTGCAGCACCGTCGTGTGGTCGCGGCCGCCGAAGGAATTGCCGATCTCCGGCAGGCTGTGGCTGGTCAGCTCCTTCGCCAGCGCCATCGCGACCTGCCGCGGGCGGGCGATCGAACGGCTGCGCCGTGCCGACAGCAGGTCGGCGATGCGGATCTTGTAGTACTCCGCCACCGTCTTCTGGATGTTCTCGATGGAGACCAGCTTGTCCTGCAGGGCGAGCAGGTCGCGCAGCGCCTCCTTGGCGAACTCCAGCGTAATCGGCCGGCCGGTGAAACGCGAGCTCGCGACCACGCGCCGCAACGCGCCTTCCAGTTCGCGGATATTAGACTGCAAGCGCTTCGCAATGAAGAAGGCGACCTCGTTGGGCAGCTCGATCTGGCTCTGCGCGGCCTTGGACATGAGGATCGCCACGCGCGTTTCCAGCTCCGGCGGCTCGATGGCCACGGTGAGACCCCAGCCGAAGCGCGATTTGAGGCGTTCCTCCAGCCCGTCCACCTCCTTGGGGTAGCGGTCGCAGGTCAGCACGATCTGCTGCTGGCCCTCGAGCAGCGCGTTGAAGGTGTGGAAGAACTCCTCCTGCGAGCGCTCCTTGCCGGCGAAGAACTGGATGTCGTCGATGAGCAGCGCGTCCACCGAGCGGTAGTAGCGCTTGAATTCGTTGATGGCGTTGTGCTGCAGCGCCTTGACCATGTCGGCCACGAAGCGCTCCGAGTGCAGGTACACCACCCGCGCGTCCGGCTTGCCGGCGAGGATGAGGTTGCCGACCGCGTGCATCAGGTGCGTCTTGCCCAGACCGACACCGCCGTACAGGAACAGCGGATTGTAGGCGCGGCCGGGATTCTCGCCGACCTGGGTCGATGCCGCGCGCGCCAGCTGGTTGGATTTGCCCTCGACGAAGTTCCCGAACGTGAAACTGGGGTTCAGGGAATGGTTCTGCGCCATCCGCGCGGGGGCGGCCCGGTCGCGCTCGCGGGCGAAGCGCGTCGGCTCGTGGTCGACCTTCGGCGCCTGCGCGCTGCGGCGGGTACCCACCTCGAGGGCGATCTGCGGCGCGGGCGCCGGCGCGAAGTCGACCACGGCCTGGCGGATCTGGTCGATGAAGTGCTCGCGCACCCAGTCGAGCACGAACCGGTTCGGTGCCAGCAGCCGCAGCCGGTTGTCCTCCGCCACCGCGTGCAAGGGCCGGATCCAGGTGTTGAACTGCTGTTCGGGCAGCTCGCTCTCCAGACGGTCCAGGCATTTCGTCCACAACGGCGCGTCCAACGCGGGCAACCTCCGGAACGGTCTCTGACGGGGCGGGGGAAGGGCAGCAGTCTATACCCGATGTCCCGGGTTATCCACATGCCGCCGGCATCGGGTCGATTGACACCCGCGACGGCCTGCCAGTACCATTGCGCGTTTTCCGCCGCCCCGTTTCCGGGCGCAACCGGTTATCCGACGAAGAGTTTACGGTCATGAAAAGAACCTTTCAGCCCAGCAACCTCAAGCGCAAGCGTACCCACGGCTTCCGCGCGCGCATGAGCACCAAGGGTGGGCGCCTGGTCCTCAAGGCGCGTCGTGCCAAGGGTCGTGCGCGCCTGACCGTCTAGTTCCTCCTCGTCTTGGCGCGGGGTCCGGCCAGCTTTCCGCGCACTGCGCGCCTGACCCGGCCCGCCGACTACCGGCGGGTGTTCGCCGGCGCGGCGCGGACCGGCCGCCGCAGCCTGACGCTGCTGGCGATCCCCAACGGCACCGACGGTGCGCGCCTCGGACTGGCCATCTCCCGCAAGGTCGCGCCGCGCGCGGTGACCCGCAACCGGCTCAAGCGCACCATCCGGGAGAGTTTCCGGCAGCATCGGTCAGAACTCGGCGGCTGGGATATCGTCATCCTGGCGCGGCCGGCCGCCGCCGCCGCGTCCAACCGCGACCTGCGCGCCGAACTGGCACAGCACTGGACCCGACTGAGGCGACGCCCATGCGCACCCTCCTGACCCTGTTGATCCGCGGCTACCGTTTTTTCCTCAGCCCGTGGCTGGGGCAGCATTGCCGTTTCCATCCGACCTGTTCCAGCTACGCCCTGACCGCCATCGAGCGCTTCGGCGCCGCGCGCGGCCTGTGGCTGGCACTGCGCCGCATCGGCCGCTGCCATCCCTGGCACCCCGGCGGCGTCGATCCGGTGCCCGCTGCGCCGGGCGCGCCGCATCCGACCCCCTGCACCCACTCCGGCAACCCGCATCATCATGGATAATCAGCGTCTCTTTCTGTTCGTCGCCCTGTCGTTCGTGGCCCTGATGCTGTGGGAGGCCTGGCAGCGCGACTACACGGCACCGCCGCCGGCCGCCACCACCGCGGAACAGCGCGTCGCGCCGGACATCGCCGCCCCGCCCGCCGATCTGC
>CAYWKV010000204.1:0-5074 GCA_964458835.1 uncultured Gammaproteobacteria bacterium | reverse complement strand
GCCCCCAGCTCCGCCCTAGCTGCTGCTGCCCCAGTGGAACTTGCGGCGCAGGATCTCGAAGTAGTCATAGCCCGGCGGGTGGATCAGGCGCAGACGCTTCGCTTTGCGCTGGATGCGGACGCGGTCTCCCGGCGTCAGCGCCAGGGTGACCTGGCCGTCGCAGGTGATCTGCGCCTGGGCGTAGGTGGCGGTGTGCACGACGATGCTGATCTCGCTGGCCTCGTTGATCACGATCGGCCGGTTGTTCAGGCTGTGCGGGCAGATCGGCACCAGCACCATGGCGTCGAGGAAGGGGTGCAGGATGGGGCCGCCGCCGGACAGGGCGTAGGCGGTGGAGCCGGTCGGGGTGGCGACGATCAGGCCGTCGGCGCGCTGGCTGCTGAGCAGGCGGCCGTCGATGTGCACCTCCAGCTCGATCATGCGCGCCACGTCGCGTTTGTGCACCACCACGTCGTTCAGGGCGTCGCTGGTGCTGAGTTCGCGCTCGCCGCGGCAGACGGTGGCATGCAGCAGCGAGCGCTCCTCGGCGGCGTAGTTGCCGTCGAGGATGTGGTCGAGCTGTTCGGTCATGCTGCCCGGCGAGACGTCGGCCAGGAAGCCGAGGCGGCCGAGGTTGATGCCGACCAGCGGGACGCCTGCATCCGCCAGGCTGCGGCCGGCATTGAGGATGGTCCCGTCGCCGCCGATCACGATCGCCAGGTCGCACTGCTCGGCCAGTTCCCCCCGCTCCAGAACCGGAAGGTCCGCGCCGGGGTGCTGCTCCGCCGCGCTGGCGTCCAGGCTGACCGCCAGGCCGCGGCCGCGTAGATAGGCGATGAGGCGTGTCAGGGTGTCGCCCACGGTGGGCGTGCCGTGCTTGCCGATGATCCCGATATGTCTGAAGGTCGCTGCCATGGCGCGACGACACTAGCATGAAAAACTCAGACCGGACAATACAAAGCCGGCGGAACCTATTCACCAAGCGCGATTTTTTCGGGTCGGTCGTGTGTGGTTTACAGGTGTTGGCGGCTTGACACTTCCAGGGGCAGTTGTTAGCGTGCGGCTTGGCACTCATTGGGATCGAGTGCCAAATCCCGTCGGCAGCAGGTTCAGATCATTTACATACGCACGGCCATGGCGACGCATCCGACACCGAACCCGTTGAACGAGCGCGCCCAGCACCTGCTGCGGGTGCTGATCGAGCGCTACATCCGCGACGGGGAACCGGTCGGCTCGCGCACCCTGGCCCGCGATGCCGGCATGGACCTCAGCCCCGCCACCATCCGCAATGTCATGGCGGACCTGGAGGACCTGGGTTTCGTGAAGGCCCCGCACACCTCCGCCGGCCGCATGCCCACGGTGCAGGGTTACCGCTTCTTCGTCGACACCCTGCTCACCGTGCAGCCCCTGGACGGCCGCGAACTGCAGCGCCTGCGCGCCAGCTTTCCGCTCGACCTCGAACGTACCGACCTCGTCGCCCGTGCCTCCGACCTGCTTTCCGGCGTCACCCACCTCGCCGGCGTGGTCACCCTGCCCAAGCGCAAGCAGGCCGCCTTGCGGCGCATCGACTTCCTGCCGCTGTCCGATCGCCGGGTGCTGGTCATCATGGTGATCAACGAACGCGAGGTGCAGAACCGCATCATCCACGTCGATCGCGACTACACCGCTTCCGAGTTCGAGGCCGCGACCAACTACCTGAACGAACAATTCGGCGGCCAGGACATCGCCGCCGTGCGCGCCCGCATCATCGCCGACATGCAGCGCGCCCGCGAGGACATGGACCGCATGATGCAGGCCGCCGTGGACATGGCCCAGCGCGTCTTCGAGACCGACCTGCAGGAACAGGAGGGCGTGGTGGTCGCCGGGCAGACCAATCTGATGGACTTCCGCGAACTGCGCGAGGTCGAGAAACTGCGCCATCTGTTCGAGGCCTTCACCCAGAAGCGCGAGATCCTGCATCTGCTCGACAAGTGCGTGGATGCCCAGGGCGTGCAGATCTTCATCGGCGAGGAGTCCGGCTACAACGTGCTGGACGAATGCAGCGTGGTGACCGCGCCCTATTCGGTCGATGGCCGGGTGGTGGGTGTGCTGGGCGTCATCGGCCCGACGCGCATGGCCTACGATCGGGTCATCCCCATCGTCGACACTACCGCGCGCCTGCTGGGCGCGGCCTTGAACCCCCGGGAATAGTCCCCATATCGTCCGTGGAGTTGACGGACCACGGTGGTCTGGAGGGGCGGGCTTGCCCGCGCACGGCATGACCGGCGCCGGTTCGCGGCCGACGTCCCGAGGCAGCCTCTCGGCGTAAGCGCCTCGGGGTCGCTCCTGTGGAGATTGGGCAGGAAAGTATCGTAATTAACTGATATATGGAGAGTTGTAATGGCTGACGAGCAGCGTTCCGAAGTGCAGGGCAACCTTGAGGAGAGCGGCCCCGAGGCGACCGGCAGGACCGAACTGCACGCCCTCCTGGAGGATGCCCGCACCAAGGCCGACGAGCACTGGAACCAGTGCCTGCGCCTGCAGGCCGAGATCGACAACCTCCGCAAGCGCCACCAGCGCGATCTGGAGAATGCCCACAAGTTCGCCCTCGACCGGTTCGCCGCCGAGCTGCTGCCCGTGAAGGACAGCCTCGAGATGGGCATCGCCGCGGCGGCGGGAGGCGATACCGTCGACCCCGTCAAGCTCAAGGAGGGCAGCGAGCTGACCCTCAAGATGCTGGCGTCGGCCATGGAGAAGTTCGGCATCGTCGAGGTCAACCCCCAGGGCGAGCGCTTCGACCCGCAGTTCCACGAGGCGATGTCGCTGCAGGAGCGTGCCGACGTCGAGGCCAACACCGTGGTGACGGTGGTGCAGAAAGGCTATCTGCTCAACGAGCGGCTGATCCGGCCGGCCATGGTGATCGTGTCCCGGCTGCCGCCGGATGCCGCGCCGCGGGTCGACCAGCGGGCTTGAATTGGCGGGGTGCCGCCTCCATGTAGCAAGGCAGCCTCGGCGGTCGCTAACCGCCGCAAAGATTTCAGATATTTAAATACTTCTTGGAGAAACTGGCATGGGAAAGATCATCGGCATTGACCTGGGCACCACCAACTCCTGCGTGGCGGTGATGGAAGGTGGCAAGCCGCGCGTGATCGAGAACAGCGAGGGCGACCGCACCACGCCGTCGATCGTCGCCTTCACCGAGGACAACGAGGTGCTGGTCGGCCAGGCCGCCAAGCGCCAGGCCGTGACCAACCCGGCCAACACCCTGTATGCGGTCAAGCGCCTGATCGGCCGCCGCTTCCAGGAAGACGTCGTGCAGAAGGACATCAGCCTGGTGCCCTACAAGATCGTCAAGGCCGACAACGGTGATGCCTGGGTCGAGGCCCGCGGCAAGAAGATGGCCCCGCCGGAGGTCTCCGCGCGCGTGCTGATGAAGATGAAGAAGACCGCCGAGGATTACCTGGGCGAGCCGGTCACCGAGGCGGTCATCACCGTGCCGGCCTACTTCAACGACTCGCAGCGCCAGGCCACCAAGGATGCCGGCCGGATCGCCGGTCTCGAGGTCAAGCGCATCATCAACGAGCCGACCGCGGCGGCGCTCGCCTACGGCATGGACAAGAAGCGCGGCGACGTGAAGATCGCCGTGTACGACCTCGGCGGCGGCACCTTCGACATCTCCATCATCGAGATCGCCGACGTCGACGGCGAGCACCAGTTCGAGGTGCTGTCCACCAACGGCGACACCTTCCTCGGCGGCGAGGACTTCGACAAGCGCGTCATCGATTATCTCGCCGACACGTTCAAGAAGGAGCAGGGCATCGACCTGCGCGGTGACCCGCTGGCCATGCAGCGCCTGAAAGAGGCGGCCGAGAAGGCCAAGATCGAGCTGTCGACCAGCCAGCAGACCGACGTCAACCTGCCGTACATCACGGCCGACGCCGCCGGTCCGAAGCACCTCAACCTGAAGCTCTCCCGCGCCAAGCTGGAGTCGCTGGTCGAGGACCTGATCGCGCGCACCATCGAGCCCTGCAAGGTCGCGCTCAAGGACGCCGGCCTGAAGGTGTCCGACATCGACGATGTGATCCTGGTCGGCGGCCAGATCCGCATGCCCAAGGTGCAGGAGGTGGTGCAGGATTTCTTCGGCAAGGAGCCGCGCAAGGACGTCAACCCGGACGAGGCCGTCGCGGTTGGTGCCGCGATCCAGGGCGGCGTGCTCGGCGGGCAGGTCAAGGACGTGCTGCTGCTCGACGTGACCCCGCTGTCGCTGGGTATCGAAACGCTGGGCGGCGTCATGACCAAGCTGATCGAGAAGAACACCACCATCCCGACCAAGGCGCAGCAGGTGTTCTCGACCGCCGACGACAATCAGACCGCGGTGACGGTGCACGTGCTGCAGGGTGAGCGCGAGATGGCCAGCGCCAACAAGTCACTGGGCCGTTTCGATCTGTCCGATATCCCGCCGGCCCCGCGCGGCGTGCCGCAGATCGAGGTCGCCTTCGACATCGACGCCAACGGCATCCTGCACGTGTCCGCCAAGGACAAGGCGACCGGCAAGGAGCAGTCGATCCAGATCAAGGCCTCCTCCGGCCTGTCGGACGAGGAGGTCCAGCGCATGGTGAAGGATGCCGAGGCGCACGCCGAGGAAGACCGCAAGTTCCACGAGCTGGTCGATGCGCGCAACCAGGCCGAGGGCATGATCCACGCGACCAACAAGTCGCTGAAGGATCTCGGCGACAAGGTCGAGGCCGACGAGAAGTCCGCCATCGAGGCCGCCGTCAAGGAGCTGCAGGACGTGCTCAAGGGCGACGACAAGGCCGCCATCGAGGCCAAGACCGCCGCGCTCGCCGAACTGTCCGGCAAGCTGGCCCAGCGCGTCTATCAGCAGCAGCAGGGCCAGGCCCAGCCCGAGGCGGGTGAGCCGCAGGGCGAGGCCAAGGCCGCGGCCGGCGACGACGTCGTCGATGCCGAGTTCGAAGAGGTGAAGGAAAACAAGTAAACCCCGAGGGGCTGGGGGCTAGGGACTAGGGGCTAGCGAAAGCGATCCGCGCCGGGAGGTATCTCCGGGCGCGGATATGCCTTTGAGTCCGATCCTGCGTTCTCAATCCTGGTACCATCC
>CAYWKV010000203.1:0-5076 GCA_964458835.1 uncultured Gammaproteobacteria bacterium | reverse complement strand
CCCTCGTACAGCACCCGGTAGACCTGCTCGCTGATGGGCAGTTCGACGCCGTGCCGCCGGCCGAGCTTGTGGATCTCGCGCGCGGTGTCCACGCCCTCGACGACCTGATCGATGGCCTGGTGGGCCGCCTCGCGCGACTGGCCGCGACCCAGGGCCAGGCCCATGCGCCGGTTGCGCGACTGGTCGTCGGTGCAGGTCAGGACGAGATCGCCGACGCCGGCGAGTCCCTCGAAGGTTTCGCGGTGGCCGCCGAGCGCCGCGCCGAGGCGCATCATTTCGGCGAGCCCGCGCGTGATCAGCGCGGCGCGGCTGTTGGCGCCGAAGCCCAGGCCGTCGGAGATGCCGGCGGCGATGGCGAGGACGTTCTTCAGTGCGCCGCCGAGCTCGACGCCGATGCGGTCGGTGCTGGTATAGGCGCGGAAGGTCGTACCGTGCAGGAGGGCGGCAAAGTGTTCCGCCGCCGCCACGTCGCTGCCGGCGACCGTGGCTGCCGTCGGCAGGCCGGCGGCGACCTCGCGCGCGAAGGTCGGTCCGGAGATGACTGCCTGCGGCGTGCCGGCCGGCAGGATCTCCCCGGCCACCTGATGCAGCAGCTTGCCGCTGCTCATCTCCAGGCCCTTGGTCGCCCAGGCGACCGGCGTCCCGGTGGCGAGCCGCGGGGCGATGGCGGTCAGCACGCTCCGGAAGGCATGGCTGGGCACGGCGACCAGCACGTCGGCACGGTCCGCCAGCGCGGCCACCAGGTCATTGTGGACGGCCAGGCCGGCGGGCAACGGCGCGTCCGGCAGATAACGGGTATTGCGGCGCTCGCGCGCCATGCGTGCCATGACGTCCGGCTCGTTCCCCCACAGGCGCACGGTGTGGCCGTTGCGGGCGAGCAGGATGGCCAGCGCCGTGCCCCAGGAGCCGGCGCCCAGGACTGCGATGGGGGCTTGGGCCGACATGCCGGGCGACGCGCTCAGTGCTGCGCCTGGGCGGGGTCGACCACCTGTGCCTGGACCTTCTGGATCTGCTGGGCGTAGAGCGCGTCGAAGTTGATCGGAGCCAGCACCAGCTGGGGAAAGCCGCCGCGGGCGACCAGGTCCGACACCGTCTCGCGGGCGTAGGGATACAGCGTGCCGGGACAGAAGGCGCCGAGCATCGGTGCCGTCTCCTCCTGGGAGAAGCCGATCATGGCGAAGATGCCGGCCTGCTGGACCTCGGCGAGATAGGCCGTGGTGTCGCCCAGCTTGGCGGTGACGGTCAGCGACAGCACGACTTCATGTATCCCCTCCGCGATGCCGGTCGCCGTGCTGTTCAGCTCGAGGTTGATCTCGGGCTTCCAGTCCTGGGTGAAGACGGCGGGTGAGTTGGGCGTCTCGAAGGACATGTCCTTCACGTAGATCTTCTGAATGCTGAACTGCTTCTGGCCGGTGGAATTGGTTTGCTCTGCCATGACGGGTACCTGGTGGATGGATGTCTGGAGTCAGGGGTCGACGCCGTGGGCGGCGCTTCGCTGTCGATTGAGGGGCCTTAGTATGACAGAACTTCAACCCGGCAGGTGGCGCGCGGTCCAGCTCAGCAGGCTGGCGAGGTCCATGGCCCCGGAGATACGCGCCGCCTCCTGGCCACGGCTGAACAGGATGAGCGTGGGGATGCCGCGGATGCCCAGCGTGCCGGCCAGCGCCTGGTCACGTTCGGTGTCGAGCTTGGCCAGGCGGACGCGCGGTTCCAGCCGCGTGGCGGCCTGCTCGAACACCGGTGCCATCGCCTGGCAGGGGCCGCACCAGGCGGCCCAGAAATCCACCAGCACCGGGATGTCGCTGCGCGCGATGTGACGCTGCAGGCGCGCGCCGTCCAGGGCCAGCGGCTGGCCGGTGAACAGCGGCTGATGGCATTTGCCGCAGTTCGCACCGGCGCCGAGGCGGTCTTCCGGGACGCGGTTGATGCCGTCGCAGTGCGGACAGACGATGTGCACGGGCGTCGTCATGACGCGAACCTCCTGCGCCTAAGGGTACACCGTCCGCCGGACGGCCGGTGCGGGCCGCGCGCCCGCGGCTCAGCCGGCCGGGATCAGCAGCGGGTCGAGCCGGCCTGCGCGCTCGAGGGCGAACATGTCGTCGCAGCCGCCGACGTGGAGATCGCCGATGAAGATCTGCGGGACGCTGGTGCGACCGCTGCGTGCCTCCATTTCGCTGCGCCGGTGCGGTTCCAGATCGATGCGGATCTCGGTGTAAGACACGCCCTTGCGCTCCAGCAGCATGCGTGCCCGCACACAGTACGGACAGAAGGCGGTGCAGTACATCACGACGTCCGGCATGGCGACTATTTCTTGGTAACGGGGAGATTGGCATTCTGCCAGGCGACGATGCCGCCGGCGAGATTGTGGACATTGACAAATCCCTGCTTGCGCAGCAGCGCGGCCGCGGAATTGGAGCGCTGTCCGGTGCGGCAGTAGGCGATCAGGGTGCGGTCGCGGTATTTGTCCAGCTCCTTGAGGCGTCCGCCGAGCTGGCCCGCCGGGATGTGCAGGGCATTCGCGATGTGGCCCTGTTTCCATTCGCCGTCTTCGCGCACGTCCAGCACGACGGTGCCGGCGTCGTTCATCAGCCGGGTTGCCGCGTGCGGGCCGATCTGCGGCGCGCCGTACAGCCGCCGCCGGATCTCGCCGAAGACGATCAGGGCCAGGATGACCACGAAGGCGAGCGACAGGGCCCACTGATTGACGACGAATTCGACGAAGCGGTTTGCGCTGTCCATGGATGATCTGAGGTAACTCGTTGTTGGTCGGTGCCGGGCCGTTACCCGGTGCGCCGGCGGGACCCGTGTGTCGCGGCGCAGACGCGCCCGCAGCGGCGCGGGGCACCGGACGGTCGGCGGTACGAATCGCTGGCAGGACGGGACGGCGCCGCTTACTGCCGTGAGCAGAACACCTCGCGCATCATGCCGATCAGGCGCAGGGTGCGGGAATCACCGACCCGGTAATAGACGCGGTTGGCGTCCTTGCGGGAGGCGAGGATGCCCTTGTCGCGGAGTATGGCCAGGTGCTGAGAGATGTTGCTCTGCGAGGTACCGACGTGCTCGACGATGTCCTGCACGCTGACCTCCTGGTCGCCCAGGGTGCAGAGGATCTTCAGGCGCAGCGGATGGGACATGGCCTTCAACGAGCGCGATGCGCGATCGATGTCCTCGTCCTGGGTGATCAGGTCATCATGGATCGCTTCTACACTCATATTTTCCACCTCAAGCGGGACTCGACAGAGATTGCCGGGGTACTGCGTAGGGAACATCATAGCGATCGGCGCTGCCCTTCATTATTAAAACGCTATACAATAATAAACGTTTTAGGGAACCTGACAACGTCGGCTTTGTCACCGTTTTCCAGACGCGGCTCCGCCCCGGCCGGACGCGAGGCACTGAGCCGCGTTCGCGCCTTGGAGGCGCGCGGCGGTTCGGGTTAGAATGATTCTAAATTCCCCGGGAGCAATTGAGCAACACCATGCCTGCCAATCCTAAGCCCATGGTCCTTCTCATTCTGGACGGATGGGGTTATTCGGAAGACACCCATTTCAACGCGATCGCCGCGGCCCGCAAGCCCGTCTGGGACCGCCTCTGGGCACGCTATCCGCACACCCTCATCCGCACCTCGGGCGCGGCCGTGGGGCTGCCGGGCGATCAGATGGGCAATTCCGAAGTCGGCCATCTCAACCTCGGCTCCGGGCGGGTCGTGTACCAGGAATTCACCCGCGTCAGCCGCTCCATCAAGACCGGCTCGTTCTTCACCAACAAGACCCTCACCGATGCCGTGGATCTGGCCGTGGCCAACGGGCGCGCGGTACACATCCTCGGCCTGCTGTCGCCGGGCGGGGTCCACAGCCACGAGTGCCACATCCACGCCATGGTGGAACTGGCCGTGAAGCGCGGTGCCTCCAGGGTCTATCTCCACGCCTTCCTCGACGGCAGGGACACCCCGCCGCGCAGCGCGACCGGCTCCATCCAGCTGATGGAGGAGAGGTTCGCCGAGTACGGCGGCGGCCGCTTCGCCTCGATCATCGGCCGCTTCTATGCCATGGACCGCGATCACCGCTGGCCACGCATCCAGGCCGCCTATGATCTGATCACCCAGGGTCGCGGCGCCTTCCGGGCGGAAACGGCCTTCGCCGGCCTGGAGATGGCCTATGCCCGCGACGAGGGTGACGAGTTCGTCCAGGCGACGGCGATCGTGCCGCCGGGCGCCGAGCCGGTGCGCGTCGAAGACGGCGACGTCATGGTCTTCATGAACTACCGCTCCGACCGGGCCCGCCAGATCACGCGCCCCTTCATCGAACCGGATTTCGACGGTTTCGAGCGCGCGGTGGTGCCGCGGCTGGGGCGTTTCGTCAGCCTGACGGAATACAACGAGGAGTTCGAGATCCCCGTGGCCTTCCCGCCGGAACGCCTGCAGAACGTCCTGGGCGCCTATCTGTCGGGTCTGGGCCTGCGCCAGCTGCGCCTGGCCGAGACCGAGAAGTACGCCCACGTCACCTTCTTCTTCAACGGCGGTGTCGAAGAGCCGTTCGTCGGCGAAGACCGCATCCTGGTGCCGTCGCCGCAGGTCGCGACCTATGACCAGAAACCCGAGATGAGCGCCGCCGAGGTCACCGACCGGCTGGTGGAGGCCATCGACAGCGGCAAGTACGACGTCATCGTCTGCAACTACGCCAACCCCGACATGGTCGGCCACACCGGCAGCTTCGAGGCGGCCGTCCAGGCCATCGAGGCGCTCGACGGCTGCCTGGGGCGCGTCGACGAGGCGCTGCAGCGCGCCGGCGGAGAAATGCTGATCACCGCCGACCACGGCAATGCCGAGAAGATGCAGGGCGACGACACGGGGCAGGCCCACACCGCGCACACCACCAACCTGGTGCCGTTGCTGTACGTCGGGCGTCCCGCGCTGCTGAATCCGAACGGCTCGCTGTGCGACGTCGCCCCCACCCTGCTGGCGCTGATGGGGCTGCCTCAGCCGCCGGAGATGACCGGCACCTCCCTGGCCGAACTGCAGCCGGAGCCGGCGGCGCCGGCCGGCGCCATGCTGGAGACCAGTGGCTCCTGAGGTCC
>CAYWKV010000202.1:0-5217 GCA_964458835.1 uncultured Gammaproteobacteria bacterium | reverse complement strand
GCCACGGAAGCACACGGAAACACACGGAATGTAAAAGCCCAGACATCAAGCCGCATCTGCCTCGGGTGTTGCCGATTGAATTCTTCCGTGTGTTTCCGTGTGCTTCCGTGGCCAATAGGGTTTTGCTTTAACTCCTCACTCCTCACTCCTCACTCCTCACCCGACCCTCAATGCCCCTCCAGTTTGCCGAGTTCGTGCAGGATGGCGAGCATGAGTTTCTGGCCGGCGTCGCCCATGCCCTGGCAGAGCTTGTCGGCGTCGCGTTCGCCGGTGACCAGCGGGCGGATGCAGGCGGCCAGCCGGGCCATGTCGCCGCCGGCCTGGAGCATCTGCGTGGCCATGGTGGCGATGGTCTGCAGGGCCTCGAGGTTGCCGGTGCGCGCCGCGTGGATCAGGGCGGCCAGTCCGGGGGCGGCGGCGTTCGCGTCGATGCCGGCGGACAGGTCGGGCAGGGTGGCGGGGTTCTGGATGCCGCGCAGCATGGACTCGACGATGGTGAAATCCTCCTCGTCGAGGTGGCGGAAGGTGCCGATCTCGCGCTGCCCGGCGAGGATCCTGCGGACCGCGGCCACCAGGTCCGTCCAGCCGTTGCTCTCCGCCTGGCGCAGGATCTCGTCCAGGTCGGGTACGGCCGCACGGTTCTGGCAGGCGATGACCACGCGGTGGATGAGACCGGCGTGGGCCTGGAGGATCTGTTCGGATTTTTCCGGCAGGTGGGGCATAGTGGCGGGCTCGCTGATGGCGCGGACCGGGTGGAGTGTAGCGGATGCTGCCCGTGCCCCGGTACCCGTGCCAGGCTTGATTGATCAGGGCGTCCTAATATAGACTAAGTCTAAATCGGTATTGGCCTATCATGGTTGTGTACCGCAAAACAAACCGCTCTTGAAGGAGATGCTTGTCATGAAGAAGTTCCCGACCGCCGCATTGGCCCTGGTCCTGGCCGGCACCGCACCGCTCGCCGTCGCCGCCGACTGGCAGCCCCTGCCGGACAAGGCCCCCGAGCCGGCCGACAATCCGACCACGCCGGCCAAGGTCGAGCTGGGCAAGATGCTGTACATGGACCCGCGCTTCTCCGCCACCGGCACCGTGTCCTGCAACACCTGCCACAACGTGATGCTCGGCGGCGAGGACAACCGCCACTTCTCCATGGGCGTACACGGCCAGATGGGCGGGCGCAGCGCGCCGACAGTCTGGAACTCGGCCTTCAGCTCGGTGCAGTTCTGGGATGGCCGCGCGCCCAGCCTGGAGGAGCAGGCCAAGGGTCCGGTCGCCAATCCCGTCGAGATGGGCATGAAGGACGTCGACGTCGCCATGAACCGCGTGCGTCAGATCCCCGGCTACAAGCCCTATTTCGAGAAGGCCTTCGGCCCGGATTCGATGACAGTGGCGAATGCCGCCAAGGCCGTGGCCGCCTACGAGCGCACGCTGATCACGCCGAACAGCGCCTATGACCGCTATGTGAAGGGCGACAAGCAGGCCCTGACCGGGCAGCAGGTGCGCGGCATGAACGCGTTCGCCGAAGTCGGCTGCACCTCCTGCCATTCCGGTCCGGCCTTCAACGGCCCGACGCTGCCGGAGGGCACGGGCTTCTTCATGAAGTTCCCGACCTTCGCGGACAACGCGTATGAGAAGAAGTACGCCTTCATGAAGGACCTGGGCCGCCACGACGTCACCAAGAACGAGGGCGACAAGCACATGTTCAAGGTGCCGACGCTGCGCAACATCGCGCTGACGGCGCCGTACTTCCACAACGGCGCGGTCGCCACGCTGGACGAGGCGGTCCGTGTGATGGCGAAGACCCAGCTCGACAAGGACCTGACCGAAGCGCAGACGGCCGACATCGTCGCCTTCCTGGGCGCACTGACCGGCGAGTTCCCGGTGCAGACCCTGCCGCAGCTGCCGCCGACCGAGGGCTGGGCCTTCGAGTACGCGGCCGACAAGTAAGCCGCAACCCGCAACGGGGACACGACGGCCGCCTCCGCACAGCGCGGGGCGGCCGTTTTCCTGTGTCGGGCGCGCCCGCCGCGCCGCAAAGACAAGGGGGCCACGGAACCACACGGAAATACACGGAAGGCAGGGCTGTAGCGGGTTTTCTTCCGTATGCTTCCGTGTGGTTCCGTGGCCAATGCCCCGCATTCGGGATCAGCGTGCGCCTTCCTGCAATTCCCGCCACAGATTGACGATCGCGCAGAACAGGTCCGCGGTGCGCTCGGCATCGTAGATCGCCGAGTGCGCGGATTTCTCGTCCCACTCGAAGCCGGCCGCCTGCACCGCGCGCGCCAGCACCGTCTGGCCGTAGGCGAGGCCGCCGAGGGTGGCGGTGTCGAAGGTGCTGAACAGGTGGAAGGGATTGCGCTTGATGCCGGCGCGCAGCGCGGCAGCCTTGACGAAGGCCAGATCGAACGACGGATTGTGACCGACCAGAATGGCGCGGCTGCAGCGGCTCTCCTTCACCAGCGTGCGGACCGGCACGAACACCTTTTCCAGCGCCTCGCGCTCCGGTTTGGCGAAGCGGAAAGGGTGGTAGGGGTCGATGCCGGTGAACTCCAGCGCCCGGGGGTCGAGCTTCGCCCCCGGAAAGGGCTCGACGTGGCAGGCGTGGGTCTCGAGCCGCGACAGCACGCCCTGCTCGTCCATCTGCAGGGTGACCGCCGCGATCTCCAGCAGGGCGTCCGTCTTGGGATTGAAGCCGGCGGTCTCGACGTCGACCACGACCGGGAGAAAGCCGCGGAAACGCGCTCCAAGCCGGGTGACGGGGCGGGCAGTGGTCTGGGTTGAGTCGTCGGAATCGTGCATCGCGCAAGGATACCGGATCGGGGCGGCCGTGGCGACGCGGTGAACGCAGCATCGTAGGGCGTAGATACTGTTATCCACGTCAAGCGCCATGAAGTGTCGGATTGAACGGCTGTCCGGATTTGAGCACGCCGAAGGCGACATGCACGAGCTTACGCATCATGGCGCCGAGGATGACCATGGGCGGTTTGCCGGCGGCGGCGAGCCGATCGCGGAAGGCGCGACCCCACGCGGTCCTGGCCAGGGCCACCATGGCCGGCATGTACAGCGCCTTGCGCAGCGCGGCATGCCCGACCTTGGACAGGCGTGGTTTGCCTCGGACGCTGCTGCCCGATTCACGCTGGCGTGGGTCGAGGCCGGCGAACGCCGCCGCCTGCCGGGCGTTGTCGAAGCGCGGCGGACCGCCGTAGAACGACAGCAGCACCGGCACCGTCTTGTCGCCCAGCCCCGGCACCGAGTCCAGCAGGTCGCGCTGGCCTTTGAGGCCCGGATCGTCGTCGATGCGACGGCGGATCTCCGCCTCGATCTCGCCGATGGCACGATCGAGGTGCTCCAGGTGGGCGGCGATGTCCTGCCGGACACTGGCGTGCGCGATCAGCAGGCGGTTGTGCTCCTGGGTGCGCATGCCGACCAAGGCCTCGCGGCGCGCCACCAGGGCGCGTAGCTCGCGCAGCGCCGGGGGCGGTGGGACCCAGGGCGCCGGCGACTGGCTGGCGCAGAAGGCGGCGATCAGCCGGGCGTCGACTGCGTCGGTCTTGGTCCGCACCTGGCGGGCGGCCCCGTAGGCCTTGATCTGAGCCGGATTGACCACGCTGACCGTGTGGCCGGCGTCGGTCAGGTATTCGGCGACGGCCTCCCAGTACGTGCCGGTGGCCTCCAGGCACACGTGCAGGTCCGTGGCCGCCTGTCGGCGCAGCCAGGCGCTCAGCTCGGTAAAGCCCTGCGGGGTGTTGGCCACGACCTTGCTGCGTACCTTGCCATCGGGCCGGCGCAGGGCGATGTCCAGCTTGGCTTTCGAAACATCGATTCCGAGAATGAAGTTCATGACAGATTCCTCGCGCAATCTACCTTGTGAATGCAGGCTCACGACCACGGTCGGGCCGAAGATACTGTCCGATCTCTCGCAGAGGATTGGGTGGGCCGGTGCATCATCTACGCCACGGGCTCGATCGCTCCAGGGTGCGTACGGCATCCGGCCCACCCCTCGGATCGCTCCGAGTACAGCACAGCGTGAATACAATACAAGGGTGTGTCGAGGCGCGGCCTGACGCACCGTTCCACTCACTGCGGTGCGTCGCTGCGCCGACGCACCCCACGATCCGATGCCGGCTGCGCTATGGGCGCAGCCGCCAGCGCAGGTGCTCGCCGGCGTACAGCGGCACCACCTCGATATCGCCGAGGGCGTAGCTCGCCGGCACCTCCCAGTCC
Organism: uncultured Gammaproteobacteria bacterium; assembly: GCA_964458835.1. Taxonomy (GTDB): domain Bacteria; phylum Pseudomonadota; class Gammaproteobacteria; order Thiohalobacterales; family Thiohalobacteraceae; genus JAHJQQ01. Next base: position 996 of record CAYWKV010000202.1, on the reverse strand, counting down.
TCCCTGAGCAGCGTCACGGTGCCGGTGTTGCGCGGCAGGCCGTAGAAATCCGCACCGAAGAAACTTGCGAAGCCCTCCAGCCGGTCCAGTGCGCCGGCCTCCTCGAAGACCTGGGCATAGAGTTCCAGCGCCGCGTGCGCGGTGTACATGCCGGCGCAGCCGCAGGCGCTCTCCTTGGCGCCGCGCGCATGCGGCGCGCTGTCGGTGCCGAGGAAGAATTTCGGATTCCCGCTGACGGCCGCGGCGATCAGCGCCTGGCGGTGGCGCTCGCGCTTGAGCACCGGCAGACAGTAGTGGTGCGGGCGGATGCCGCCCTGGAACATGGCGTTGCGGTTCATCAGCAGATGGTGCGCGGTCAGCGTGCCGGCGACATTCGCGGGCATGGACTGCACGAAGGCGATGCCGTCGGCGGTGGTGATGTGCTCCAGCACCAGCTTCAGCTGCGGAATGCGCTTCAGCAATGGCGCGAGATGACGTTCGATGAACACCGCCTCGCGGTCGAACACGTCGACCGCCGGATCGGTGACCTCGCCGTGCACCAGCAGCGGCAGGCCGATCTCGGCCATGGCCTCCAGTGTCGCGTAGGTCTTCTCCATCGCGGTGACGCCGGCGTCGGAGTTGGTCGTCGCGCCGGCCGGATAGTACTTCACGGCATGCACCCGCCCGCTGGCCTGCGCCGCGCGGATCTCCTCGGGCCGGGTGTTGTCGGTCAGGTACAGCGTCATCAGCGGCTCGAAGCGGCTGCCCGCCGGCCGCGCCGCGAGGATGCGCTCGCGGTAGGCCAGCGCCTGCGCGGTGGTGGTCACCGGCGGCCTGAGATTGGGCATGACGATGGCGCGCGCGAACTGCGCCGCGGTGTGCGGCACGACGCCCGCCAGCGCGGCGCCGTCGCGCAGATGCAGGTGCCAGTCGTCGGGGCGGGTGAGGGTGAGGCGCGTGGTCATGGGGCGGCAGCTTCGGTTGGCGTCAGGGAAGGGATTATACGTGGGTGGGTGT
>CAYWKV010000201.1:0-5256 GCA_964458835.1 uncultured Gammaproteobacteria bacterium | reverse complement strand
TATGTAGATATCAGGAATCTCTCAGTTTGAAGGAGCAATGCCATGGTAACGATCACCAGGCGTCAATTCCTCAAGCTCGGGGGGGCCGGACTCGGCGCATCGAGCCTCGCCGCCCTTGGTTTCTCACCGGGTGCCGCATGGGCTGAAGTACGCCAGTTCAAACTGACCCGTACTACCGAGACGCGCAGCACCTGCCCCTACTGCTCCGTCAGCTGCGGACTGATCCTGTACAGCCTCGGCGACAAGGCCAAGAACGCGCCAGCCGAGATCATCCACATCGAAGGCGACCCGGACCATCCGGTGAATCGCGGCACGCTCTGCCCGAAGGGTGCGGGCCTGCTCGACTTCGTGCACAGCCCGAACCGGCTGCGCTACCCCGAATACCGTGCCCCGGGCTCCGACCACTTCGAACGCATGTCCTGGGACGAGGCCTTCGAACGCATCGCGCGTCTGATGAAGGACGACCGCGACAGGAACTTCATCGTCCGGAACGATCAGGGCGCGACCGTCAATCGCTGGCTCAGCACCGGCATGCTCGCGGCCTCGGCGGCGAGCAACGAGACCGGCTATCTGACCCACAAGATGGCGCGCAGCCTGGGGATGCTGGCATTCGACAATCAGGCGCGCGTCTGACACGGCCCGACGGTGGCCAGTCTGGCCCCGACGTTCGGCCGCGGCGCGATGACCAATCACTGGGTCGACATCAAGAATGCCGACCTGATCCTGATCATGGGCGGGAATGCGGCCGAGGCGCACCCCTGCGGCTTCAAATGGGTGACCGAAGCCAAGGCGCACAACCAGGCCAGACTGATCGTCGTCGATCCGCGTTTCACCCGCTCCGCGGCCATGGCCGACTACTACGCGCCGATCCGCGCCGGTAGCGACATCGCCTTCCTGGGCGGAGTCATCAACTACCTGCTGTCGCACGACAGTATCCAGCACGATTATGTGAACACCTACACCGATGCGGGCTTCATCGTAGCGGCCGACTATGCGTTCAATGACGGCATCTTCTCCGGGTATGACCCGGCCAGCCGCAGCTACGACAGGGATTCCTGGCAGTACGAAAAGGGCGCCGACGGCTACGTCGCGACGGACCCGACGCTCCGGCACCCGCGCTGCGTGTTCAACCTCATGAAGCAGCACTACGCACGCTACACGCCCGAGATGGTAAACGACATCTGCGGCACGCCTACGGAACAGTTCCTGAAGATCTGCGAGATGATCGCCGAAACTGCAGTGCCGGACCGCACCATGACGATCATGTATGCCTTGGGCTGGACACAGCATTCGGTAGGCGCGCAGATGATCCGCAGCGCCGCCATGGTGCAGCTGCTGTGCGGCAACATCGGCATGGCCGGCGGGGGCATGAACGCGCTGCGCGGCCACTCCAACATCCAGGGTCTGACGGACCTCGGATTGCTGTCGGACCTGCTGCCCGGCTACCTCACCCTGCCCCGTGAGACGGAAACCGATTACGCGGACTACATCCGGCTGCGCTCCGCAAAGCCCTTGCGTCCCGGCCAGCTCAGCTACTGGCAGAACTACCCCAGGTTCCACGTGAGCCTGATGAAGGCGTGGTTCGGCGACGCGGCACGCGCGGACAACGACTGGGCATTCGACTACCTGCCCAAGCTGGACAAGGTCCACGACGTCCTGCAGGTCTTCGAGGACATGCACCAGGGCAAGGTCAACGGCTATATCTGCCAGGGATTCAATCCCGTCGCGGCCTTTCCCTGCAAAGCCAAGGTGGACGGCGCGCTGCAGAAACTCAAATTTCTCGTGACGATCGATCCGCTCGTCACCGAGACATCGACCTTCTGGGAGAACCACGGCGAATACAACGACGTCGATCCTTCCAGGATACAGACGGAAGTGTTCCGTCTGCCCTCGACCTGCTTTGCCGAAGAGGATGGCTCGCTGGTGAATTCCGGCCGCTGGCTGCAGTGGCACTGGAAAGGCGCCGAACCGCCGGGCGAGGCGAAGGCGGACACCGAGATCGTCGCGGGCATATTCCTGAAGCTGCGCGAACTCTACCGCAAGGAGGGCGGCGCCTTCCCGGATCCGCTCCTCAACCTCACCTGGAACTATCAGATCCCCTCGGCGCCGGCGCCGGAGGAAATAGCCCGCGAATACAGCGGCAAGACCTTCGCCGACATCCTGGACGCGAAGACTCAGAAGGTGGTTCGCAAGGCCGGCGAACAGCTCGACGGCTTCGCACAACTCAGGGACGACGGCACGACTGCCTGCGGCTGCTGGCTGTTCTCCGGCGCCTGGTCCGAAAAGGGCAATCTGATGGCTCGGCGCGACAACAGTGACCCCAGCGGGCTCGGCAACACCCTCAATTGGGCCTTCGCGTGGCCGGCAAACCGCCGTGTCCTCTACAACCGCGCATCCTGCGATCCCTCCGGAAAGCCCTGGGACCCGAAGCGCCGCCTGATCGCGTGGGACGGCACGAAATGGGCCGGTGCGGACGTGCCGGACATCGCGCTGGATGCCGCGCCGCAGGACGGGATGAACCCGTTCATCATGAATGCCGAGGGCGTGGCGCGCTTCTTCGTGATCGACAAGATGGCGGACGGCCCCTTTCCCGAGCACTACGAACCCTTCGAGTCGCCCCTCGACGCGAATCCACTGCATCCGGCCAATCCTCGGGCCAAGAGCAGCCCCGCCGCGCGCGTATTCCAGGGCGACCTGGAGCAGTTCGGCGACGCCGCGGAATTCCCGTACGTCGCCACCACATACCGTCTGACGGAGCATTTCCACTACTGGACCAAGCACACGCGGCTCAGTGCGATCCTGCAGCCGGAGCAATTCGTGGAGATCGGCGCGGATCTCGCCGAGGCCAAACAGATCGCCACTGGCGAGCGCGTCAAGGTGCGCTCCAGCCGCGGCCACATCAAGGCGGTGGCGGTCGTCACCAGGCGCCTTCGTTCCCTCCAGATATCGGGCAAGACCGTCCACACGGTCGGCATCCCGATCCACTGGGGCTTCCAGGGCATCGCACGCAACGGCTACATCACCAACACGCTCACGCCGTTCGTCGGGGACGCCAACGTCAATACGCCGGAATTCAAGGCCTTTCTGGTCGACATCGAGAAGGCGTGAGGAGGAGACATGCCACTGCAATCGCTCGACATAGTCCGCCGCTCCGCCACCACCACACCGCCGCCCGGCGTCCGTGAGACGCTCGAGGTCGCCAAACTCATCGACATCTCCAAGTGTATCGGCTGCAAGGCCTGCCAGGTGGCCTGCATGGAATGGAATGACACGCGCGACGAGATCGGCTCGAACCTCGGGGTCTACGATAACCCGCCGGACCTGACGGACAAATCGTGGACCGTGATGCGTTATGCCGAAGTCGAACTCGAAGCCGGCAGGCTCGAGTGGCTGATACGCAAGGACGGCTGCATGCACTGCGCCGACCCCGGCTGCCTGAAGGCCTGCCCGAGCCCGGGCGCGATCATACAGTACGACAACGGCATCGTGGATTTTCAGGAGGAGTACTGCATAGGCTGCGGCTACTGCATCACCGGCTGCCCCTTCGACATCCCGCGCCTGTCGAAGAAAGACGGCAAGGTATACAAATGCACGCTGTGCTCTGACAGGGTCGCCGTCGGGCTCGAGCCGGCGTGCGTCAAATCATGCCCCACCGGCGCGCTCGTGTTCGGCTCCAAGGACGACATGATCCACCATGCCGATGAGCGGATTGCCGACCTCAAGTCACGCGGTTTCCAGAACGCCGGGCTGTACGACCCGCCCGGTGTCGGCGGCACCCACGTCATGTACGTGCTGCAGCACGCCGATCAGCCGCAGCTGTACAACGGCCTGCCCGATGACCCTCAGATCAGTCCGCTGGTATCGCTGTGGAAAGGCATCATGAAGCCGATCCTGGGGGCCGGACTGGGTCTGGTGGCCTTGGCGGGCTTCTTCCACTACGTGACCGTCGGACCGAAGGAGGCCACGACCGAGGACGAGCACCGGCACGACCCTTCGTGACGGGCGTCGCCACCCGCTCCCCGGCGCTGCAGGAGATGGATATGGGCAATCACAATCTCATCGAGCGATACCGGCCGGCGGAACGCGCCCACCACTGGTTCGTGGCGATCAGTTTCGTCCTCCTCGCCCTGAGCGGCCTGGCGCTGTTTCATCCGGCGTTCTTCTTTCTCACCCATCTGCTCGGGGGCGGAACATGGACGCGCATCCTGCATCCGTTCATCGGCGTGCTGCTGACGCTGTCGTTCGGCTGGCTGGCGATTCGCTTCTGGAACAGCAACCGGATGACGACTGCAGACCGTGCCTGGCTGCGCCGCGTGCGTGACGTGATCGCCAATCGCGATACCGGCCTGCCTGAGGCCGGCCGCTACAACGCCGGTCAGAAACTGCTGTTCTGGGTACTGGTCCTGACGATCCTGCTGCTCCTGGCCAGCGGCGTCGTCATCTGGCAGCCGTGGTTCACGCCCATGTTTTCGGTCGGATTCGTGCGGCTGGCGGTGGTGGTGCACGCCTTGTCCGCATTCCTGGCGATCGCCGCCATCCTCGTGCATGTCTACGCCGCGCTGTGGGTGAAGGGATCGATCCGGGCCATGACGCGCGGCACGGTGTCGCGCGCCTGGGCAATGCAACACCACCCCGGGTGGTACCGCGAAGTGAACAAGGGATCGAAGTGACCACCGACGCAGGATCCGGAACCAGCGGGACGCCGGCCGGCGCGATACCGTATCTGCGCATGCCGAAACGCAGCCTGTTCGAGACGCGCGCCGCGCGGCTCGCTGCGCTGGCCGCGGGACATGCGCTGGGTGATTACCTGCGCTTCGTGGCGGCACTGGCCGATGCTCAGCACGCAGCGCTCGCGCGGGTTTACGGTGCGCCATTGCCCGACACGGTACAGCTCGCACACTGCCAGGAGCACGGTCTGCCGCCGCTCGGCATCCAGGGATGGGCGCGTGACCCGTCGTGGCGCTCGGCGCTGCGCCACATCCTCGCGGCGCTCGAGACGCAGGCCATGCCGGCGGCGGCCCGCGCGACGATCGTGCGGCTTCACGGACTGGACGACGCTGAACTGGAAGGTATGGCCGACGCGCTCCTGGACGTCAGCCCGCAATGCCCCGACCAGGCCGCCGCACCCTTCGTGGCTGCGGCCCTGCAGGTTTATTGGACGCACATGGCAACCTGTCTGGACGCGTCCGCCATCGGCCGGTTGCCGACGCCGGGGCTGTGCCCGGTATGCGGCTCGCACCCTGTGTCGAGCATCGT
>CAYWKV010000200.1:0-5261 GCA_964458835.1 uncultured Gammaproteobacteria bacterium | reverse complement strand
TCCCACTCGATCGTCCCCGGCGGCTTGCCGGTGATGTCGTAGACGACGCGGGAGATGCGCGGGATCTCGTTGATGATGCGCCGCGAGCAGTGGTCGAGGAACTCGTACGGCAGGTGCGCCCAGCGGGCGGTCATGAAGTCGATGGTCTCGACGGCGCGCAGCGCGACGACGTAGTCGTAGCGGCGGCCGTCGCCGGTCACGCCGACGGATTTGACCGGCAGGAACACCGCGAACGCCTGCGAGACCTTGTCGTACAGATCGTGCTTGCGCAGTTCCTCGATGAAGATGTGATCGGCCAGGCGCAGGGTGTCGGCGTAGTCCTTCTTCACGGCACCCAGGATGCGCACGCCCAGACCCGGACCCGGGAACGGGTGGCGGTAGACCATGTCGTAGGGCAGGCCGAGTTCGACGCCGAGGCGGCGCACCTCGTCCTTGAACAGCTCGCGCAGCGGTTCGAGCAGCTTCAGGTTCATGTGCTCGGGCAGGCCGCCGACGTTGTGGTGCGACTTGATCAGATGCGCCTTGCCGGTCTTGGCGCCGGCCGATTCGATGACGTCGGGATAGATGGTGCCCTGCGCCAGCCACTTCGCGTTCCTGAGCTTGGCCGCCTCCTCCTCGAACACCTCGATGAACAGGTTGCCGATGAGCTTGCGCTTACGCTCGGGATCGTCGACGCCGTCCAGCGCCTTCAGGAAGCGCGCCTCGGCATCGACGCGGATCACGTGCACGCCCATGTGCTCGGCGAAGGTCGCCATGACCTGATCGCCCTCTTTGTGGCGCAGCAGGCCGTTGTCGACGAACACGCAGGTCAGCTGGTCGCCGATGGCGTTGTTTATAAGCTTGGCGACCACCGAGGAATCGACGCCGCCGGACAGGCCCAGCAGCACTTCGTCGCTGCCGACCTGCTCGCGGATCGCGGCGATGCTGTCCTCGGCGATGTTGTCGGCGGTCCACAGCGCGTCGCAGCCGCAGATGTCGCGGATGAAGCGTTCGAGGATGCGCCCGCCCTGGCGGGTGTGGGTCACCTCGGGATGGAACTGCACGCCGTAGTAGCCGCGCGCGTCGTCGGCCATGCCGGCGATCGGTGCGCTGTCGGTGCTGGCCATCAGCTTGAAGCCGGGCGGCAGCTCGACGACGCGGTCGCCGTGGCTCATCCACACGTCGAGCAGGCCGTAGCCCTCCGCGCTGGTGTGGTCCTCGATGTCCTTCAGCAGCCGCGTGTGGCCGCGCGCGCGCACCTGCGCGTAGCCGTATTCGTGATGCGCGGCCGACTCCACCCTGCCGCCGAGCTGCTGGGCCATGGTCTGCATGCCGTAGCAGATGCCGAGCACCGGCACGCCCAGCTCGAACACGAGCTGCGGCGCACGCGGGGTGTGCTCGGCAGTGACCGTCTCCGGCCCGCCCGAGAGGATCACGCCTCGGGGCTTGAAGATGCGCAGGTCCTGTTCATCCATGTCCCAGGGGTGGATCTCGCAATAGACGCCGATCTCGCGCACGCGGCGCGCGATCAGCTGGGTGTACTGCGAGCCGAAGTCGAGGATCAGGACGCGGTGGGCGTGGATGTCGGCGTGGGGGTTCAAGGTGGTCGACTCGACTCAATAATGGAATGAACCCGTCATTGCGAGGAGCCGAAGGCGACGCGGCAATCCCGTAACGGTACCGCAGGCCCAGGGAGATTGCCGCGTCGCTGCGCTCCTCGCAATGACGAGGGATACAACAACGCTCCTCGCAATGACGGGGATAATGACCATCACACGCGGTAATTCGGTGCTTCCTTGATGATCTGCACGCCGTGCACATGGCTCTCGGCCATGCCGGCGCCGGTGACGCGCACGAAGCGCGGCCGGGTGCGCATCTCTTCGATGGTCGCGCAGCCGGTGTAGCCCATGCTGGAGCGCAGGCCGCCGAGGAGCTGGTGGATCACCGGGCCCAGCGGTCCTTTGTAGGGCACGCGGCCTTCGATGCCTTCGGGCACCAGCTTCTCCGCCGTACTGTCTTCCTGGAAGTAGCGGTCCGAGGAGCCCTGCTGGCCGGCCATGGCGCCCAGCGAGCCCATGCCGCGATAGGACTTGTAGGAACGGCCCTGGAACAGTTCGACCTCGCCGGGGGCTTCGTCGGTGCCGGCGAACATGCTGCCGACCATGATCGAGTGCGCACCCGCGGCGATGGCCTTGGCCACGTCGCCGGAATAGCGGATGCCGCCGTCGGCGATGAGCGGCACGCCGCTCTTCTTGAGTGCCGCCGCGACGTTCGCCACGGCGCTGATCTGCGGCACGCCGACGCCGGCGACGATGCGCGTGGTGCAGATCGAGCCGGGACCGATGCCGACCTTGACGCCGTCGGCGCCGGCCTTCGCCAGCGCCAGCGCGGCCTCGGCGGTGGCGATGTTGCCGCCGATCACCTGCACCTCGGGGAAGTGCTTCTTGACCCACGCGACGCGGTCGAGCACACCCTTGGAATGGCCGTGCGCGGTATCGACCACGATCACGTCGACGCCCGCCGCCACCAGCCCGGCGACGCGCTCGTCGGTGCCGGCACCGACGCCCACTGCCGCACCGACGCGCAGACTGCCCTGATCGTCCTTGCAGGCGTTGGGCTTGTCGGTGGCCTTCTGGATGTCCTTCACCGTGACCAGGCCGCGCAGCTGGAAGTTGTCGTCGACCACCAGCACCTTCTCGATGCGGTGCGTGTGCAGCAGGCGGATGATCTCGTCCTTGCTGGTGCCCTCCTTCACCGTGACCAGCCGGTCCTTCGGCGTCATCACCGCGGACACGGGTTCGTCGAAGCGGTTCTCGAAGCGCAGATCGCGGTTGGTGACGATGCCGACCAGTTCCTGGCCGTCGACCACGGGCACGCCGGAGATGTCGTGGGCGCGGGTGAGATCGAGCACTTCGCGGATGCTGGTGGTGGGGCTCACCGTGAACGGCTCCTTGATGACGCCGCTCTCGAACTTCTTCACGGCCCGCACCTGATTGGCCTGCTGCTCGGCCGTCATGTTCTTGTGGATGATGCCGATGCCGCCCTCCTGCGCCAGCGCGATCGCCAGCCGCGCTTCGGTGACGGTGTCCATGGCCGCCGCCAGCAGCGGGATGTTCAGGTCGATGTCGCGGGTCAGCCGGGTCTGGAGCTGGACATCCTTGGGCAGGACGGTGGAGTAGTCGGGCAGCAGGAGGACGTCATCGAACGTGAAGGCTTCTTCGGCAATGCGCAGCATAAGCGGAGGGTCCGGTACCTAAAGTCTTGAAGTGAAGGGCGCAATTATAAGTATCGGGGGGCCTGTGGTAAACCGCGGCCGGCGTGGCGGTACCCCGGGCCACGCTGCTCTGGCCCGTTGGCGCCGGGGCAAACCCTATCTTGGCCACGGAAGCACACGGAACAACACGGAAAAAGGCTTTACGTAACACCATGAAGACCCGACTGCAGGACGGCACCCCCGGGTTGTGCCTCTCTGTTTCCGTCGTGTCGTTCCCTGGCTTCCTGCCGCGGCACTGTTCCAGGGAGGCGCTGTGGACAAACGCCTTTCGAATATCCGGCTCTCACTGCTGTCCCATAAACCCAAAAACCGGATTGGCCACGGAAGCACACGGAAGACACTGAGCGCTTCCGCGGCTGAAGTACGTGCTTTGCGGGTAAAAGCACTGGGGCCGCAGTGCCTACCTGTCTATTTTTCCGTGTCATTCCGTGTGCTTCCGTGGCCATCAGCCGGTTTCGCGCGGCTGTCCGCCCCTGCACCCGGCGAGGGCTTCGGGTATCATCCCGCCCCATGTCCACGCCCGCCACCGACCGTGACGTCTACAGCGTCGGCCGCCTCAACGCCGAGGCCCGCGCCCTGCTGGAGGGCGCCTTTCCGCTGATCTGGGTGGAGGGCGAGCTGTCCAACGTCTCCCGCCCCGCCTCCGGGCACCTGTATTTCACCCTGAAGGACAGCAGCGCCCAGGTGCGCTGCGCCATGTTCCGCGGCAACAACCGCTTCCTGAAGTTCCGCCCGGCGGACGGCCTGCAGGTCCTGGTGCGCGCCAACCTGTCGCTGTACGAGGCGCGCGGCGATTATCAGCTCATCGTGCAGTCCATGGAGGAGGCCGGCGACGGCGCCCTGCAGCGTGCCTTCGAGGCGCTCAAGCAGAAGCTGGCCGCCGAAGGCCTGTTCGACACCGCGCACAAGGTCGATCTGCCGGTCCTGCCGCGGCGCATCGGTGTGGTCACCTCGCCGACCGGCGCGGCCATCCGCGACATCCTGAGCGTGCTGCGGCGACGCTTCCCGGCCATCCCGGTGCTGATCTACCCGGTGCCGGTGCAGGGCACCGGCGCCGGCGCCGAGATCGCCGCCGCCATCCGCGCCCTCGCCCCCAGGCGCGATTGCGACGTGCTGATAGTCGCCCGCGGCGGCGGTTAGCTGGAGGCCCTGGGGGCCTTCAAAGAGGAGACGGTCGCACGGGCCATCTACGACTGCGGCATCCCGGTGGTCAGCGGCGTCGGCCACGAGGTCGACTTCACCATCGCCGATTTCGTCGCCGACCGGCGCGCGCCCACGCCCTCGGTCGCCGCGGAGATGGTCAGCCCCGACCAGGCCGAGTGGCTGAACCAGCTGCGCGCGCTGGACCGCGAACTCTACACGCACCTGCGCCGCCGGCTGCAGCGCCTGGACGAGCGGCTCGGCTGGCTCGGCAAGCGCCTCCAGCAGCAGCACCCGGGCCAGCGGCTGCGCCAGCGCGCCCAGCGGCTCGACGAACTCGACCAGCGCCTGCGACTCGCGCTCCGCACCCAGTTGCGCCGGCGCCGCGAGCGGCTCGCCACCCTGGAGGCGCGGCTGCAGCGCCACCACCCCGGCCCGCGCCTGCGGCACCTGCGCGACCTGGAGGCCGCACTGGCCCGCCGGCTGCGCACCGCCGTCCAGACGCAGCTCAAGGCGTCACGCCAGCGCCTGACCGCGCTCGGCCGCGCCCTGGACGCCGTCAGCCCGCTCGCGACGCTGGAGCGCGGCTACGCCATCGTCACCGCCGCCGACGGCCGCCTGCTGCACAACGCCGCGCAGACCCGGCCCGGCGACAAGATCACCGCCCGCCTCGCCCGCGGCCGCCTGCGCTGTACGGTGGACGAGGCGACCGGCGAAGGGTGAGTTGTGCTTGAACCGCCAAGACGCGCCATGCGCACCAAATGATTGGAACCGCCAAGACACCAAGGCCGCCAAGTTTATTTGAACCGCCAAGGCCCAAAAACCCCAAAAAATTCAAAGCCATTAAAAACTTGAACACAGAAGCAGA
>CAYWKV010000199.1:0-5267 GCA_964458835.1 uncultured Gammaproteobacteria bacterium | reverse complement strand
GCGCGCCTTGCTCGACGGCCTTCAGTGCTGCCGCCATCGCGGCTCCACCGCTGCCGATCACGGCGACTTGCAACGGGCGCTCGCCGCCGCTGCCCTTGTCGGCGGCACCCATCCAGCCGCGCACCTTGTCGAACAGCCCAGTGCGGTTGTCGGTCGGCGGGGCATCGGCGAGCATCGCTTTGTAGCCCAGGCCAGCCACGGCGGCGGTCAGTGCGTCCGGCGCTGTGCCTGGATCAAGGGCGAGCTGGGCCGCGCCCTTGGCATAGGACACTATGGCAGATTGGACGCCGGGTACTTTTTCCAGCGCTTCCTTGACGTGCGCCGCGCACGAGTCGCAGGTCATGCCGGTGATTTTTAGATGGGTCATGCGACAGATCCTTTTTCGTTTGTGGTAGCAGACAAGGGCGTCAGATGTGCTGCGCTGCCGTTTTCAGTGCCTCACTTCTTGACGCTGGACGGATAGCCTGCGTCTTCGGTGGCCTTGGTCAGCTTCTGCACGCTGGTCTTGGCATCATCGAAGGTGACAACCGCTTCGCGTGTCTCGAAGGTCACGTTAACTTTGCTGACGCCTTCGACCTTGGAAATCGCCTTCTTGACGGTGATCGGACAAGCGGAGCAGGTCATGCCCGGTACGGACAGCGTGACGGTCTGGGTGGCGGCCCACACGGGGGCAACAACGGCAGCGATGGCGAGAGAGGCAAACAGTTTTTTCATGATGAACTCCTGTGATTAATAGAAAAATGGCATGACGTAGGGAAATCCGAGCGCGACCAGAACCAGCGCGGCCACGACCCAGAAAATGAGCTTGTAAGTAGCGCGCACTTGGGGAATCGCACACACATCCCCTGGTTTGCAGGCTTGCGCCGGTCGGTAGATGCGCCGCCAGGCGAAAAACAGCGCCACCAACGCCGCGCCGATGAAGATCGGGCGATAAGGTTCCAACACCGTCAAGTTGCCGATCCAAGCGCCGCTGAACCCCAGGGCGATCAGAACCAGCGGCCCCAGGCAGCAAGCCGAGGCGAGGATGGCGGCTAGCCCGCCAGTGAAGAGCGCCCCGCGCCCGTTTTGAGGTTCAGACATACGCTTGTCCTTTCAAATCTGGATTGGATAGCTTAAGCTTACTTCCGTACCAATGTACGGAGTCAAGCGATATGGAAAAAAATTTGGAGAATCTGACTATTGGCGTTTTCGCCAAGGCGGCCGGGGTCAACGTGGAAACAATCCGGTTCTATCAGCGCAAGGGCTTGTTGCCGGAGCCGGACAAGCCCTATGGCAGCATCCGCCGCTATGGCGAGGCGGATGTGACGCGGGTGCGCTTCGTGAAATCAGCCCAGCGGCTCGGATTCAGCCTCGACGAGATCGCAGAGCTGCTGAGGCTGGATGACGGCACCCACTGCGAGGAAGCCAGCAGCCTGGCCGAGCACAAGCTTCAGGACGTGCGCGAAAAAATGACCGACCTGGCGCGCATGGAAACCGTGCTATCCGAACTTGTGTTCGCCTGCCATGCGCGGCAAGGGAACGTTTCTTGCCCGCTGATTGCTTCGCTGCAAGGGGAGAAAGAGCCGCGTGGTGCCGACGCGGTGTAGCCGAGGGTAGTTACGCCTTAGCGTGCTTTATTTTCCGTTTTCTGAGACGACCCCCTCCTGGTCGGCCAGCTCACCGGGCCAGCTCGCCAGCTCGTCATCGGGGAGGGCCGCCAGGATTTGCGGCAGGCTCTGCGTTCGATACGGCGGCGGCGGCAGGTCGGCGGCCGGGCCGTCGCCATCGAGGAACGCGGGGCCTTCTTCCTGGCGTTCATCATCGACGGCCGCCAGGGCGTCGGCTTCGCTCAATGCGTCCTCGGCGAACGCACCACGTCGGCGGGCCTCGGTCTTTGTCACTTCCTCGCCACGCGCCAGCGCCCGGTAAAGGGTCGAACGATGCACGGCCAGCAGCTCGGCCGCTTCCTTCACCGTCCGGCCGTCACGGTCGATCAGCTCGCGGGCGTGCTCGATCTGCGCCGGGGTGAGGGTAGGGCGCGGGCCGAACTTCACGCCTCGGGCCTTGGCCGCTTCCCGGCCGTTCCTGGTGCGGTCGATGATTAGGGAACGCTCGAACTCGGCGATGCCGGCAAACACGGTCAGAACCATGCGGCCGGCCGGGGTGGTGGTGTCGGCCCACGGCTCGGCCAGGCTGCGCAAACCCGCGCCGACCGCCTGGATACGCTCGGCAATGTCCAGCAGGTCGCGGGTGCTGCGGGCCAGGCGGTCAAGCCTGGTCACAGTCACAACATCGCCAGGGCGCAAGTGATCGAGCACGCGGGCCAGCTCGGGCCTGTCGCGCCTGGTGCCGGTGATCTTCTCGGCAAAGATGCGCGTGCAGCCTGCGGCGTGCAGCTCGGCGCGTTGGTTGGTCAAGTCCTGGTCGTCGGTGCTGACGCGGGCATATCCCAGCAGCAGGCCAGCGGCGGCGCTCTTGTCTTTCATGGCGTAATGTCTCCGGTTCTAGTCGCAAGTATTCTATTTCATGCAACTAAAACACGCGACAAAAAACGCCAGGGAAAGGGCAGGGTGGTGTCGTTTTCAGAAGACGGCTGCACTGAACGTCAGAAGCCGACTGCACTATAGCAGCGGAGGGGTTGGATCCATCAGGCAACGACGGGCTGCTGCCGGCCATCAGCGGACGCAGGGAGGACTTTCCGCAACCGGCCGTTCGATGCGGCACCGATGGCCTTCGCGCAGGGGTAGTGAATCCGCCAGGATTGACTTGCGCTGCCCTACCTCTCACTAGTGAGGGGCGGCAGCGCATCAAGCGGTGAGCGCACTCCGGCACCGCCAACTTTCAGCACATGCGTGTAAATCATCGTCGTAGAGACGTCGGAATGGCCGAGCAGATCCTGCACGGTTCGAATGTCGTAACCGCTGCGGAGCAAGGCCGTCGCGAACGAGTGGCGGAGGGTGTGCGGTGTGGCGGGCTTCGTGATGCCTGCTTGTTCTACGGCACGTTTGAAGGCGCGCTGAAAGGTCTGGTCATACATGTGATGGCGACGCACGACACCGCTCCGTGGATCGGTCGAATGCGTGTGCTGCGCAAAAACCCAGAACCACGGCCAGGAATGCCCGGCGCGCGGATACTTCCGCTCAAGGGCGTCGGGAAGCGCAACGCCGCTGCGGCCCTCGGCCTGGTCCTTCAGCCACCATGCCCGTGCACGCGACAGCTGCTCGCGCAGGCTGGGTGCCAAGCTCTCGGGTAACATCAAGGCCCGATCCTTGGAGCCCTTGCCCTCCCGCACGATGATCGTGCCGTGATCGAAATCCAGATCCTTGACCCGCAGTTGCAAACCCTCACTGATCCGCATGCCCGTTCCATACAGAAGCTGGGCGAACAAACGATGCTCGCCTTCCAGAAAACCGAGGATGCGAACCACTTCATCCGGGGTCAGCACCACCGGCAAGCGCCGCGACGGCCGAGGTCTTCCGATCTCCTGAAGCCAGGGCAGATCCGTGCACAGCACCTTGCCGTAGAAGAACAGCAAGGCCGCCAATGCCTGACGATGCGTGGAGACCGAAACCTTGCGCTCGTTCGCCAGCCAGGACAGAAATGCCTCGACTTCGCTGCTGCCCAAGGTTGCCGGGTGACGCACACCGTGGAAACGGATGAAGGCACGAACCCAGTGGACATAAGCCTGTTCGGTTCGTAAGCTGTAATGCAAGTAGCGTATGCGCTCACGCAACTGGTCCAGAACCTTGACCGAACGCAGCGGTGGTAACGGCGCAGTGGCGGTTTTCATGGCTTGTTATGACTGTTTTTTTGTACAGTCTATGCCTCGGGCATCCAAGCAGCAAGCGCGTTACGCCGTGGGTCGATGTTTGATGTTATGGAGCAGCAACGATGTTACGCAGCAGGGCAGTCGCCCTAAAACAAAGTTAGACATCATGAGGGAAGCGGTGACCATCGAAATTTCGAACCAACTATCAGAGGTGCTAAGCGTCATTGAGCGCCATCTGGAATCAACGTTGCTGGCCGTGCATTTGTACGGCTCCGCAGTGGATGGCGGCCTGAAGCCATACAGCGATATTGATTTGTTGGTTACTGTGGCCGTAAAGCTTGATGAAACGACGCGGCGAGCATTGCTCAATGATCTTATGGAGGCTTCGGCTTTCCCTGGCGAGAGCGAGACGCTCCGCGCTATAGAAGTCACCCTTGTCGTGCATGACGACATCATCCCGTGGCGTTATCCGGCTAAGCGCGAGCTGCAATTTGGAGAATGGCAGCGCAATGACATTCTTGCGGGTATCTTCGAGCCAGCCATGATCGACATTGATCTAGCTATCCTGCTTACAAAAGCAAGAGAACATAGCGTTGCCTTGGTAGGTCCGGCAGCGGAGGAATTCTTTGACCCGGTTCCTGAACAGGATCTATTCGAGGCGCTGAGGGAAACCTTGAAGCTATGGAACTCGCAGCCCGACTGGGCCGGCGATGAGCGAAATGTAGTGCTTACGTTGTCCCGCATTTGGTACAGCGCAATAACCGGCAAAATCGCGCCGAAGGATGTCGCTGCCGACTGGGCAATAAAACGCCTACCTGCCCAGTATCAGCCCGTCTTACTTGAAGCTAAGCAAGCTTATCTGGGACAAAAAGAAGATCACTTGGCCTCACGCGCAGATCACTTGGAAGAATTTATTCGCTTTGTGAAAGGCGAGATCATCAAGTCAGTTGGTAAATGATGTCTAACAATTCGTTCAAGCCGACCGCGCTACGCGCGGCGGCTTAACTCCGGCGTTAGATGCACTAAGCACATAATTGCTCACAGCCAAACTATCAGGTCAAGTCTGCTTTTATTATTTTTAAGCGTGCATAATAAGCCCTACACAAATTGGGAGATATATCATGAAAGGCTGGCTTTTTCTTGTTATCGCAATAGTTGGCGAAGTAATCGCAACATCCGCATTAAAATCTAGCGAGGGCTTTACTAAGCTTGCCCCTTCCGCCGTTGTCATAATCGGTTATGGCATCGCATTTTATTTTCTTTCTCTGGTTCTGAAATCCATCCCTGTCGGTGTTGCTTATGCAGTCTGGTCGGGACTCGGCGTCGTCATAATTACAGCCATTGCCTGGTTGCTTCATGGGCAAAAGCTTGATGCGTGGGGCTTTGTAGGTATGGGGCTCATAATTGCTGCCTTTTTGCTCGCCCGATCCCCATCGTGGAAGTCGCTGCGGAGGCCGACGCCATGGTGACGGTGTTCGGCATTCTGAATCTCACCGAGGACTCCTTCTTCGATGAGAGC
>CAYWKV010000198.1:0-5277 GCA_964458835.1 uncultured Gammaproteobacteria bacterium | reverse complement strand
CCCAGATCCGTCAGCTCGCCGGCATGCGCGGCCTGATGGCCAAGCCGGACGGCTCCATCATCGAGACGCCCATTACGGCGAACTTCCGCGAAGGCCTGGACGTGCTGCAGTACTTCATCTCGACGCACGGCGCCCGCAAGGGTCTGGCCGACACCGCGCTGAAGACCGCGAACTCCGGTTACCTGACCCGCCGCCTGGTCGACGTGGCCCAGGATCTGGTGGTGACCGAAGTCGATTGCGGTACCGAGCAGGGCCTGCTGATGACGCCCATCGTCGAAGGTGGCGACGTCGTCGAGCCGCTGCGCGAGCGCGTGCTGGGCCGTGTGGTGGCCACCGACACCTATGTGCCCGGCACCGACACGCTGGCCGTCGCCGCCGGCACGCTGCTGGATGAGATGTGGGTCGATCGCATCGAGCAGCTGGGCGTCGACGAGATCCGCGTACGCTCCGCCATCACCTGCGAGACCCGCTATGGCGTGTGCGCACAGTGCTATGGCCGTGATCTGGCGCGCGGTCATCGCGTCAACAACGGCGAGTCGGTCGGCGTCATCGCGGCGCAATCCATCGGCGAACCGGGCACGCAGCTGACCATGCGCACCTTCCACATCGGCGGCGCGGCCAGCCGCGCGGCGACGGTCAACAGCGTCGAGGTCAAGTCGGCCGGCACCATCCGCCTGCACAACGTCAAGACGGCGACCAACCGTGACGGCCACCTGGTGGCGGTGTCGCGCTCCGGCGAGATCGGGGTCATCGACGTCAATGGCCGCGAGCGCGAGCGCTACAAGGTGCCCTACGGCGCGGTCATATCCATCAACGACGGCGATGCCTGCGAACCGGGTCAGGTCGTTGCCACCTGGGATCCGCACACCCACCCGATCGTCACCGAAGTGGCGGGTCGCGTGCGCTTCAGCGACTTCGTCGAGGGCGTCACGGTCAACCGCAGCACGGACGAGATCACCGGTCTGTCGAGCCTGGTCATCAGCGATCCCAAGCAGCGCGGTTCCAGCGGCAAGGATCTGCGCCCGATGGTCAAGCTGCTCGATGAGAACGGCGACGAGCTGAAGATCGCGGGTACCGAGATGGCGGCGCACTACTTCCTGCCGTCCGGCGCCATCGTCGGCCTGGAGGACGGCTCCCGCGTGGAGGTCGGCGACGTGGTTGCGCGCATCCCGCAGGCATCCTCCAAGACGCGCGACATCACCGGCGGCCTGCCGCGCGTCGCCGACCTGTTCGAGGCGCGCAAGCCGAAGGATCCGGCCATCCTGGCGGAGATCTCCGGCACGGTCGGCTTCGGCAAGGACACCAAGGGCAAGCAGCGCCTGGTGCTCACCGACGCCGAGGGCAACCAGCACGAGGAGCTGATTCCGAAGTGGCGGCACGTCACGGTGTTCGAGAACGAGCACGTGGAGCGCGGCGAGACCGTGGTCGACGGCGAGCCCAATCCGCACGACATCCTGCGCCTGCTGGGGGTGACGGTGATGGCGGAATACCTGGTCAAGGAGATCCAGGACGTGTACCGCCTGCAGGGCGTGAAGATCAACGACAAGCACATCGAGGTGATCATTCGCCAGATGCTGCGCAAGGTCGAGATCACCAGCCCGGGCGACAGCCGCTTCCTCAAGGGCGAGCAGGTGGAAAAACCTCGTGTCCTGGAGGAGAACGAGCGGGTGGTCGCCAAGGACGGCACGCCGGCGCTGTATGAGCCGATGCTGCTCGGCATCACCAAGGCCTCGCTGGCGACCGAGTCCTTCATCTCGGCGGCGTCCTTCCAGGAGACCACCCGCGTCCTCACCGAGGCCGCGGTCCGGGGGCTGCGCGATGACCTGCGCGGCCTGAAGGAAAACGTCATCGTCGGCCGTCTGATCCCGGCGGGCACGGGCCAGGCCTACCACGCCGACCGCCGCCGCCGGCGCCAGCCGGAAGAGGCGATATTCGCCGCCCCCGCGGACAGCGGTTCGACGGAGCAAGTGGCGGAATCCTGACGTTGGTCCGGGAGGCCCCCTAGCCCGTTGAGCGCAGGGCGGTTTGGCGCTTGACAGGGTGTGGGGGCCTCTCTACAATTGCGCCTCTTTACGACAGGCCGGGTGTCCAAAACCGGCCTGTCGTTTGTTTTCAGGTCGCTCGAAATTCCGACTGTATTCAAAGCTTAAGGCGAGTTTTTCATGGCAACAGTCAATCAGTTAGTGCGCAAGCCGCGTAAGCACAAGACGGAAAAGAGTGCTGTGCCGGCGCTGGAATCGTCCCCGCAGAAGCGCGGTGTCTGCACGCGTGTGTACACCACCACGCCGAAGAAGCCGAACTCCGCGCTGCGCAAGGTCGCGCGCGTCCGGCTGACCAACGGC
Source organism: uncultured Gammaproteobacteria bacterium (assembly GCA_964458835.1). Taxonomy (GTDB): domain Bacteria; phylum Pseudomonadota; class Gammaproteobacteria; order Thiohalobacterales; family Thiohalobacteraceae; genus JAHJQQ01. Next base: position 2,935 of record CAYWKV010000198.1, on the reverse strand, counting down.
TATGAAGTCGCTTCGTACATCGGTGGCGAGGGCCACAACCTGCAGGAGCACTCGGTGGTGCTGATCCGCGGCGGCCGCGTCAAGGACCTGCCGGGTGTGCGCTACCACACGGTGCGCGGCAGTCTGGACGCCTCGGGCGTCGACAAGCGCCGCCAGGCCCGTTCCAAGTACGGCGCCAAGCGTCCCAAGTCCTGACGGGCCGCTGGGCCGAGTCGGTTGCAACGAACAGGAATGTATCGCGATGTCGAGAAGAAAATCTGCTGAGCGCCGGGAGATTCTGCCGGATCCCAAGTACGGGAACGAGATGCTCGCCAAGTTCATGAACATGGTCATGGAGTCCGGCAAGAAATCGGTTGCCGAGCGCATTGTGTACGGCGCGCTGGGCCAGATCGCCGGCAAGGGTGCCGCCGACCCCATGGACGTGCTCAACAAGGCGCTGGACAACGTGCGCCCGATGGTCGAGGTGAAGTCCCGTCGCGTCGGCGGCGCGACCTATCAGGTCCCGGTCGAAGTGCGCGCCGTGCGCCGCACCACGCTGGCCATGCGTTGGATGATCGATGCCGCCCGCAGTCGCGGTGAAAAGTCCATGGCCGGCCGCCTTGCGGGCGAGATCCTGGATGCTGCCGAGAGTCGTGGCGCCGCCGTGAAGAAGCGCGAAGACACGCATCGCATGGCCGAGGCCAACAAGGCCTTCGCGCATTACCGCTGGTAAGCAAGTACCTTTCTAAGGAAGTCAGTCCGTGGCACGCAAAACCCCCATCGATCGCTACCGTAACATCGGTATCTCGGCACACATCGACGCCGGCAAGACCACTACGAGCGAGCGCGTCCTGTTCTACACCGGTGTGTCGCACAAGATCGGTGAAGTGCACGATGGTGCCGCCACCATGGACTGGATGGAGCAGGAGCAGGAGCGCGGCATCACTATTACGTCCGCGGCGACGACCTGTTTCTGGTCGGGCATGTCCAAGCAGTACCCCGAGCATCGCATCAACGTCATCGACACCCCCGGACACGTCGACTTCACCATCGAGGTCGAGCGTTCCATGCGTGTGCTCGACGGCGCCTGCATGCTGTACTGCGCCGTCGGCGGCGTGCAGCCGCAGTCCGAGACGGTGTGGCGCCAGGCCACCAAGTATGGCGTGCCGCGCATCGCCTTCGTGAACAAGATGGACCGCGCCGGCGCCGACTTCTTCAAGGTCGTGCGCCAGATGAAGGAGCGTCTGCGCGCCAACCCTGTGCCGATCCAGGTGCCGATCGGCGCCGAGGACAACTTCAAGGGCGTCGTCGACCTGGTCAAGATGAAGGCCATCGTCTGGAATGAAGCCGATCAGGGTGTCACCTTTACCTATGAGGACATCCCCGCCAACCTCGTCGAGGTGGCGCAGGAGTGGCACGAGAAGATGGTCGAGGCCGCCGCCGAGGCGGACGAAGACCTGATGAACAAGTATCTTGAGGGGGGCGAGCTCTCCGAGGAGGAGATCAAGGCCGCGCTGCGCAAGCGCACCCTCGCCCTGGAAATCTTCCCGATGCTGTGCGGCTCCGCGTTCAAGAACAAGGGCGTGCAGGCGATGCTCGACGCGGTCATCGACTATCTGCCCGCGCCCACGGACATCCCCTCCATCCGTGGCACCGACATGGATACCGGTGAGCCCATCGAGCGTCACTCCACCGATGACGAGCCGTTCGCCGCGCTGGCGTTCAAGATCATGACCGACCCGTTCGTCGGCACCCTGACCTTCATCCGCTGTTATTCCGGCGTGCTGAACTCGGGCGACAGCCTGCGCAACTCGACCAACGGCAACAAGGAACGCATCGGCCGTATTCTGCAGATGCACTCCAACAACCGCGAAGAGATCAAAGAGGTCCGCGCCGGCGACATCGCCGCGCTGGTCGGCCTGAAGGACATCGTCACGGGCACTACGCTGTCCTCGCTGGACAAGTCGGTGGCGCTCGAGAAGATGGAATTCCCCGAGCCGGTGATCTCCGTCGCGGTGGAGCCCAAGACCAAGAGCGACCAGGAGAAGATGGGTATCGCGCTGCAGAAGCTGGCGCAGGAAGACCCGTCGTTCCGGGTCCGTACCGACGAGGAGTCCGGCCAGACCATCATCTCGGGCATGGGCGAGCTGCACCTCGATATCCTGGTCGACCGCATGAAGCGCGAATTCAAGGTCGAGGCGAACGTCGGCGCGCCGCAGGTTGCCTACCGCGAGACCATCCGCAAGAACGTGGAGCAGGAAGGCAAGTTCGTGCGCCAGTCCGGTGGTCGCGGCCAGTACGGCCACGTGTGGCTGAGGCTCGAGCCGCGGGAGCCGGGCTCCGGCTACGAGTTCGTCAACGGCATCGTCGGCGGCGTGGTACCGAAGGAATACATCCCGGCGGTGGACAAGGGCATCCAGGAGCAGCTGCAGAACGGCGTCATCGCCGGCTACCCGGTGGTCGACGTCAAGGTGACCCTGTTCGACGGTTCCTACCACGACGTGGACTCCAACGAAATGGCGTTCAAGATTGCCGGCTCGATGGGCTTCAAGGAAGGTGCGCTCAAGGCCAATCCGGCCCTGCTCGAGCCGATCATGGCCGTCGAGGTCGAGACGCCGGAAGAGTACATGGGTGACGTCATGGGCGATCTCAACCGCCGTCGCGGCATCATCCTGGGCATGGAGGACAACGCCGGCGTGAAGGTGCTGAAGGCCGAAGTGCCGCTGTCGGAAATGTTCGGCTATGCGACGTCGCTGCGTTCGCAGACCCAGGGTCGCGCGACCTACACGATGGAATTCAAGAAATACATGGAAGCCCCGGCCAACGTCGCCGAGGCGGTCATCAAGAAGGCATCCTGAATTTTTTGGCGCAAACCAGAATCGAGATAGAGGTAGTCAGCCGTGTCCAAGGGAAAATTTGAACGTACGAAGCCGCATGTGAACGTGGGAACGATTGG
>CAYWKV010000197.1:0-5287 GCA_964458835.1 uncultured Gammaproteobacteria bacterium | reverse complement strand
AGCGGGCTTGCCCGCGAACGGGCAGTGGACATGCTGGTTCGCGGGCAGAGCCCGCTCCTACAAGGTGTCAACCGGTTGGAATCGTTCCTTGGCGGTACGTAGCCTGCAATCGCGCCAGGAATGGCGCTCCTACGGGGGAGGGGTGGGTTTCGCCTTCGGTGTAGTTCCGTGTGTTTCTGTGGCAAAAAGGGTTTTGTCCGTGTCTTCCGTGGCTGAAAAGGGGCAATCGACCCCGGCCCGGTCGATCCTTACTCCAACCCCAGCCGCTTCAACCGATACCGCAGCGCCCGGAAGGTGATCCCCAGCAGCTTCGCCGCGGCGGTCTTGTTGTGCCGGGTCTTCTCCAGCGCCTTGAGGATCGCCTCGCGCTCGACCTGATCCATATAGGACTCCAGCGGCAGGCCGTCGGGTGCCGCCAGCGGTGCGGCGGGAACGGCACCGGCGACGGGGTCGGCGGGTACGGCGGGTGTGGCGCCGGGCAGGTGCAGGTCGGCGACCCCGATGGCGTCGCCCTCGCACAGGGTCAGGGCCCGTTCCAGGATGTTCTCCAGTTCGCGCACGTTGCCGGGGAAGCCGTAGGCGGCCAGGGCGGCGAGGGCGTCGCCGCTCAGGTGGACCCGGCGGCCTTCCTGACGGGCGAGGCGCTCGAGGAAATGCCCGGCGAGCCGCGTGATGTCGCCGCCGCGCTCGCGCAGCGCCGGCACCTTGAGCTCGATGACGTTCAAACGGTAATAGAGGTCCTGGCGGAAGCCGCCGGCCTGCACCAGCTCGGCGAGGTTCTTGTGCGTCGCCGACAGGATGCGCACGTCCACGCTCACCTCGCGCTGCGCGCCGACGGGCCGCACCGCCTTCTCCTGGATGGCGCGCAGCAGCTTCACCTGCATGTGCAGCGGCAGCTCGGCGACCTCGTCGAGGAACAGCGTGCCGCCGTCGGCCGCCTGGAACAGCCCGTCCTTGTCCGCGCTGGCGCCGGTGAAGCTGCCCTTCCGGTGGCCGAAGAACTCGCTCTCCATCAGGTCGGCGGGGATGGCGCCGCAGTTCACGGCGATGAAGGGGCGGTCGACGCGCGGGCCCTTCTCGTGGATCAGGCGCGCCACCAGCTCCTTGCCGGTGCCCGATTCGCCGCTGATGTAGACCGGCGCCTGGCTGCGCGCGAGCTTGGCGATGGTGGAGCGGATGGCCTGCATGGCCGGCGCGTCGCCGATGAGTTCGTCGCGCGAACGCCGGTCGCGCTCCGGAAAGGTCTTGGTGTCGGACAGGCGCAGCGCGGTGTTGACCAACTTGCGCAGCACGCTCAGGTCCACCGGCTTGGAAACGAAGTCGAAGGCGCCGGCCTTGAGGGCCTGCACGGCCGCCTCCATGCTGCCGTGGGCGGTGATCACTGCCACCGGCAGGTCGGGGCGGTGCTGGGCGATGTATTCCACCAGCTCGATGCCGTTGCCGTCCGGCAGGCGCATGTCGGTCAGGCAGAGATCGAAATAGTGCTGGGACAGCTGCAGCCGCGCCTCGGCCAGATCGCCGGCCGCGCGGGTCTCGACGTCCATGCGTCCGAGCGTGATTTCGAGGAGCTCGCGGATGTCGGGTTCGTCGTCGACCACCAGTGCCTTGTGGGTTGCCATGGTCCGTATCCTATACGCTGTGGCGCGTGAAGGTGATGCGGAAGCGGCTGCCGCGGCCGCCCTGATCGTCCCGCCGCGCGTAGCTCAGGCGGGCGTCGTTGAGCTCGCACAGCTCGCGGGACAGGTACAGACCCAGACCGGTTCCGGTGGCCGAGGTGGTGAAGAACGGCTCGAACATCTGGTTCTCCACCTCGTCGGGGATGCCGGGGCCCTCGTCGAGCACCTCCAGGCACGGCAGCCGCGCCTCGGTCAGGCCGATGCGCAGCTCCAGCCGGCCGCCGCCGTGGTGGATGGCGTTGTGCGCCAGGTTCCATACGATCTGATGGAGCTGGCCCGGATCGAAGCTCACGCGGAGATCGTTGTGGTTGCAGCGGATGTCGACCCGGTCGGCCGGCAGGCGGCCGCAGCGCGCGAGGTCGTCGACGAAATCGTGGGCCCAGTCCTCCAGCTCGATGTCGCGCGGGTTGGACTGGCCGCGGCGCGACAGCTGCAGGACGTTCTCGACGATGGCGTTCACGCGCTGGCTGTGGTCGGCGATGATCTCGGTGAGGCGCCGCTCACCGGCATCCAGATGCGGGGATTCCGCCAGCAGCTGGCCGGCGTGGCTGATGGCCCCCAGCGGGTTGCGGATCTCGTGGGCGATGCTCGCGGTCAGGCGGCCGAGCGCCGCCAGCTTCATCTGCTGGGCCTGCTGCGCCAGCGCGGCCGTATCCTCCAGGAAGACGAGCGTCGCCGAGCCCCGCGACCGGCCCAGGGCCGTGAAGCGCGGCTGCAGACTGGCCTGCGCGGCCGGCGGCAGCAGCGTCTCCGGCACGTAGCCCGGCTCGCTGCGCCAGCGGCGCAGCTGGCGGGCGAGCTGCGGGCAGATCTGCTCCAGATATTCTCCGGCCCGCGTGTGCGGCGACTGCAGCATGAGGCCCGCGGTGTCGTTCACCAGATGCACGCGTTCCTGCTCGTCCACCACCAGCACGCCCGATTGCAGGCGCTGCACGACGTGTTCGTTCAGGCGGGCGAGGTTGGCGAGGTCCACGCCGCGGCGCATGGCCAGGGCCTCGCTCTCGCGGATGCGCAGGGCGAGCACGTGGGCGATGACGGCCGTGGTGAACAGGGCGGCCCCGAGCAGGCCGGCGCGGGTCAGGTCCGTGCCGGAGACGTCGCTCTCCTGCAGCATCGCCAGACCGATCTCGCCGAGGATGGCCAGCGTGGCGACCGCCGCGAAGAAATAGGCCAGCCGCCCCGGCAGCAGCAGCGAACCGGCGGCGACGGCGAGGATCAGCAGGATGCCGAGGCTGCTTTCCAGACCGCCGCTGGCGTGCATGAGCAGCACGATGGCGAGGATGTCCACCAGGACCTGGACGAAGACCTGCAGGCCGTAGCCCGGCTGCCGCAGCCGCGCGGCGAAACCCGCCAGCAGGGCGAAGCCGAGGTAGCCCAGGATCACCGTGCCGTACAGCCAGGGATGGTCGCTGCCCAGCGCCTTGCCGGTCGGCAGGAAGAAGAACAGCGCGGCCAGCAGCCCGGCCAGGGTGAGGCGGTAGAGCGTCAGGAAGCGCAGCGGCTTCCAGGTCTGCGAGTCCTGGCGCGAGGTGTCGGCCGCGCTGGAGAAGGGGGAGCGTGCGGAAAGTTCCATGAAGCGTTGGACGAGTCCCGATGTTGCACAGCGTGAAAGGGGGCGGAATCAACGAACCTCTGAATCAATCCGTCATTGCGCGGCGCAAGCTCGCTGGTGCCGCGTCGCTGCGCTCATAGAACCCCTTCGGGGTTCATTACGGGTACCTTATCCTTCGGATCAAGGCATCCTCGCAATGACGAATAAATCAGAGATTCCTTAACGCGGTCCTCCGCCCTCCCGTCCGGCCCGCCGGTGGGCGTCCGAACAATAGAAATCGTCACCGTCGCGCACGGCGTCCTGCTGGGGCAGATACAGCCCGCAGTGCCGGCAGGCGACCATGCGCCCCTGGTCATGGACCTTGGCCCCGGCCCGCGCGCCGGACCGGCTCAGCCGCCTGTCGCGCCAGCGCCGCCAGCTGCGGTACAGCAACGCCCCCAGAATCGCCAACAGAATCAGTCGCAGCAGGCCCATGCGGCTAGTTTCCCGTTTAAGCGCGGGTGGCGCAAGCCGGGCCGCTTTGCCTGCCGGGGGTGTTTGATTCAGAATACGCGGCCGGGGCGTGAGGAGTGAGGTGTGAGGAGTGAGGCGTAAAACCCGGATCCAAACCCAAACCCAATTTTAGCCACGGAATCCACGGAACAACACGGAAGAATTTTGTGCAAAAGACTATAAAGATGAGGCCTTCGAGCCGCTGCAGAGATCGCACCACATTATTTCTTCTGAGTATTTTAGAAGAGTATTTTTTTCCGTGTTGTTCCGTGGATTCCGTGGCCAAGATCTTTTCTTTTCACTCCTCACTCCTCACTCCTCACGCCTCACTCACAACAATATGAACCTCCACGAATATCAGGCCAAGCGCCTCCTGACCGACTACGGCATTCCCGTGCCGCGCGGCGCCGTGGCGCGCACCACCCTCGAGGCGGCGGATGCGGCGCGCGAGCTCGGCGGGGAGCGCTGGGTTCTGAAGGCTCAGGTTCATGCAGGGGGGCGCGGCAAGGCCGGCGGCATCCGGCTCGTCGACGATATCGCGGCCGTCGAACAGCAGGCCGATCGCCTGCTGGGTGCGCGACTGATCACCGGCCAGAGCGCTGCGGAAGGCCTGCCCATCGAGACCCTCCTGATCGAGGAGCCGCTGGCCATCGCCCGCGAACTCTATCTCGGCGCGCTGGTCGACCGCGTGCGGCGCCGCGTGGTGGTGATGGCCTCGAGTGCCGGCGGTATGGACATCGAGGAGGTCGCCGCCCGCGACCCGGGCGCGATCCTCACCGAATACGCCGACCCGGCCGCCGGCCTGCAGGCCTATCAGTGCCGCAAGCTCGCCTTCGGCCTGGGGCTGGCGGGCGAGCAGGTGGCCCAGTTCACCCACATCGTGCTCCGGCTCGCGCAGCTGTTCCACGACAAAGACCTCAGCCTGGTCGAGATCAATCCGCTGGTGGTCACCGAGGACGGCCGGGTGCTGGCGCTGGACTGCAAGATCAACCTCGACGACAACGCGCTCTACCGCCAGAAACTGCTCGCCGACTGGCGCGACCCGAACCAGGAGGAGATCAAGGAGCGCACCGCGCACGAGCACGGGCTGAATTACGTCACCCTCGATGGCAACATCGCCTGCATGGTCAACGGCGCGGGTCTGGCGATGGCGACCATGGACCTGATCAAGCTGCACGGCGGCGAGCCGGCGAATTTCCTGGACGTCGGCGGCGGCGCCACAGCCGACAAGGTCGCGGAGGCCTTCAAGCTGATCCTGTCCGATCGGAACGTGCGCGCCATCCTCGTCAACATCTTCGGCGGCATCGTGCGCTGCGACCTGATCGCCGAGGGCATCATCCAGGCTGTGCGCCAAGTGGACGTGCAGCTGCCGGTGGTGGTGCGCCTGGAAGGCACCAACGTCGAGCGCGGCCGCGAACTGCTGGCCGCCTCCGGCCTGAGCATCACCACCGCCGACGATCTGACCGACGCCGCGCGCAAGGCGGTCGCGGCAGTCAAAAGCAACTGAACTCTTACCGCAAAGGACGCAAAGCCGCGCGAAGAACATCGAAAACATGATGGCCACGAA
>CAYWKV010000196.1:0-5315 GCA_964458835.1 uncultured Gammaproteobacteria bacterium | reverse complement strand
AACAGAATCCCGATTCCCGAATCCCGAATCCCTAGCCCCTAACGTTATGCACTTCGAAATTCACCATACGGACGGTCATGCGCGGTGCGGGACGTTGACGTTCCCGCGCGGCCTCATCGATACGCCAGCGTTCATGCCCGTGGGCACCTATGGCACGGTGAAGGCGATGACGCCGGAGGAGGTGGCGGCGACCGGTGCGCAGATCGTGCTGGGCAACACCTTCCATCTCATGCTGCGGCCGGGGGTGGAGGTGGTGCGCGCGCACGGCGATCTGCATGACTTCATGCAGTGGCACGGCCCGATCCTGACCGACTCCGGCGGCTTCCAGGTGTTCAGCCTGGGTGCGATGCGCAAGATCACCGAGCAGGGCGTCGCCTTCCGGTCGCCCATCAACGGCTCCAAGGTGTTTCTCGGACCGGAGGAATCCATGGCGGTGCAGCGTGCCCTGGGCTCGGACATCGTCATGATCTTCGACGAGTGCACGCCTTATCCGGCGACCGAGGCACAGGCACGTGCCTCCATGGAGCTGTCGCTGCGCTGGGCCCGTCGTTCGCGGCAGGCCCATGACGCAGCCGATGACGACGGCCGCGGCAACCCGTCGGCCCTGTTCGGCATCGTCCAGGGCGGCATGTACCCGGAGCTGCGCGATGTCTCGCTGGCCGGCCTGGCCGACATCGGTTTCGACGGCTACGCCATCGGCGGCCTCTCGGTGGGTGAGACCGAGGCCGAGCGCCTGCACATCCTCGACCACCTGATGCCACGCATGCCGGCGGACCGGCCGCGCTACCTCATGGGCGTGGGCCGCCCGGAGGACATCGTGGAGGCGGTACGCCGCGGCGTGGACATGTTCGACTGCGTCATGCCCACCCGCAATGCCCGCAACGGCCACCTGTTCACCCACGCCGGCGTGGTCAAGATCCGCAACGCCGTCCATCGTACCGACACCGGCCCCCTCGACCCCGACTGCGACTGCTACACCTGCCGTCACTACAGTCGGGCCTATCTCTACCACTTGGACAAGTGCGGCGAGATCCTGGGCGCGCGCCTCAACACCCTCCACAACCTGCACTATTATCAGACCCTGATGCGCGGCCTGCGGGCGGCCATCGCCGCCGGGTCCCTGGCGGCTTTCGTGGCGGATTTCTACCGCAGGCGCGACCAGGCGGTGCCGCCTGTGCCATAATACCGGCCGCTTTGCCGGCGGCCCGGGGTTCCGTGCGCCCCCCGGCCGCGGCGCTGGGACCGATTTCACGACTCATCTGCAATCTTAAGGAACAGCTATGAGCTTTTTCATCTCCGAGGCCTGGGCGGCCGAAGCGCCGGCGGCGGCCGATCCGATCATGAGCTTCCTGCCCCTGATCCTGATCTTCGTGGTCTTCTATTTCCTGCTCATCCGGCCGCAGCAGAAGCGCGCCAAGGAGCACCGGGCCATGGTCGACGCGCTGAAGAAGGGCGACTGGGTGGTCACCAACGGCGGGCTGCTGGGCCGGGTCGCGGACCTGGGCGAGAACTTCGTCAGGCTGGAGGTATCCGACGGGGTGGAGGTCAAGGTGCAACGGCCGGCGATCGCCGCGCTGATGCCCAAGGAATCGGTCAAGGAACTCTAAAGGAAGCTCTGATCAATCGGCCGGTCCCGTCATTGCGAGCGAAGCGCGGCAATCTCGCACTGGGGAAGCAGCCGTTGGGAGATTGCCGCGGCGCTGCGCGCCTGGCAATGACGGATTATTCAGAGGTTCCCTGAACAATAAATGCAGGAGCGGCCTTCGGCCGCGAACAGGCAATACGTTTTCGCGGCCGGAGGCTGCTCCTGCGGAACACCGCATGGGCTCTCGAGTGAGTTGAGGACTGGATCGGATGATCAATCAGTATCCGTTATGGAAATACCTCCTGATTGCGGCCGTGGTGCTTGCCGGCTTCGTGTACGCCTTGCCCAATCTTTACGGCGAGGATCCCGCCATCCAGGTATCGGCGCTGCGCACCGAGTCGGTCGATCAGTCTATCCGTGAGCGGGTCGTGGAGTCGCTGCGCGAGGCCGGGCTGCAGCCCAAGGCGGTGGATCTGAGCGGCGAGCGGCTGCTGATCCGGTTTCACGATACGGACACCCAGATCAAGGCCGCCGACCTGACCAAAGAGACGCTTGGCAACCGCTTCGTGGTGGCACTGAATCTCGCCAGCGCCGCGCCGGCCTGGCTGCGCAGCATCAACGCACAGCCCATGTACCTTGGTCTGGATCTGCGCGGTGGCGTGCACTTCCTGATGGAGGTCGACATGGACGCCGCGGTGAAGCAGTCCGAGGAGCGCTATGTCGGCGAGTTCCGCGACTTCCTGCGCAAACGCGACGAGCCGATCCGCTACCTCAGTGTCGCCCGCGCCGGCGACGGCGTGGTCGCCCAGTTCCGCAGCGCGGCCGAGCGCGATCAGGCCCTGGGCGCGCTGAAGCAGGAGTATGCCGATCTGGTATTCAGCACCGCCGAGAGCGCCGACAAGTGGATGCTGGCCGCGACCATCGGCGAGCAGCAGCGGCGCGAAATCCGCAACTTCGCCCTGCAGCAGAACATCACCACGCTGCGCAACCGCGTCAACGAACTGGGCGTGGCCGAGCCGGTCATCCAGCAGCAGGGCGACAGCCGCGTGGTGGTACAGCTGCCGGGCGTGCAGGACACCGCGCGCGCCAAGGAGATCCTCGGTGCGACCGCAACCCTGGAATTCCGCATGGTCGACGAGGGGCACAACCCCGCCGAGGCGGCCGCGACCGGCCGCGTGCCCGCGGGCAGCGAGCTGTACCGCGAGCGTAGCGGCAACCCCGTGCTGCTCGACCGGCGCGTCATCCTGACCGGTGATTACATCACCGATGCCGCCTCCGGCTTCGACCGCGACAGCGGCGGCGCAGCGGTGTTCATCACCCTGGACGGCAAGGGTGGACGCCTGATGACCAACGCCACCAAGGATGCCGTCGGCCGATTGATGGCTGTGGTCTTCATCGAGAACAAGGTGGAGACGCGCGAGGTGGACGGCGAGCTGGTCAAGGACAAGCGGCAGGTGAAGGAAGTCATCAACATCGCCCGCATCCGCGATCAGCTCGGCAACCGCTTCCAGATCACCGGCCTGGACAGCCCCCAGGAGGCGCGCGACCTGGCCCTGCTGCTGCGCGCCGGCGCCCTGGCCGCGCCCATCGAGATCATCGAGGAACGCACCGTCGGTCCGAGCCTGGGGGCGGAGAATATCCAGCGCGGCTTCCAGTCCACCTGGTTCGGCTTCGCCATGATCGCGGTGTTCATGATCGTCTATTACGTCGTGTTCGGGGTGACCGCGGTGATCGCCCTGGCCATCAACGTGGTTCTGCTGGTGGCGCTGCTGTCGCTGCTGCAGGCCACGCTCACCCTGCCGGGCATGGCGGCCATCGCCCTCACGGTCGGCATGGCGATCGATGCCAACGTGCTCATCAACGAGCGCATCCGCGAGGAGCTGCGCGGCGGCAATACGCCACAGGCGAGCATTCACGCCGGCTATGAGCGCGCTTTCGGCACCATCCTGGACTCGAACATCACCACGCTGATTGCAGGCATCGCGCTGTTCGCTTTCGGCAGCGGTCCGGTGCGTGGATTCGCGGTAGTGCTGTGCCTGGGCATCCTGACCTCCATGTTCACCGGCGTCATGGTGTCCCGTGCACTGGTCAACCTGATTTATGGCGGCCGCAGGGTCGAACGGCTGGCGATCGGCAACACGCAATGGAAGTAAGCCCCGACCGGCTCTGACGACGACTGAACTGCTGGAGAACCCGATGGAATTCTTCAAGATCCGCAACGATATCCCGTTCATGCGCCATGCGCGCATATTCAATGTGATCTCCGTGATCACGTTCCTGCTGGCGGTATTCTTCCTGGCGACGAAAGGGCTGAACTTCGGAGTGGATTTCACCGGCGGCACAGTGCTCGAGGTGAATTATCCGCAGGCGGCCGACCTGCAGAAGATCCGCGATCGTTTGCAGGAGAGCGGCTACCAGGACGTCACCGTGCAGAATTTCGGCACCTCGCACGACGTACTGATCCGGCTCCCGGCGAAGGCGCAGACCCCTGGCGGGAAGCTGTCCGAAGAGATCATGCGCGCATTGCAGCTCGACGAGCCGGCTGCCGAGTTGCGGCGCACCGAATTCGTCGGGCCGCAGGTCGGGCAGGAACTCGTCGAGGGTGGCGGGATGGCGCTGCTGTTCGTCGGCATCGGTATCGTGGTGTATCTCTGGATGCGCTTCGAATGGAAATTCGGCCTGGCCGCGATCATCGCCAATATGCACGACGTGGTGATCATCCTGGGGTGTTTCGCCTTGTTCCAATGGGATTTCTCGCTCACCGTGCTGGCGGCGGTGCTGGCCATCCTGGGCTATTCGGTGAATGAGTCGGTGGTGGTGTTCGACCGCATCCGGGAGAACTTCCGCAAGATGCGCAATGCCACGACGCCGCAGATCATCGACAACGCCATCACCCGTACCATGTCGCGCACCATCATCACCCACGGCAGTACGCAGATGGCGGTGCTGGCGATGCTGTTCTTCGGCGGCGAAACACTGCACTACTTCGCCTTGGCACTGACCATCGGCATCATGTTCGGCATCTACTCGTCGGTGCTGGTCGCCAGCCCGATCGTGATGTGGCTGGGTGTGTCGCGTGCCGATCTGATGCCGGTGAAGAAGGAGGGGCTGGAGGACGGCAGGTCCTGAGTATATTGTCCGAGTAGGCAGGCGGACCCGTCGAGCCGCCCCCGATTCAGGGGGCGGCTCGATCGTTTTGGCGGCTTGGAATCAGTACGATTAGCGCGCCTTGCGCACCTCGTCGAAGGGATCCGGCTCGTCCACCGTGGGCAGGATCTTGCTGCACAGGCGGCTGGGGGCGTCGTCGCAGCTCTCCGGGTCGGCGTTACGGAGGGTCAGGGCGGCCCAGATCGCCGCGATGCCCCACAGTCCGAAGCCCAGTACCACGGTCTGCCAGCCCGTACCGGTGGCCGGTCCATCCCACAGGGAGCCGTACAGGATGCTGACGATGCCGGTGAGCCAGAACACGCCGATGGGCGCGGCACAGCAGCCGGCGCAGCCGTACCGGCAGGCTGCGAAGGGCGGGGTGAGCAGGGTGAGCAGAGTTTTCATGTTATACACCGGCCTCTCGTTGGGGTGGGCGGTCGTTGTCCGGTGGACCGGACTTAGACTGTGTATAACACAATTGTCATGACAGGGAAATCGAACCGATCCGCAGGATATCGGTGCCCTGTACGGAGCGGGCACCGTGCCAGGCCGCCGCCCGGCCGGGGTGGGGGGGGTGGTTCCG
>CAYWKV010000195.1:0-5359 GCA_964458835.1 uncultured Gammaproteobacteria bacterium | reverse complement strand
CACGACCTGCAGGAACTCGGCCTGCTGGAGAAGATCGACGACCACAAGCTGATGGTCCCGCGCGGCGACCGCACCGGCGCCGTGATCGAACCGTTTCTGACCGACCAGTGGTTCGTGAAGGCCGAACCGCTGGCGAAGCCCGCCATCGAGGCCGTCGAGACCGGGCGCATCCGCTTCGTGCCCGACAACTGGAAGAACACCTATTACGACTGGATGCGCAACATCCAGGACTGGTGCATCTCGCGCCAGATCTGGTGGGGCCACCGCATCCCCGCCTGGTACGACGCCACCGGCAACGTCTACGTCGGCCGCTCCGAGGACGAGGTGCGCGAAAAGCACGGCATCGCCGTCAATATCGTGCTGCACCAGGACGAGGACGTGCTCGACACCTGGTTCAGCTCCGCGCTGTGGCCGTTCTCCACGCTCGGCTGGCCGGACAACACCGAACGCCTGAAGACCTTCTACCCGACCAGCGTGCTGGTCACCGGCTTCGACATCATCTTCTTCTGGGTCGCGCGCATGGTGATGATGGGCCTGAAGTTCATGAATGAGGTCCCGTTCAAGGAGGTCTACATCCACGGCCTGGTGCGCGACGCGCACGGCCAGAAGATGTCCAAGTCCAAGGGCAACGTGCTCGACCCGATCGATCTCATAGATGGCATCGAACTCGAAGAACTTGTTCGGAAAAGAACTGCGGGTTTGATGCAACCACAGATGGCCGAGAAGATCGCCAAGGCGACCCGCAAGGAGTTCCCCGACGGCATCCCCGCCTTCGGCACCGACGCCCTGCGCTTCACCTTCGCCGCCATGGCCTCGACCGGCCGCGACATCAACTTCGACCTGAACCGCATCGAAGGCTACCGCAACTTCTGCAACAAGCTGTGGAACGCCGCGCGCTACGTGCTGATGAACACCGAGGGCACCGATGTAGGAGCGGGCTTGCCCGCGAACAGCCCCGAGTTGGAATACAGCATCGCCGACCGCTGGATCCTGTCCCGCCTGGAGAACGCCATCGCCCAGGTGCACGAAGGCTTTGCCAACTACCGCCTCGACAACGCCGCGCAGGCGATCTACGAATTCACCTGGAACGAATACTGCGACTGGTACCTGGAGCTGTCCAAACCGGTGCTGAACAACGACGCCAGCAGCGAGGCCGCCAAGCGCGGCACCCGCCGCACCCTGGTGCAGGTGCTCGAAACCCTGCTGCGCCTCGCCCACCCGCTGATGCCGTTCATCACCGAGGAGATCTGGCAGCGCGTCGCGCCGCTCGCCGGTGTGAACGGCAAGACCGTCATGCTGCAACCCTATCCCGCCGCGGACGCCTCGCGCATCGACGCGCAGGCCGCAAGCGACATGGACTGGGTCATGCAGTTCATCCTCGGCGTGCGCAAGATCCGCTCCGGCTACGACATCAAGCCCGGCCAACCGTTGCCCGTGCTGCTGGAAGGCGCGTCGCAGCAGGACCGCGAGCGGCTGACCGCGAACAAGCACTACATCAAATTCCTCGCCCGCACCGCGAGCATCGACGTGCTCGCCGACGGCGCCACCCCGCCCGAATCCGCCACCGCCCTGGTCGGCGCGATGAAACTCCTGATCCCCATGGCCGGCCTGATCGACAAGGATGCCGAACTCGCCCGCCTCGACAAGGAGATCGCCAAGCGCGAACAGGAAGTGCAGCGCATCGAGGCGAAGCTCGGCAACAGCGCGTTTGTGGACAAGGCGCCGGCGGAGGTCGTCGAGAAGGAACGGGCGAAGGTGGAGGATGTGAAGGCGGCGTTGGCGAGTTTAAGGGAGCAGCGGGGGAAGATTGCGGCGCTGTAGCAGAACAACCGCCGGGCGGGACGCTTGACGTCACACCCCCTGCGGCCTAGCATAGGCCCATGATACGGAGCTTCAAGGACAAGGATGCCTTGGCGCTTTTCGAAGGCAGGAGCGTGCGCCGCTACCGCGCCATCGAGAAGCAGGCGCAGAATCGCCTCCAATATCTGGACGTCGCCACCACATTGGCCGACCTGGCCGCCAGACCCTCGAACCGGTTCGAACGTCTGGCGGGCGACCGCAAGGGTCAATGCAGCATCCGTATCAACGATCAATGGCGCCTGTGCTTCCGCTGGACAGCGCAGGGACCGGAAGACGTCGAGATCGTCGATTACCACTGATCCGGAGCGCTACATGGCTCGCCCTACCAACAAACTGCCCCCCATTCATCCCGGCGAACTGCTGCGTGAAGACATGGACGCGCTCGACCTCTCGGCGCGCGCACTGGCCGACGCAATCGCCGTCCCACACAACCGTATCGCCGCCATCCTGCGCGGCGAACGTTCCATTACCGCCGACACCGCCTTGCGACTGGCCGCCTACTTCGGCACCAGCGCCGATGTCTGGATGAGTCTGCAAATGACCTACGACCTCAAGAAGACCGAGCTCGAACACGGCGCCGCGATCCGGTCCGAGATCAAGCGGCGAGTCGCGTAGCCTGCACTACGCGCGCCACATCGACCAGTTCGTCCAGCTTCATCTTGTTCTTCGTCTTCATCTCGGCTTCCATCTCCAGCCCCTCCTCGGGTAGATTATCGAAAGCCGGTTACACAGAAAAATTTACAGTCTCTGTTTCCGGGAAGCGTCTGCAGTCATCCAAAATGCTGTTTGTTGACGTATCTAGCAGCCGCTTCGTGCGAAGAGCGGGCTTGGAATGGTAGTGGCTTTCTGGATTTCACGACAGCCGAGAACGGCCAGGAGCGGGCGTTCAACGTATCGGTTCAGCTGCGGCGGCGAGTCAGCTTTTCATCACGTGATAGCAGGGTAAGATTCAATCACTGAGATCGCAGTTCCGGCGAATGGGTCGATAGTGAATTGCCCCTCACCTAAATAATTACTGTGTGCGTTTGGCCCGCTTATGATTGCCCTAGGCTCGAAACGAGCCATCAATAACACACCACCTGTATCTACTGCATTTAACCCGCGCCCGAACATCCTCGCGGTGTTGATATTTGCAGTCCAGGCTAAACCGATACTCTTGCTTTCCCATCTGGTTCTGTTCTCGCCTCGGAACAGCTCGATTGACCCCCCTTCATAGGGTGGCAGGAGACGGCGAAGAAGCCGAATTAACAATTGGTCATCTCCGATCTGTTCGCGTATATGGTGCCCCGCTTCTATCCAGTATGTTCCGAACTGAGCTATCGCTGATGGTGTCAGTTGCGACTCATTGAGCAGGGTACTGGCATACGCACCCCAGACACCTTGCTCCTTGATCGCGCGAAAATGCTCTAACGTCACGTTCTTGGTAATCTAAAGGATAATCTGCGCAGCGCAACGTAAGGATCGTCCTAACGAGTACATTGTTAGGGCGGATTCACTCTTTCCATAATGCTTTTGCATACTTTCCGCTACCCTTGCGCAAGTTTTTTCTATCAAGCATTTTCGATTTAAACTCGAATTTTTCACTGATTTTTACGATCAACAGCTTGTTAAAGTTACCTGCACGTTTTACCAAAACAGTATCGTTTGCCTTCATTGGGCTTATAGTCTTGATTTCGACGAAGTCATTGCCCATTCTTCCGTCAGAGCCGGGAGTGTTTGGCTTATGCCTCTTGATTCCATACTTGGCTTCACCATATAGCTCACCAAGTTCTCCAAAGATCGGTAAATGCCGTCCAGTTACTTCGAAATAGTTTTTTGCAGTATCGACTAACTCGTTCAGTAATTCCCATAACTGAAGGGTAGAAGGTTCTGGGATTTGTCGCTTTGATTGATTGCAATCATCTAATTCCCACTCATCTGCTTCTTCAATTGAGTCTTCAATGAAATCCCAACTGATCCATTCTCCATCTTCCCAAATGCCGTTGACCCAGTTTATTCGTTCATCTTTCATTATTTGGTATCTCTTGTATCCCCTCAAAAAAAGGGGGAGAGGGAATATTATTTGATCAATCTGCGGCTGATCAATTTTTATTCCCTCCGCCCCCCCCTTTCACGAATGCACTACCCAAACTTCTGCGGTCGTCTAGGTCTGCTCCTGGCCGTTCTCGGCTGTTGTGAAATTCAAGTATCGGATTTCGCCCTAGGGCCGCTTCGGGGCGCATCTCGTAATGCAGGCCATGCCATGGCCCGCCTAACCCTGCTCATGCCGCTGGCACGGCGGGACAAAGAAACCGGGACAGATTTATTTATCAACCCGGGATATTTGGGGTGAGAGTAAAAACTCCGCACGTGCATTTGGCGTCAGAGCAAAAAACAGAGCAATTCTTGCATTGGTTCTTACTCTGACCCCAATTATCTGACCCCAATTATCCGGCCGGATACACGTACCCGTTCTTGACCACATTTCCCGTCGAGCGCACCATAATCTACAATTTGATCGACCCGGCATGAGCGTGCATCCATGCAGAACGTCAAACAGATCGCTCGTGCAGCAGGCGTGCTGGCGCTATAGCATCGCTACTATAATTTCAATAAAAGCAAAAGGAAAAACATGAACATAGTCGTCAGGTCGTTAGCATCGTTCATTCTGCTTATATCTGCTACACACGCATTTGCGTCGCTGATCGGGGATACGGTTTCTGTAGAGCGGAGATATCAAGATGCCGTGCTCAGCAGCACAACCGTGACGGTGGGGACCGGCTATGAGATTAGCGGCTGGCAGAATCTGTATGTCGACTTTGGCGAGTACGACATCAAGATACAGGCCTCCGGCAGCATTGGTTATGCGCCGACAACCTTCAACGGGTTTGACTTTTATGACTTGGATTTTGGCGCCGAGAACGAAGTCATCTCGTCGCTCACTGCCTATTACGCTTCTTACTATGACAACAACCAAATACTCAGTTATGTCGACCCGGCAAAACTGTCATTCACCGACCATTCCTTCAGCCTGAATCTTGGTGGATTGGGGCTCGGCGGGAACCCGCTGTTCATTGTGCTCGAAACCAGGATAGCCGAGGTGCCCTTGCCACCGGCCTTCCTCGTTTTTTTATCCGGCCTGTCATTCTTTTCACTATGGAACCGTGGGCGCAAGCCCACCAGCAGAGATATTTGAGATATTTGGGGTCAGAGTGAGCCACCCTCGGTTTCCCGGAGACGAGAGGGGACAGAGGTATTATTCTCAGCTCACTTCGCCCCGGCTCACCTGCTTGCGGCGGAGGTCGAGACAGCACCCTTTCACCCTGCCCCCGCGCCTTTACTTCAACAACGGATGATCCTTCGGAAGCTGGTGAGCGTACCAGAGTGCGAGCCTGTGGCGCAGAGACTGCTGGACGAGAAACCGGGACAGATTTATTTATCAACCCCAAGTCCCCCATGCCGCACACTGCATCACCTCAACTTCCGCATCCCGTTGTGCGGTGGCGTCGGCTTACGCACG
>CAYWKV010000194.1:0-5388 GCA_964458835.1 uncultured Gammaproteobacteria bacterium | reverse complement strand
GTCACGGGCGCAGTGCCCGCCGTCGTCACCGGCACGGCCTGATGCACCTGGATCTGGATCGGGGACACCTGCGCCCCGCCCGTTCCCGCCGGCTGGCGGGCCGTGTCCGGCCACTGCGTCAGCAGCAGCGCGTGCAGGGCTGTCGAGGCCAGCAGCCAGGGCAGGAGCGTGGACAGCGGGCGTGGGTCGTCGGTCATCGGCGCTTACTCGAAGCGGTACTCGGCGGTCAGACGCGCGCTGCGTTCGGGGGCCGGGTAGTAGCCGGTCTCAATGGTGTAGGCGGGCGGGCGATAGGCGAGCGCCGCCAGGTCGCTGTAGCGCTTGTCGCCGAGGTTGTCGACGCGCAGCGCGAACCGCCAGGCGTCCATGCGGTAGTCGACGCTGGCGTTGAACACGGTATAGCCCGGCAGCCGGTCGAGCGCATTGGCGTAATCACCCTGCGGCACACGGGCGCCGATGTACTGCGCCTCGCCGAACAGATGCCAGGCGCGGCCCAGGCGGTACTCGGTGTTCAGGCTGAGGGTGTGCCGGGCCACGAAGGGGATGCGGTTGCCGGCGAACGTGCCATGGTCGAATTCGGCATCGACGTAACCGTAGGCGCCGCCCAGACGCAGCGCGTCGGTCGTTTGCACGTGGCCGTCGAGGATCAGGCCGGTGCGGCGGGTCGGGTCGAGATTGGTGTTGCCGTATACGGTCGTATCGAAATCGATCTCGTTGTCCAGGTCGAGCCGATACACGACCGCACGCGCATCATGGCCGCCTTGCCGCCATTCGGTGCCGAGTTCGTAGGATTCACCGGTCTGGGCGTCGAGCAGGGTGATGGTCGCGTCCATATTGGTGTATTCGTCGACCTTCGGGAAGCGCAGTACCTCGTCGCGGCGTACGAACAGCCGCCACTCGGGCGTGGCTGCGAACGACACGCCGGCGCTGGTGACGAACTCGCTGTCCTCGATCGTGGTGCCCGCCGGGAAGCTGAACGAGTCGGTCAGGTCGTTCTCCATCTCGGCATGACGCGCGCCCACGGTCGCGCTCAGGCGCTCCGTCAGCGGGATCACGCCCTGTGCGTACACGTTGCGCAGATGCTGCCGGTTGTCGGTGGTACCGAACGGCGAAGTGATCTCGTAGTCGGTGCGGTCGAGATCCGCGCCGAGTGTCAGCAGCAGCTCGCCCGCACCCAGCGGCAGCGCGCCGATGAGCCGCGGCGTGAAGCCGAGGTGATGGCGATCCTGGGTGAAGGTCGAGCCGGTCAGGATGCCGTCGCCGTCGCTGCGTCGGTCGGTGAGTTCCGCCTCGAGCTGCCAGTTTTCGTGCAGCGTCTGGCGCAGGCCGGTGCGCGTGACGTGGCTGCGGCTGTCGGCGAAGTCGGTCGGGAAGCGCGTCTGGGTGCGGTCGGCGGCGACCTGGTCGGCGAAGATCGCACCGGGCAGGTTCAGGTTCTCGTCGATGGCCTGGTGCTCCAGAAACACGGAACCCTCATGGCCGTGCTCGTAGTCGAGGCGCCCGAACAGGTTGGTGTATTCCTGGCGGTTGTTGTCGCGGTAGTTGTCGCTGCTGCGGGTCTCGGCGCTGAGGCGGTAGGCGAGCCCGCGGTCGTTGCGGTCGCCGATCGCACCGCGCAGTTCGCGCGCGGAGAAGCTGCCGATACCGGCTTCGATCGACGCACCGAATCCCCGCGGCGTGCGGGTGATGACGTTGACGACGCCGCCGACCGCCTGGTCGCCGAACAGCACGCCGGCGCTGCCGTGGATGATCTCGATGCGTTCGACGTCCTTGAGCGCGATGCTGTTGAGATCCGGCGCGCCCAGGTCGGAATTGTTCAGCCGGCGGCCGTCCACCAGCACCAGGGTGTTGGCCGCGGCATTCTCGCCGAAGCCGCGCATGCTCACCACGGCGCGGCTGCCGTCGCCGTAGGAGTCGCGCAGCTGCACGCCGCCGCGGCCGCGCAAGACCTCTGCGATATGGCGTGCGCCGCTGGCCTCGATCTCGGCGCGGTCGATGATGCTGATCGCCGCCGGCGTCGGCACGCTGCTCTGCAGCGAGCGGGTGGCGCTCACCACCACCGGTTCGATGCGGACGGCATCCGCGGCATGCAGGCTGGAACTGCCCAGGACGAAAACGATCAGGCTGGCGAGGCCGCCGGCTGGCTTGAACATCGGACTTGTCTCCCTGTGGTGCGCACACCCGCGCGCGTGACGGACGGCACCGTGTCGGGAGAACAGAGAGAACGGGTTGGAG
Organism: uncultured Gammaproteobacteria bacterium; assembly: GCA_964458835.1. GTDB lineage: Bacteria > Pseudomonadota > Gammaproteobacteria > Thiohalobacterales > Thiohalobacteraceae > JAHJQQ01. The sequence continues at coordinate 3,153 of CAYWKV010000194.1, read as the reverse complement.
ACAGACTCGCCCATCGCATCGCCCCCCGCGACACAGTACTCGGGTTGGCTTCGGGCCGGTCTCCGGGCTCGCGAGTGGGAGCGGGCTCTGTTGTGAGCCGACTCGTCGGCGCATCGCCTTCCCATGCCGGAACGACACAGTGGCCGATGATGCGCTTTGACTCGCCTACCGTTGCGGGGGCAGCGCCGGAATTGACCTTTCGCGTGCAGGCGTCGGTCGCACCGGCTTCCCGTTTCATTCCGCGGACGATCGTCCTTGGAACACCAGAAGCGTTACAGCAGGGCGCGACTCTACCCCCGGGCGGGAGAGGGGTCAAGCGGTTGCCCGCCGTGCGCTACCGTTCCATCCATGGGGCGGTTACAATGCCGGCAGCCGCCGCAGCGGCAGATCGAACTCCGGAGACGCGCGCCATGTCCCACACCGCCGCAGCCGAATCGCCGTTCTGGGTGTCTTTCAAGGGCACGTTCTACGGTGTGTTGCGCTGGCCGCAGCTGGATGCGCTGTGGGAGACGTTGCGCGACGATGCCGCGGGCGGCTGGTTCATCTACGCCGTCGGGACGGAACCACCGACCGAGACCGCGGGGCCGGAAAAACTCCGCGAGTTCATCACCGAGATCGACGCTCTGCTGCGCCGGGAGCACGACGAGGACTACTGCGGCATCGTCTATACGGACTCTTTCGAACAGCCGGGCTTCGTCAAGATCTTCGATCCGAACAACCTGGGCGTGTCCTGCGGCTACAGCGACAATCCGCCGCTGCCGGGCTGGATACTGTCCAAGATCCCGCCCATCGATCTGAAGGCGCCGTCCCTGCCGGGCAATCGCCGCCGCTGGTGGCAGCGCCTGTTTTCCTGAATTCCGCCGGGCTCGCCGCGGGCCCGCAAATTCCGAAACCATGCTCCCGAATCCGCCGCCATGCCGCGGACGCCGCCACCGCTTGCCGGCCATCGGGTGATGGGACAGCAGTGCGCCCGGCCCGGACGAAATCTTGTGCGGGCTGACTGCCAAGGCGGATGGATATGCCGTCATCGCTGTTTCACGCCCCCGTAAACGTGCCGTCATGTCGCCTGCCTAAGCTCTCCGCGGTTTTCTGCTGCGGAGAGATGTCATGGCGGTGTCTTACAATGCAATGCCGATCGCGCCGGTGCCGGTGCCCGTCGGCGGTTCACTGGTCGTATCGCTCGCGGCGGACGAGGACGAGGTCCGCGCCTGCCAGGCGCTTCGGTACCGGATATTCGCGGAGGAACTGGGTGCCCGTCTGGGTTCCGCCGCTCTGGGTCTGGATATCGATGCGTTCGATCCCTACTGCATGCACCTGCTGGTGCGCGACAGCGCAACCGGCGAGGTGGTCGCAACCACACGGCTGCTGCTGGACCGTGATGCCGGGCGCGCCGGTCTGTTCTATTCCGAAACCGAGTTCCATCTCGAACCGATCCTGGCGCTGGATGCGCGCATCCTCGAGGTCGGCCGTACCTGCATCCATGCCGACTACCGCAACGGCAGCGCCATCGCCATGCTCTGGGCCGGGCTCGCGCGCCTCGTGGAGATGCACGACATCGATTATTTGATCGGCTGTGCGAGCCTGCCCATGGCCGACGAGGGCGTCCAGGCGCTGGCGCTGTACGAGCGTCTCGTTCCGCAGCATCTGGTGCCGCCGGCCCTGCGGGTCGAGCCGCGCCTGCCGGTGACGGCCGCGCACCCCGCGGGCGGCGGCATGCCATCCCTGCCGCCGCTGCTCAAGGCCTACCTGCGGCTCGGCGCGCAGATCGGCGGGCCGCCCTGCTGGGACCCGCTGTTCGATGTCGCCGATCTGTTCATCGTGCTGGACCGCGAGCGCCTGGCGCGGCGTTACGCACGCCATTTCCTGGGGCAGTGATGGAGGCCGCGCTGCGGCGCGCCTGGCGGGTGCCGGCGCTGCTCGGCCTCGTGCTGGGCGGGCTGGTGCTGGCGTTATCGGCACGCGCGGTCGGCGGTGCGGCCTGGTTTCTCCGGCCCGTCGGGCAGGGGTTGATCGTGCGCTGGATGCGCGCGCTCAACCGTGTCGTCGGCCTGCGCGTGGGGGTCGTGTGCCAGCCCCTCCGGCCGCCGGCACTGATCGTCGCGAACCATATCTCCTGGCTGGACGTCGTGGCGCTCGCCTCCGTCCTGCCGACGGGTTTCGTTGCCAAGGCGGATGTGCGCCGTTGGCCGTTGCTGGGTCGCCTGGCGGGGCTGGCCGGGACCCGGTTCCTCGATCGGACCTCGATCAGTGCCGTGCGTCCGCTGCTGGAGAGCATCGCCGCACGGCTGCGGGCCGGTCACTGTTGCGCGGTGTTTCCCGAGGGGACGAGCACCGCCGGCGATCGGGTGCGGCCGTTCTTTCCCGCCCTGTTTCAGGCGGCCGTCGACGCCGGCTGCCCGGTGCAGCCGGTGGCCATCGAATACGGGTACGGCCCGTCGGGCGATCCGTTGGCGCCCTTCACCGGCGAACAGGATTTCGCCGTGCACCTCTGGCGGCTGCTGGGACGCGCGCGCACCGATGTCACGTTGAGTTTCCTCGCGCCCATGGACGCGCGCGGCGGCGAGCGCCGCGATCTCGCCCGCCGCGCCCGGGCCGGCCTCGAGCAGTGGCTGTTCACCGGGCCGGCACCCGTGCGCAGGGCCGTGGGAACCTGAAAACCGTGCTGCGGGTTTTGTGAGCGTGGCTCCGTTCCCGCCGAGGTCCGCACCGATCACCGGAAGTCTCGCTGCAGGATGGGATCGGCCCACTGGACGTTCCGGGTGATTGACAGCCCCGGGGTCGGCCCCTATCTTAAGTAAACGTTCACTAACTTAAGAGGGAAGCCGCCATGACCACGTTCGACCAGGAACTCGATGCCCGCGGCCTGAACTGCCCGCTGCCCATCCTGCGCGCCAAGAAGAGCATCGCCGCGCTGGGCGCCGGCCAGGTGCTGCGCATCGTCGCGACCGACCCCGGTTCGGTGAAGGACTTCGAGGCGTTCTGCAAGCAGACCGGCAATGTCCTGCTGTCGTCGGCGCAGAGCGATGGCGCCTTCGAATTCCTCATCCGCAAGGCGGGGTGATCGGCGTACCCGTGTTTGCCGAACCCTTGGACATCGCCCTTGTAGGAGATTCTATGTCTGTCCACAAGCCTCGCTGGTGGTTTTTGGGTGGT
>CAYWKV010000193.1:0-5388 GCA_964458835.1 uncultured Gammaproteobacteria bacterium | reverse complement strand
GGTTGGGTGCGGTGATGCACCGCCGGACGGAAACATGCAGGCAACATTAAGGAATGCCCAACCCCTGCTTCAATCTCCCTCGTTCGGGCCTCTCGTCGATGTGGATATGGCAGATACTTTAGCCTGCTATCAATCAGTTGCATTCAAGTATTAGAAACCTCTAAAGTAACGTCGAGTTTTTGACATTTATTTTTTTCAGTGCTTTACTAGAACCCGGTCAAACAATCCGGGCAGTTACCGGTGTGCCAGCAGAAGCCACCACCCTGTCCGGTGTCAGGCGACAACCCCGGTTGCCTGCGATTCTGGAGGGAGAAACATGTCTTTCGACGGCAAGGTGCTGGTCATCGAGGCGGACGCCGAGCGCGGCAACGAGCTCACCGCGATATTGAACTTCATTGATTGCGGACCGGTATTGGTTACCGACTGTAACCGCTGGCGCGAAGCGATCGAAAATCCCGGCGAGTTCATCGCCATCATGATCGGGCAGTGCAAGTCGGACAAGGCGCTGGAGAAGCTGCTCAAAGAGATACACGATCTCGACCAGCATCTGCCGATCTTCCTGCTGGCGCAGAAGGGCAAGGAGCCCACGGTGCAGATCGACGCGGGTTCCTGCATTCTCGGCCGCATCGAACTGCCGCCACGCTACAGCCAGCTGACCAATGCCCTGCACCAGGCGGAGGTCTATCGCGAGGCGCATCAGGAAGCCGGCCGCCAGCGTCCGGTCGATCTGTTCCGCAGCCTGGTCGGCAGCAGCCGCGCTATCCAGCAGGTCCGCAAGTACATCCAACAGGTCGCCGATTCGGACGCCAATGTGCTGATCCTCGGCGAATCCGGCACCGGCAAGGAAGTGGTCGCCCGCAATCTGCACTACAACTCAGCGCGCCGCGACAAGGCCTTCGTGCCGATCAATTGCGGTGCGATACCGGGTGACCTGCTCGAATCCGAGTTGTTCGGCCACGAGAAGGGCGCCTTCACGGGCGCGATCAGCGCGCGCCAGGGGCGTTTCGAGATGGCCGAGGGCGGCACGCTGTTCCTCGACGAAATCGGCGACATGAGCCTGCCCATGCAGGTCAAGCTGCTGCGCGTGCTGCAGGAGCGTACCTTCGAGCGCGTCGGCAGCAACAAGAGCATCGAGGCCAACGTGCGCGTCGTCGCCGCCACTCATCGTCATCTGGAAGACGCTATCAAGGAGGGCAAGTTCCGCGAAGACCTCTTCTACCGTCTGAATGTCTTTCCCATCGAGATGCCGCCGCTGCGCGAGCGTGCCGAGGACATCCCGATGCTGGTCAACGAGCTCATCCGCCGCATCGAGCACGAAAAGCGCGGGTCGGTGCGCCTGACCTCGGCGGCCGTCATGGCATTGTGCCACTACCCCTGGCCGGGCAACGTACGCGAACTGGCGAATCTGATCGAGCGCCTGGCGATCCTGCACCCCTTTGGTGTGGTGGACATCGGCGACCTGCCGGAGAAATTCCAGTTGGAGGAGGGGACCATTCCGAACCCGAAACTCAGCGAGGATCTGGTGATCAATCCGCAGCCGCTGAACTTCGACGAGCCGCGCCTGCCGCGCGAGGGTCTGGACCTCAAGGAGCATCTGAGCAATCTCGAACTCACCTACATCAAGCAGGCCCTGGATGACGCCGGCGGCGTCGTCGCGCATGCCGCCAAGCGCCTGGGTATGCGGCGCACCACGCTGGTGGAGAAACTCCGCAAGTACGGCCTCCAACGCGGGGATGTGGCGGGAATTTGACGAGGCCGCCAGGAAGGCCGATAACGATCTAAATACTAAAAATATTCATCGACTGGTCCCGGGTGCATCCCGGGATTTTTTTTGTCCCAAAATCCGCATCGGCCACGAAGGCACACGGCAACACACGGGCAGATCATCTGTTTCACCTGCAAGCACGCTCGCTGCCAGCTGCCGACCAGGGCTTTGCACCGTTGTTTCATTTCCATGTGCTTCCGCGCCCGAAGCGGGTTTATCCGCGTGCCGGCAGAGGGGCGGCTTGTGGGGTGTGGAGCGTCGTCATATTGACGGCGCCAGGATTTATAGTTTTCAACATATTGATACTGCGGTGTTTTCTTGTCCGGGCACGCTTGTTGCTTTTGCCACCTCCAGTCGCAGTCGCAGCGGAGTTCTGGCAGTCCATGAATCTCTCCCATCGCCAAGCACTCATCGAGGCGTTCGATGCCTTCAACTGCAGGTCGCAGCAACTCGAACAGTCCTATCGCGCCCTCGAGGAGCGGGTGGCCTCGTTGAGTCGCGAGCTGAACCAGGGCAGCACCGAGCAGCGTCAGTACGATGAGAACGCCGCAGTACGGACGATGTTCGATCGCCAGCAGCGCCTCGGCGCGCTGGGCGAGATGGCCGCAAGCCTGGCGCACCAGATCCGGACGCCGCTGTCGGCGGCCATGCTGTATGCGGCGCATCTCGCCAAGGACGCATTGCCGGCCGGCGATCGCCGGCGCTTTTCCGGGCGGCTGCTGGAGCGGCTTCAGCATCTGGAGCGGCTGGTCAATGACATGCTGTCCTTCGCACGCGGCGGACAGTCCGGTGACGAACATTTCAGCGTCGCCGACCTGTGCGGCGCACTGCACCGCAGCGTCGAGGAGCAGCTGGCGAGCGCCGGAGCACGCTGGCATGTGTCCGATCTGGCGGCTGATGCCATCCTCTGCGGCAATCGCGACGCATTGCTCGGCGCTCTCGGCAATCTGGTGATCAATGCCCTGCAGGCCAGCCAGGCGGTGCCGGTGCTTGAACTGCAGACGCGGCTTACCGATGCCGGTGTGGTGGAAATCCGCCTGCGCGACAACGGCCCCGGTATCCCGGAGGACATACGCGAACATATTTTTGAACCCTTTTTCACGACCCGCAGCGGCGGCACCGGCCTCGGTCTGGCGGTCGTGAAAGAGACGGTTCGTGCCCATCAGGGAGTCATTGCGGTGCGGACGCCGGCCGGCGGCGGCACCGAATTCAGCATCCAGCTTCCCAATGCCGCGGCGGTGGCGCTGCCTCTGCCCAGCGGCACCCGATCCCGTCCAGTCAATGCAGCCGTGCCCGCTGCAGCGATCCGCGGTGCCAACTGAGGAGTCCCGCATGAATCCAGCCACTGTCCTGATTGTCGAAGATGACCCGGGCCTGCGCGAAGCCCTGTGCGACACGCTTGAACTCGCCGGTTATGCCGTCATGGCAGCCACGGATGGTCCTGCGGCGCTCCAGGCACTGGAACGCTCGCCCGTCGGCATGGTAGTCAGCGACGTGCAGATGCCGGACATGGACGGCCACACCCTGCTCAAGCGCATCCGCGGCCGCCATCCGGATCTGCCGGTCGTGCTGATGACCGCTTATGGCACGGTGCAGAAGGCCGTCGATGCCATGCGCTGCGGTGCATCGGATTATCTGACGAAGCCGTTCGCGGCCGATGTCCTGGTCGACATGGTGAGCCGCTACCTGCCCGCCGCGCGAACCGACGATGCGGGGATGATCGCCGAGGACTCGCGCAGCCGCGAACTGCTGGCGGTTGCCGACCGCGTGGCCAGGACCGACGCCACCGTGATGATTGCCGGCGAGTCCGGCACCGGCAAGGAGGTGCTCGCCCGTCATATCCACGATCGCTCGCAGCGCGCCAAGGGGCCGTTCGTGGCCATCAACTGTGCGGCCATTCCCGAGAACATGCTCGAGGCGATGCTGTTCGGCTACGAGAAAGGTGCGTTCACCGGTGCCTATCAGTCCCACGCAGGCAAGTTCGAGCAGGCGCAGGGCGGCACGCTGCTGCTGGACGAGATCTCCGAAATGGATCTGGCGCTGCAGGCGAAACTGCTGCGCGTGCTGCAGGAACGCGAGGTCGAACGCCTGGGGGGGCGCAACGTCATCTCCCTGGACGTACGTGTCATTGCGACCACGAACCGCACGTTGCGCGATGAGGTGGTCGCCGGACGCTTCCGCGAAGATCTGTTCTATCGCCTGAATGTGCTGCCGCTGCGCATCGCACCCCTGCGTGAACGCACCCGCGACATCCTTCCCGTTGCGCAGCGGCTGATCGAACGCCATTGTCCGCCCGGCCGCCCCGTGCCGGCGCTGTGCCCGGATGCCGAGCGGCGATTGCTCGCGCATCCCTGGCCGGGCAATGTGCGAGAGCTGGAGAACGTGCTCCAGCGCGCCCTCATTCTGATGGCGGGTGATTGCATCGAGGCGGCGGATCTGCATTTCGAGGTCTGCGGCGGCGGACTCTCCATCACCGCGACAGCTTCGGATGCAGCGGTCGGGGATAACGAGTGCGAAGCCGAGGGATTGGATCGGGATCTGCGGAGCCGGGAACAGGAATTGATCCTGGAGGCGCTGGCGGCCGGCAACGGCAGCCGCAAGACCGCAGCCGAGCGTCTCGGCATCAGCCCGCGTACGCTGCGCTACAAGCTGGCACGCATGCGTGATGCCGGCATCGCGGTGCCGGGCTGATGCGTGGCGTGAAATCTGCATAGGTTCAGTCAAACAGCGTAGAGCGAAGATAACGCGGGTGGCGCCGGCACCGGCGAAAGCCCGACACACGGAGCACAGCAGCATGGCCGACATCGATGTGAATCAAATCATGACCCAGATGCGGGCGATGGCCGCGGCGGCGCAATCCGGTGCCGCACCGAGGCCCGCCGACAACGCCCAGGGCGCCGATTTCGCGGCGCTGCTCAGGCAGTCGGTCGATCAGGTCAATGGCGCGCAGGCCGAGTCGAAGGCCCTGGTGGAATCCTTCACGCGTGGCGACCCCAACACCGATCTCACCCAGGTGATGGTCTCGATGCAGAAGGCGAGCCTCTCGTTCCAGGCCATGACCCAGGTGCGCAACAAGCTGGTGCAGGCGTATCAGGATGTGATGAATATGCCTGTATGAATGGAGATACAAGAGGCAAGCCGGAAGATACAAGTAGGAATCCGGCTGAGCAGTTCCGGCAATTTGTACGTTGTGCCGTGTATCCGGCGAGCAGGGTAAATGACGAACGCTGGTTGGGGTGAATGCAGCGAACCCCCTCCTGACTGACAGACACGACGAGTGTGGTGGTGAGCGATGGCGATAGGACAGGCGGCGCAGGGCTTTGGGGGCTTGCCGGCACTGCGGCAGATCGGGCTGATGGTGGGGCTGGCGGCGAGCGTCGCCCTGGGCGTGGCGGTGGCCCTGTGGTCGCAGACGCCGAGTTACAGTCTCCTGTACGGCAACCTGTCGCAGCGCGATGCGGCGGATGTGGCCGATGCGCTGCAGAAATCGAGCATTCCTTTCAAGATCGACGAGACCAGCGGCGCCTTGCTGGTGGCCTCGAACGAGTTGCAGAAGGCACGCCTGCAACTCGCCGCCGACGGTCTGCCGAAAGGCACCAGCAACGGCTTCGAGATGCTCAACC
>CAYWKV010000192.1:725-5435 GCA_964458835.1 uncultured Gammaproteobacteria bacterium | reverse complement strand
GCGCGGCCGTCTGCGGGCGGCGCTGACGGCCGCCCTGTGCCTGCTGACGCTGGGTCACGGCACGGCCGCCGCGGCGCAGCCCCGCATCCAGGTGCTGCTCAGCGACACCACCGAGGCCTACCGGGAAGTCGATGCCAGCCTGCGGCGGGCGCTGGAGGTCTGGGCACCGGGCCGCGCCGAACTCGAGACCCAGGCCCTGGCGGCGCTGCCGGGCGGACTGAAGGGCCTGCTGGCGCAGGAGCCGGCCCTGATCGTCCCGGTCGGCCTGCGCGCCACCGCGGTGGCGCTGCGCGATGCCGGCCCGATACCGGTGCTCAGCCTGCTGGTGCCCGAATCCGACTATGCCGCCCTGTGGGCCAACCTGAAGCCGGGGGCCGCCGCGCCCCGCACGCGCAGCGCCATCTATCTCGACCAGCCCCTGGAGCGGCGGCTCAGCCTGCTGCAGCTGCTGCTGCCGAACGCGCAGCGGGTGGGCGCCCTGGCCGGGACCCAGTCGGCCGCCCAGGCGGAGCGCCTCGCCACGCTGGCCCGGGAACGCGGCCTGGAAGCCGCGATCATGCCGGTCCCGGCGCACGGCAACCCCATCCGTCCCCTGACCCAGCTGATGGACCGTGCGGACGTCCTGCTGGCGCTGCCCGACCCGGACGTCTTCCGGCGCGCCTCGCTGCAGGCGATTCTGCTGACGACCTACCGCAGCCGCGTGCCGGTGATCGGCTTTTCGCAGGCCTACGTGCGCGCCGGCGCACTCGCCGCCGTCTATTCCACCGCCGGCCAGATCGGCACTCAGGCGGGCGAATGGATCGCCGATCTCGCCGCCCGCGGCCAGTGGACCCTCGGCGAACCGCGTTATCCCATCTATTATTCGATTTCGGTCAACCCGCAGGTGGCCCAGTCGCTGGCGCTGCCCGCCCCCGACGAGGCGACCCTGCTCGAGGCCCTGCAGGCCGTGGAGACGCGCCGACCATGAGAATCGAGGGCATCCACAGCCGCATCCTGCTGGCGGCGCTCCTGCCCGCCCTGGCGATCGCCAGCCTGCTGAGTGTCTATTTCGTCCACACCCGCATCGAGGACCTGAACCGGTCGCTGATCGACCGCGGCCGCGCCATCGCCAACCAGCTGGCCCCGGCCAGCGAGTACGGGGTGTTCGCGGGCAACCACGAGATCCTGCGGAATCTGGCCGACGCCGCGCTGCGCGAGAGCGACGTGGTGCGGGTGAGCATCCTGGACCGCAGCCATGCGCCGCTGGTGCAGTCGCGCGCGCCCGGCGTGGAGGAGATCGCGCTCGCCAATCTGCTCGAATTCGAGGCACCGATCCGCCCGGCCGGCCTGGCGGTCAGCGATTTCGAGGAGGCCATGGGCCGGAGCGATGCCCATCCCCTGGGCTGGGTGCGCGTCGAACTGTCGCATGCCGCGACCCGTCAGCGTCAGAACGAGATCGTCTTCACCGGCATTCTGATCACGACGGTCCTGCTGGTGCTGAGCGCCTTCGCCGCGCTGCGCATCAGCCGCGGCGTGGCCGCGCCGATCCTGAACCTCACCGGCGCCGTCCAGCGGCTGGGCGCCGGCGACCTGCGGGCGCGGGTGCGCGAGGACTCCGCCGGCGAACTCGGCATGCTCGAGCGCGGCATCAACGTCATGGCCGAAACGCTGGAGAACGCCCAAGCGGAGCTGCGCGAGCAGATCGATCAGGCGACGGCCGAGCTGCGCGAGACGCTCGAGGCCGTCGAGATCCAGAACGTCGAGCTGGATCTGGCCCGCAAGCGCGCCCTGCGCGCCAGCCGCGAGAAATCGGAATTCCTGGCCAACATGAGCCACGAGATCCGCACGCCGCTGAACGGTCTGCTCGGCTTCGTCGACCTGCTGCTGCGCACGCCGCTCGACGCGGAACAGCGCGACTACACCGCCACCATCCGCAAGTCGGCGGCCAACCTCCTGGTCATCGTCAACGACATCCTGGATTTCTCCAAGATCGAATCCGGCAAACTCAGCACCGAGTCCATCCCCTTCGATCTGCGCGAGGCGCTCGAGGACTCGATGGACCTGATGGCGCCGCTCGCGCACGAGAAAGGCCTGGAGCTGATCCTGCTGATCTACTCCGACGTCCCTCTCGCGCTGTACGGCGACTCCAACCGCATCCGGCAGGTACTGCTCAACCTGCTCGGCAACGCGCTGAAGTTCACCAGCCGCGGCAGCGTGGTGGTGCGGGTCATGCTGGAGGACGAGGACTGCGACGACGAACACGCCTCGCTGCGCATCAGCGTCTCGGACACCGGCATCGGCCTGAGCGAGGAAGAGCAGAGCCGGCTGTTCACGGCCTTCAGCCAGGCCGACAGCTCCGCCACGCGCCGCTTCGGCGGCACCGGCCTCGGGCTGTTCATCAGCAGGAAGCTGGTCGAGCTGATGGGCGGGACCATCGGCGTGGAGAGCGAAGCCGGCAGCGGTTCGACCTTCTGGTTCACCCTGCACTGCGCCCGTCAGGGGGACGCGGCAGGCGAGCCCGCGGGCCGGCCCGCCCAGGGCCGCCGCGCGCTGGTCTACGACGCCCATCCGCTGGTGCGCCTGGCGATCCGGCATGCGCTGGAATCGTGGGGCCTGGAGGCGACCGAGGTCGGCGACTGCACCAGCCTGATCGAAGCGGTGGCTGAAAGCCCGGCCGGCGAGCGGGTCGACCTGATCGTCATCGGGACCGATCGGCCCGGCTGCCAGAACTGCCGGCTGGGCGACCTCCTCGGGCAGCTCAAGCCGTTGGGGCGACCGCTGCTGGTACTGGTCAACAGCGTGGAGCGCGAAGCCCTGAACGAGGTGTGCGGTCTCGGCGCCGACGCCTGCCTGCCCAAGCCGGTGCGGCGTGATACCCTCCGGCAGAGCGTCTTCGGCCTGCTCGGCATCGCGTCCGACAGCGACGAGGCCTTCGTCGAACGCCGCAAGACGCCCCGTCCCATGATGCCGGACTTGCGGGGCGCCCGCATCCTGCTGGCCGACGACAACGAGATCAACCGCAGGTTGATCAGCCTGCAGCTGGAGAGCCTGGGCGTGGAGGTGAGCAACGCCGTCGACGGCCGCCAGGCCCTGGAGTTCGCCAGCCGGCACCGCTTCGACCTCATCCTCATGGACGTGCACATGCCGGAGATGAGCGGCGAGCAGGCCGCCCAGGCGATCCGCACCGGCACCGGCCCCAACCGCACCACGCCGATCGTCGCCCTGACGGCCAATGCCTTCACCAACGAGCCGCAGCGGCTGGCGGAACACGGCATCGACGAATGCCTGATCAAGCCGATCTCGGAATACCGCCTGTGGGAGGTGGTGAAGCACTGGACCGGTCACCGGGTGGACCGGCCGCCCGAGCCCGCCACGGCCGCCGCCCGCGAGAACCTCATCCGCGAACTGCTGACCATGCTGATGGCCGAACTGCCGCAGCAGCGCGACCAGCTGCGCGCCGCCTTCCGCGCCGCCGACTGGACCAGCCTGCGCGAACTGGCCCACAAGATCCGCGGCTCGGCCGCCTACTGCCAGGTCAAGGATCTGGAACAGACCGCCGCCCGCCTGGAGGCCGCCTGCCGCGCGGGCGCGCGCCAGGGCATCGAAACCGCCTACCGCCAATGCCTCGACGTCATCGACGACCTGCTGCTCAACGCCGCAGCGGATTCGCAGGGCTGAGCGTCCAAAGACCCACCACAGAAAATACAGATAAAACCTTTTTAGCCACGAAATCCACGAAACCCACGAACGGTATTTATGTAAACCCGCATTATTTAACTTTCGTGGGTTTCGTGGATTTCGTGGCTAAAAAGATGTTTTCCGCGGCATTTTTTTGGCAATCAGCGGTGCAGCAGGGTGACGAAGGCGACGGCGTAATCGTCCTCGTCGGCAACGCTGACGTGGGTGTCGCCGACCGCCAGGGTGATGCGCAGTTCCTCGGCACGGGCATAGAACTTGAGGCTCGGCTTTCCCAGGGCGTCGTGGTGCACACCGATGTGGCGCAGGCTGAGGCCGTCGCGGAAACCGGTGCCGAAAGCCTTGGCGACCGCCTCCTTCACGGCGAAGCGCTTGGCGAGGAAGCGCGCCGGACGCGCGGTGGCGGCGAATTCCCGCAGCTCGTCGACGCTCAGGATACGTTCCGCGACACGCGTCCCGTGGCGCGCGAGCATGGTCTCGAAGCGCGCGATGCGGACGATATCGGTGCCGATGCCGACGATCATGGCGGCCGTCAGTCCCGCAGGCCGCGCGCGCGCAGCATCAGCGCCTTCATGTCGCGCACCGCCGCCTGCAGGCCCGTGAACAGGGCGCGCGCGACGATGGCGTGGCCGATGTTCAGTTCGCGCACCGGCTCGAGCGCGGCGATCGGCAGCACGTTGTGATAGTTCAGGCCGTGCCCGGCGTGCACCTTGAGTCCGCAGCGCGCTCCCGTCTCCGCCGCCGCCGCGATGCGTGCGAACTCGCGGGCGCGTGCCTGTCCTTCCGGCAGCTCGGCGTAACGGCCGGTGTGGATCTCGATGCAGGGCGCGCGGCAGGCGGCGGCCGCCTCGATCTGTTCGGGCTCGGCGTCGAGGAACACCGATCCGCGCACGCCGGCGGCCGCCCTGCGCGCCCCCGCGATCCGGTCGCGCCAGCACGCGCTGTCGCGCGCGGTCAGCTTCGCGTCCGGCCCGCGCGCCAAGGCGCTGTAGCGGCTCACGGCCGACGCCCCATCACGAACAGCCCGTTCAGGGC
>CAYWKV010000192.1:0-715 GCA_964458835.1 uncultured Gammaproteobacteria bacterium | reverse complement strand
GTGTAGATCTCGATGCACGCCGAAACAAAAAAAACAACCGCCTCGATCTGTTCGGGCTCGGCGTCGATGAACAGCGATACGCGCACGCCGGCGGCCGCCAGCCGCGCGCAGGCCTCTTCGATGCGTGGCCGCTGCCCCGCGACGTCCAGCCCGCCCTCGGTGGTCAGTTCCTGGCGGCGCTCCGGAACCAGGCAGCAGTCCGCCGGGCGGATGCGTTCGGCGAAGGCGAGCATCTCGTCGGTCACCGCCATCTCCAGATTCATGCGTGTCTGCAGCACGCCGGCGATCAGCTCCACGTCCCGCTCCCGGATGTGCCGCCGGTCCTCGCGCAGGTGCAGGGTCACGCTGTCGGCGCCGGCCTGCTCGACCTCGATCGCCGCCTGCACGGGATCGGGATAGCGCGTGCCGCGCGCCTGCCGCAGCGTGGCGATGTGGTCGATGTTGACGCCCAGATGTATGTCGTTGTGCATGGTCGTTCCATAAATGAGTTAGCCAAGACACAAAAAAGCACCGGCCACGGAAAACACGGACAAAACCTTTTCCAGCCACGAAACCCACGAAATCCACGAAAATACCTTTCGTGGATTTCGTGGCCATGAATCAGTTTTCGTCCGTGCTTTCCGTGTGTTCCGTGGCCGGGTTTTGCCTTTCGTCTGTTTCTCACCGCCCCGTGAGCGCCGCGAAGACTTCGCGGGTCTTCAGTTCGCGCTCGCCC
>CAYWKV010000191.1:0-5464 GCA_964458835.1 uncultured Gammaproteobacteria bacterium | reverse complement strand
GGGGAGGGCGCTGCGGCGCCCTCCCTTTTTTGTGGTGCGCCCGGCAGGGCGCACTTGCTTCCGGCGCCCGCGCGAAACCGTATCGCGGAATGTGCGCGACCGCGGTGATGGACGACCGGATTTTTCCTGAAAAAAACCCATTTCAGCCACGGAAGCACACGGAAAAACACGGACAAGATCGAAGGCGCCGTACAACAACAGCACCGCTCACCGCCAGGTGTCGCGGCAGCGCTTCGCGACCTGGATTCACTTCAGTGTTCTTCCGTGTGTTTCCGTGGCAAACAGGATTTCGGGCTTTACGGGGGCGGAGTGCAGGAGCGTAGGTCCGCACGCGCTCAGCCCTTGATGCAGACCAGCGGTTCGAGGCGCGCCACCTTGCGCGCGAGCCCGGCCCGTTCCGCCGCCTCGACGACGGCGCTGACGTCCTTGTAGGCCCCGGGCGCCTCTTCGGCGACGCCGCGCTGAGAGACGCTGCGGATCAGGATGCCGCGCGCGGCCAGCTCGTCGACCACGGCGCGGCCGCTCCACTGGCGCGTCGCCGCGTGCCGGCTCATGGCCCGGCCGGCGCCGTGGCAGGCCGAGGCGAACGACTGGTGCGCGCTGCTGCCGAGGCCGGCGAGCACGTAGGAACAGGTGCCCATGGACCCGCCGATCAGCACCGGCTGTCCCGCCGCCCCGAATTCCGGCGGCAACTGCGGATGGTGCGGCCCGAGTGCGCGCGTCGCGCCCTTGCGGTGCACGAACAGCCGGCGCGGATGGCCGTCGACGGCGTGCTGCTCCTCCTTGCAGGTGTTGTGCGAGACATCGTACAGCAGCCGCAGCGTCGCCTGCGGCAGCACCGCGGCGAAGGCATCGCGCGTGAGCCGGGTGAGGATCTGGCGGTTGGCCAGCGCGCAGTTGATGCCGGCGCGCATCGCGCCCAGGTAGGCCTGTCCCAGCGCCGAGTGCAGCGGCGCGCAGGCCAGTTCGCGGTCGGGCAGGCGGATGCCGAACTCGTGCGCCGCCAGCACCATGTGCTTGAGGTATTCCGTGCCGATCTGATGTCCCAGCCCACGCGAGCCGCAGTGGATGCTGACCACGGCATCGCCCTCGCGCAGCCCGAATGTCTGCGCCGCATCGGCGGCGTACACCGCGTTGACGATCTGTACCTCGAGATAATGGTTGCCCGAGCCCAGGGTGCCCATCTCGTCCTTCTGGCGGTTCTTGGCGTGCTGCGACACGGCATCGGGATCGGCACCGGCGACGCAGCCGTGCTCCTCGGTGCGGTCGAGATCGGCGGGTTCGCCATAGCCCTGTTCGACCGCCCAGCGTGCGCCGCCGCACAGCATGTCGTCCATGGCGGCGCCGCCGAGGCGCAGCGCACCGGTGCTGCCCAGCCCGGCGGGAATGCGCGCGAACAGGGTGTCGGCCAGGCGCCGCTTGACGGCCTCGATGTCGGCGCGCACCAGGCCGGTGGTCAGCGTGCGCACGCCGCAGGAGATGTCGAAGCCGACGCCGCCCGCGGATACCACGCCGCCCTGGTCGGGATCGAAGGCGGCGACGCCGCCGATGGGAAAGCCGTAGCCCCAGTGGGCATCGGGCATGGCGTAGGCGGCCTCGACGATGCCGGGCAGGGTGGCGACGTTGACTAGCTGCTCGTAGACCTTGTGGTCCATGTCGCGGATCAGTGCCTCGGGGGCGTAGATCACGCCCGGCACGCGCATGTCGCCCTGCCGCGGGATCACCCACTCGCAGTCGTCCCGGTGTTGCAGCAGCTCCAGATCCATGCTCAGACGTCCACGATGCACTGCGCCCGCCAGCGCCGTGGCGCATCCATGGACGCGTCCCCGGGCACGTCCCGGGCGACCCGCAGCTCGGTGAAGGTCGCGCCCTTGATCTCCACGGCCGGCTGGTGACGTGCGGGATCCAGCGGCTCGCCCCAGGCGGTACCGTGCAGGTGATGGCCGTGGATGCTCACCGCGAAGGCGCCGAACAGCAGGTGCCGCGTCGCCATCTCGTAGATCAGGGCATTGAGCCAGTCGATCAGCAGCAGTTCGAGATCGGGCGCACGGCACTCGACGGTCACGGCCTGATGCGGCTGGATGGTGGCGGGATCGGTGATCACCGCGGTCATGGCCACCGCCGCCTGCTCGAAGGCCTCTTCTGCCGTCGTACCGAAGCCGCGTACGCCGATGTCGGCAGCGTGCGGGAAGTGCTCCCACTGCGGTGCGGAAGTCGCCCCGGTCGGCGGCTGGTCGCCTGCGGGGCGGAGCGACTCGAGGAACGGATCGTGGCTCATGGCGGCGGCTCGACGGGCTGCATGGACCGCGATCGACATGATCGGACCAACTGCGGCTTTCTCGTACATCTATCAGGATAGCCGAGTTTGCCGGTCGCGGCCGGGCGCTTGCCGGGCATTCCGGGTGCACCTGACCTGTCGCAAGGACGGCGGCGACGGGGTGGCCTAGTGTCTGCGGCTGTGGGAATGCTTATCATGATGACCACCGGTGCCCCCGCCGTTGCCGACGGCGCAGCCCCGACGCAACCAATACAGAAGAGGTCCGATGAAACCCCAAGCAGCCGTACCGCCGGAGGTCCTGAGCACCCGCTGCAATCCGGACGACCTGCCGTTCCGCAGCACCGACGAGATCCCCGACCTGGAGGGCGTGCTCGGCCAGGACCGTGCCCTGGGCGCCATGCGTTTCGGTCTGGCCGCGCGCCATGACGGCTACAACGTCTTCGCCTTCGGTGCCAGCGGCATCGGCAAGCACTCGGCGGTGATCGCCATGCTGGAACGCCAGGCGGTGCAGAGCACGGTGCCGCCGGACATCTGCTACGTGTCCAACTTCGACACGCCCAACTGCCCGCGGCTGCTGCAGCTGCCGCCGGGTCGCGGCACCGCGCTGCGCCACGCCATGCGGCAACTGCTCGACGAGCTCGGCGGGGCGATCCCGGCGGCACTGGAGAGCGACGAGTTCAAGGCGCGCCTGCGGCAGATCGACCGCGGCTTCGAGGAGCGTCAGGCGCAGGCCGTGCAGGCCCTGCGCGAGAAGGCCGAGAGCCAGCAGGTCAAGCTCTACGAACAGCCGGGCGAGTTCACGTTCGCGCCGCTGTACGACGGCGACGTGCTGGACGCCGCCGCCTTCACCCGGCTGCCCGCCGAGACGCAGCGCGCCATCGAGGATAAGGTCGGTGCGCTGCAGGCGGAGCTTGCCGACATCCTCGAGCGTCGCGTCCCCGAGTGGCAGAAGGAGCGGCGCGCCACCATCCGCCGCCTGCGCCACGAGGTGACGCGCGTCGTCGTGCACCAGCAGCTGACGGGCATCCGTACCCAATTCACCGATCTGCCCACGGTGCTCGCCTACCTCGACAGCGTGGAGCAGGAGATCGTGCAGAACGCCCAGGAGTTTCTGCCGCGCACGCACGGCGGCGACGATCAGCAGGCGGCGTTCCGGCGCTATCAGGTCAACGTGCTGGTCGACCACGGCGCCACGCGCGGCGCGCCAATCGTGTTCGAGGACAACCCGACCTACACGGCGCTGATCGGACGCATCGAGCACATCGCCCAGTTCGGCGCCCTGGTCACCGACTTCAACCTCATCCGGCCGGGCGCGCTGCACCGCGCCAACGGCGGCTATCTGGTGATCGAGGCGCACCGCCTGCTGAGCCAGCCGTTCGCCTGGGAGGGCCTCAAGCGCGTACTGCGCGCGCGTGAGCTGCGCATCGAGTCGCTCGGCCAGGCCTGGAGCCTGATCAGCACCGTGTCGCTGGAACCGGAGCCCGTGCCCCTGAACGTCAAGGTGATCCTGGAGGGTGAGCCGCTGCTGTACTACCTGCTGCAGGCCTACGATCCGGAGTTCCTCGAGCTGTTCAAGATCGCGGCGGATTTCGACGACCAGATCGATCGCTCGCCGGACAACGTCCAGAGCTATGCGCGCCTGATCGCGGCGCTGGCGCGCAAAGAAGAACTGCGCGCCTTCGACCGCGAGGCGGTGGCCGCGGTGATCGACTTCAGCGCGCGCCTGGCCGCCGACGGCCGCAAGCTGTCCACGCGCATGCGCGATGTTCTGGATCTGATGCAGGAGGCGGATCACTTCGCCGGCGAGGCCGGGCGGCCGCTGGTGGAGGCGGGCGACGTGGTGCGTGCCGTCGACGCCCGCATCGAGCGTCTGGACCGGGTGCGCGACCGCCTGCACGAGGAGATCCTCCGCGGCGTCCTCAACATCGCGACCGGCGGCCGGCTCGTCGGCCAGGTCAACGGCCTGTCGGTGCTGGATGCCGGCAACTTCACCTTCGGTCTGCCGGCGCGCATCAGCGCCACCACGCGCCTGGGCGAGGGCGAGGTCGTCGACATCGAGCGTGAGGTCGACATGGCCGGGCCGGTGCATTCCAAGGGCGTGTTCATCCTGTCGAGCTTCCTCGGCGCGCGCTATGCCCAGGAGTTCCCGCTGTCGCTGGCCGCCAGCCTCACCTTCGAACAGTCCTATTCCGGTGTCGAGGGCGACAGCGCTTCGCTCGCCGAACTGTGCGCGCTGCTGTCCTCGCTGGCGGCGCTGCCGCTGGCGCAGTCGCTGGCCGTGACCGGCTCGGTGGATCAGCACGGCCGGGTGCAGGCGGTCGGCGGCGTCAACGAGAAGATCGAGGGCTTCTTCGACGTGTGCGCGCAGCGCGGCCTCACCGGGGAGCAGGGCGTCATCATTCCGCAGTCCAACGTCCAGCACCTGATGCTGCGCCAGGACGTGGTGGAGGCGGTGAGCGCGGGACGCTTCCGGGTCTACGCGGTCGCCGACGTGGACACCGCCATGCGGCTGCTGAGCGGCATCCCGGCCGGCCGCCAGCGGCGCGACGGCAGCTTCCCGCCGAAGAGCGTCAACGGCCGTGTGCAGCAGCGGCTGGCGAAGTTCGCGCACCTGCGCCAGGCGTATGCCGCCGGGCCGCGCGATGCACCGATCCCCGGCACCTGAGGTCGTGGCGGGCCCTGTCCGGCCCGTGCCGGCCGCGGTCGCCAGGCCGGGGGAAAAGGCGGTTTTTCCGGTCCTCGGAGGTTGACAGTCGAAGCGCCGCTGGCGTAAAGTTCGCGCTCCGCGTGGGGCTATAGCTCAGCTGGGAGAGCGCTTGCATGGCATGCAAGAGGTCGTCGGTTCGATCCCGACTAGCTCCACCAATTTTTTTGCCTTGCGTTTGAAGTGACGGTTCATGCACCGCTTCGGCCGGATCGCAGTGTACCTGGGCATCCTGCTCAGCGTGATCGGACTGGTGGGCGGTTTCACGGCCATGTTCCGGAACGCGGAAGGGATCGCGGTCAATCTGCTGATCCTGGTGCCGCTGGGCTTCGTGGCCCTGCTCACCGGTGTGGTGGTCACGCAGCTGCACCGTCCGGACGAGTAACGCAAGCAGCCAGTCCTGTCCCCTTCGTCTAGAGGCCTAGGACACCGCCCTTTCACGGCGGCGACAGGGGTTCGACTCCCCTAGGGGACGCCATATT
>CAYWKV010000190.1:2909-5491 GCA_964458835.1 uncultured Gammaproteobacteria bacterium | reverse complement strand
CCCTAGTCCCTAGTCCCTAGTCCCTGACCCCCGCCCCCTGTATCATCCCCACGCCATGTCGCTCCTCACCTGGATCCTGCTGTTCTCCCTGCTCGGCGGCGTGCTCAGCGTGCTCGCGGCGGCGGTGTTCCTGCTGTTCTCCGAGCGGCTGCGCGCGCGGCTGCTGCCGCATTTCGTCAGCTTCGCCATCGGCGCGCTGCTCGGGGCGGCCTTCCTGGCGCTGCTGCCGCACGCGCTGGAAGGGCCGGGCGTCGAAGACCTGCACATCATCACCGGAACGGTGCTGCTCGGCGTGCTGGGCTTCTTTCTGCTCGAGAAGATGGTGCTGTGGCGGCATTGCCATCACGCCGAATGCGAGGTGCACGTCCCCGACGACAGTCATGGGCATGCCCACCATCATGGTGGCCATCAGGTCAATCGTGCGGCCGGCACCCTGATCCTGATCGGCGACGGCATCCACAATCTGGTCGATGGCGTGCTGATCGCCGCCGCCTTCCTCACCGACATCCACCTCGGCATCGTCACCAGCCTGGCCGTGGCCGCGCATGAGATCCCCCAGGAGGTGGGTGATTTCGCCGTGTTGCTGCACAGCGGCTACTCGCGCGCCCGGGCGCTGCTCTACAATATCCTCGTCAGCCTGACGACGTTGGTGGGCGCCGGCCTGGCCTATTACAGCCTGCGCGAGGCGGAGGCGGCGCTGCCCTACATCCTGGCGGTTGCCGCCGCCAGTTTCATCTACATCGCCGTGGCCGATCTCATCCCGGGGCTGCACAAGCGCCTCGAAGTGCGCGCCACCGTACAGCAGGTCGCCCTGATCGCGGCCGGCGTGCTGACGATCTACGTCGCGCATTCGACGCTGCACTGATTGTTTTCAACACGAAGGCGCGGACGGCGCACGAAGGAAAATCCATTACGGAAGTGACAAGATGGGTTCCATCCCCTTTGACCGGGATCCCGTTATCGAGGATAAAGGCCAGGGAGGGGTGACTCGCTGTCCAACGCGCCCTCCCTGGCGCGCTCCCTCGAGTGGAGAGGGAACACTCGGCTTCACCTAGACTCAGGATTTTCCTCCATACGCCTTCCGCGCCTTCGTGTTTGAATATGTTTGCCTGATAAACCGTGGAGCGCTGCTATGAACTGGTTCATGCTGACGTTGGTCGGTGAAGACCGGCCGGGGATCGTCGCCCGACTGACGGCGGCGCTGTTCCAGAGTGGCTGCAACCTGGGTGAGGCGGCGATGGCGCGGCTTGGCGGGAATTTCTCGGTGATGCTGATGGTGCAGTACGCCGGGACGCTGGAGAGCCTGCTGGCGCTGGTCGAGCCCGTGGCGCGCGAACTCGGACTGCATGCCCACGGCGATCGCATCGAAGGGCACCTGCACCGACACCTGATTCCCGACGTGCGCGTCACCGTGTACGGCGCGGACCGCGCCGGGATCGTCGCGCAGGTGACCGGGGCATTGTCGGCGGTCGGCTTCAACATCCTCGATCTGCAGTCGGACGTCGGCGGCAGCGCCGCCGATCCGGTGTACATCATGACCATGGAAGGCCAGACCGGGAATGGCGTCGAGGCGGTCGAGGCTGCGCTGGCGCCCCTCGCCCGCGAGGGCATCGAGGTCGATGTGCGGTCCATCGAGACGCTGATCGGCTGAGTGCCGCGCGATGGCCGTGCTCGACATTCTCACCTATCCGGACGCACGCCTGAAGGAGATCGCCCTGCCGGTCGAGACCTTCGACGCGGGCTTGCGCGCCTTCGTCGCCGACCTCGAGGAGACGCGCCTGGCCGGCCCCGGCGCCGTCGGCATCGCCGCTCCGCAGGTCGGCCGCTTGCAGCGCATCGTCATTGTCGATGTTTCGAAGATGAAGCGGCCGGTGTCCAACCACGGACACCTGGTCCTGGTGAATCCCGATATCACCGCCTGGGACGGCTACGCCGTCGGTCGCGAGGGCTGCCTGTCGGTGCCGGATTACACCGGTAACGTCATTCGCGCCGAGCGCATCCGTCTGCTCGCCTTCGATCCCTACGGCCAGCGCCTGGAGTTCGACATGGAAGGCTTCGAGGCGCGCGCCGTGCAGCACGAGATGGACCACCTCGACGGCCTACTGTTCCTAGACCGCCTGGTCAGCAAACGCAACGACCTGTTCCGCCGCAAGACCTACCGGTAAACGGCCGTCGAGCCGCGAAACCCACGAAAAACCAATATCAGCCACGGAAAACACGGAAAACACAGACATAATCAATGCTGGGTGCTGCGGGTGTCCACCGATATCCGCACCGTCACGCGGCCGATGACAACGCCATACCACGAACACCCAAACCAGCCACGGAACACACGGAAAACACGGAAAACACGGACGTACTCCATGCCGGGTATGGTGGGTGTGCCCACCGACACCCGCACCACCACGCGGTCGATGGAAACGCCATACCTCGACAACCTTGATGTCGTCCGTGTTTTCCGTGTTTTCCGTGGCTGATATTGGTTTTTCGTGGATTTCGTGGCTAAAGGGTTTTTGGCCTCATGGTGCCAACCGCGGCAGCCCGTGAAAACCGCCGCCGACCCCCCCATGGGGCGGGTAAGG
>CAYWKV010000190.1:1850-2899 GCA_964458835.1 uncultured Gammaproteobacteria bacterium | reverse complement strand
AAAAAATCTTTCGTGGATTTCGTTGGTTTCGTGGCCAAAAGGGGTTTTGCCCGCCCGCGGCAGCCCCTTGAAAACCTCCGCCCACCCCCCCATCTGTCGGGTAATCCATAAAAATCCGCTTTCCGGGAGCCCGTGACCCATGCGCATGGACAAACTGACCAGCAAATTCCAGATGGCCCTCGCCGACGCCCAGAGCCTGGCGGTCGGCCGCGACCATCAATTCATCGAGCCGGTGCACGTGCTGATCGCCCTGCTCGACCAGCAGGGCGGCAGCGTGCGCCATCTGCTGGCGCAGGCCGACGTGAACGTCAACGTGCTGCGCTCGCAGCTCGGCGAGGCGCTCGAAAAGCTGCCGCAGGTGCATGGCGCCGGCGGCGACGTGCACGTCTCCAACGACCTCAACCGCCTGCTCAATGTCACCGACAAGCTCGCCCAGCAGCGCAAGGATCAGTACATCTCCTCGGAGCTGTTCGTGCTGGCCGTGCTCGAGGACAAGGGCCCGGCCGGCGAGGCGCTGCGCAAGGCGGGCGCCACCAAGGGCCTGATCGAGCAGTCCATCGAGAAGATCCGCGGCGGCCAGAAGATGGATGACCCGAACGCCGAGGAACAGCGCCAGGCGCTGGAGAAATACACCGTCGATCTGACCGAGCGCGCCGAGCAGGGCAAGCTCGATCCTGTCATTGGCCGCGACGACGAGATCCGCCGTTCCATCCAGGTGCTGCAGCGCCGCACCAAGAACAACCCGGTGCTGATCGGCGAGCCCGGTGTCGGCAAGACCGCCATCGTCGAGGGACTCGCCCAGCGCATCATCAATGGCGAGGTGCCCGAGGGCCTGAAAGGCAGGCGCCTGCTGTCGCTCGACATGGGGGCGCTGATCGCCGGCGCCAAGTTCCGCGGTGAGTTCGAAGAGCGCCTGAAGGCCGTGCTGAACGACCTCGCCAAACAGGAAGGTCAGGTCATCCTGTTCATCGACGAGCTGCACACCATGGTCGGCGCCGGCAAGGCCGAGGGCGCGATGGACGCCGGCAACATGCTCAAGCCGGCGCTGG
>CAYWKV010000190.1:0-1840 GCA_964458835.1 uncultured Gammaproteobacteria bacterium | reverse complement strand
CGACCACGCTGGATGAATACCGCAAGTACATCGAGAAGGACGCCGCGCTGGAGCGCCGCTTCCAGAAGGTGCTGGTCGACGAGCCCAGCGTCGAGGACACCATCGCCATCCTGCGCGGCCTGAAGGAGCGCTACGAGGTGCACCACGGCGTCGAGATCACCGACCCGGCGATCGTCGCCGCGGCCACGCTGTCGCACCGCTACATCACCGACCGCCAGCTGCCCGACAAGGCCATCGACCTGGTCGACGAGGCCGCGTCGCGCATCCGCATGGAGATCGACTCCAAGCCCGAGGAGATGGACCGCCTCGACCGCCGCCTGATCCAGTTGAAGATCGAGCGCGAGGCGCTGAAGAAGGAGTCCGACGAGGCGTCGAAGAAGCGTCTCGAGGCGCTCGAAGACGAGATCGTCAAGCTGGAGCGCGAATATTCCGATCTGGAAGAGATCTGGAAGGCGGAGAAGGCCGCGCTCGCCGGCACCACCCACATCAAGGAGGAGCTGGAACGCGTCCGCCTGGAACTGGAGACCGCGCGCCGCGCCGGCGATCTCGCGCGCATGTCCGAACTGCAGTACGGCCGCATCCCGGAGCTGGAGAAGCAGCTCGACATGGCGACCCAGGCCGAGATGCACGAGATGAAGCTGCTGCGCAACAAGGTCACCGACGAGGAGATCGCCGAGGTCGTGTCCAAGTGGACCGGCATACCCGTGTCGAAGATGCTCGAAGGCGAGCGCGACAAGCTGCTGCGCATGGAAGAGGAACTGGGCAGGCGCGTGGTCGGCCAGGCCGAGGCGGTGCGTGCCGTGTCCGACGCCATCCGCCGTGCGCGCGCCGGCCTGTCCGATCCCAACCGGCCGAGCGGCTCGTTCCTGTTCCTGGGTCCCACCGGCGTCGGCAAGACCGAGCTGACCAAGGCCCTGGCCGCGTTCCTGTTCGACACCGACGAGGCCATGGTGCGCATCGACATGTCCGAGTTCATGGAGAAGCACTCCGTGGCGCGGCTGATCGGCGCGCCGCCCGGCTATGTCGGCTACGAGGAAGGCGGCTATCTGACCGAAGCCGTGCGCCGCAAGCCGTATTCGGTGATCCTGCTCGACGAGGTCGAGAAGGCCCACCCGGACGTCTTCAACGTGCTGCTGCAGGTGCTCGATGACGGGCGGCTGACCGATGGCCAGGGGCGGACGATCGACTTCCGCAATACGCTGATCATCATGACCTCCAACCTCGGCTCGGAATACCTGGCCGGCGGAGAGGACGTGGAGGCGGCGCGTCCGGCGGTGATGGAGGTCGTGCGCCGGCACTTCCGGCCCGAGTTCCTGAACCGGATCGACGAACTGATCCTGTTCAAGCGGCTGGGCCGCGAGGAGATGGACGGCATCGTCCGCATCCAGCTGGAGCGGGTCGAGAAGCTGCTGGCCGACCGGCGGATGTCGATCCTCCTTGACGACTCCGCGCTGCGGTGGCTGGGCGACAAGGGCTACGACCCCGTCTACGGGGCGCGCCCGCTCAAGCGGGTTATCCAGAAGGAGCTGGTCGACCCGATCGCCCGCAAGCTGCTGGAGGGCGAGCTGGAGGACGGCTCGGCCATCCAGGTCACCGCCGAGGGCGACCATCTGGATATCGGCCGCGCCCATCTGCACTGACGGGCCGGCGGCCTCTCCCCTCACGCATGGCGCGTGAGGGGAGGGGCGCGCCTTACCAGCATCGCCGCTCGCGCACCCGGCCGTAGCGGGGATCCCAGGTGGTCACCGTCCGGCACCGCTGCCGGTACCGATAGGAGCGGTCGTAGTAGTACCCGCGCGGAGAGTAGTTGCGCGGATAGTAGCGGCGGTCGTAGCGCGGG
>CAYWKV010000189.1:0-5564 GCA_964458835.1 uncultured Gammaproteobacteria bacterium | reverse complement strand
CCCATACATTTCAATGAGTTTTACCGGGGCCGTCTTGTATCCTGACAGTGATTTCAGTACTCTGCGCAGTCTCATTCGGGCCCGGCCGCGTTGGGCCGGGAAGCGCCATCCGCCACTCATTCAGGGTATTGCCGCCTTGTTCGACGAATTCCAGCGCATCAAGCGCCTGCCGCCGTATGTCTTCAACATCGTCAACGAGCTCAAGGCCAAGGCCCGGGCCCGGGGCGAGGACATCATCGACTTCGGCATGGGCAACCCCGACCAGCCGACGCCGGGCCACATCGTCGCCAAGCTGGTCGAGGCAGCGCAACGCGGCGACACCCACCGCTACTCCGTTTCCAAAGGCATACCGCGGCTGCGCAAGGCCATCGCCGGCTGGTACAAGACCCGCTTCGACGTGACGCTCGATCCCGAGACCGAGGCGATCGTCACCATCGGTTCCAAGGAAGGACTGGCGCATCTGGCGCTGGCGACGCTGGGTCCGGGCGATGCCGTGCTGGTGCCGAATCCCGCCTACCCGATCCATCCCTACGGCTTCGTGATCGCCGGCGCCGACATCCGCCATGTGCCGCTGGTGCCGGGCATCGACTTCTTCGCCGAGTTGGAGAAGGCGATCAAGGACTCCTGGCCCAAGCCCAAGATGCTGGTGCTCAACTTCCCCGGCAATCCCACGGCACAGTGCGTGGAACTCGACTTCTTCGAGCGCGTGGTCGCGATCGCGCGTGAACACGATATCTGGGTGATCCATGATCTGGCCTATGCCGATCTGGTGTTCGACGGCTATGTCGCGCCGTCCATCCTGCAGGTGCCCGGTGCCAAGGATGTCGCGGTGGAGTTCTTCACCCTGTCCAAGAGCTACAACATGCCCGGCTGGCGCGTCGGCTTCATGTGCGGCAACAAGACGCTCGTCGCCGCCCTGGCGCGCATGAAATCCTATCTCGACTACGGCATGTTCACGCCCATCCAGATTGCCGCCATCACCGCCCTGGAAGGCCCGCAGAACTGTGTGCGCGAGATCGCGGAACTGTACCGCAAGCGCCGTGACGTGCTGTGCGACGGACTGAATTCCATCGGCTGGCAGGTCGAGAAGCCCAAGGGCACCATGTTCGTCTGGGCGCCGATCCCGGAGCAGTACCGGCATGTCGGCTCGCTGGAGTTCTCCAAGAAGCTGCTGGCCGACGCCAAGGTGGCGGTCGCCCCGGGCATCGGCTTCGGCGACTACGGTGACGACCATGTGCGCTTCGGCCTGATCGAGAACGAGCACCGCACCCGTCAGGCGGTGCGCGGCATCCGCGACATGTTCCGCAAAGACCAGAAGAAAACCGCATCCGCAGGGGGATAGATCGTGAAACCGGTAAACATTGGCCTGCTCGGCCTGGGAACGGTCGGCGGCGGCACCTTCAATGTGCTGCGCCGCAACGCCAGTGAAATCGCCCGCCGCGCGGGCCGCGGCATCCAGATCACCCACGCGGCCGCGCGCGACTACGATCCGGCGCGCGTACCCGGCATCGGCGACATCAAGGTCACTCAGGACGCCTTTGCCGTCGTCGATGATCCGGACGTCGACATCGTCGTTGAGCTCATCGGTGGCTACACGCCGGCGCTGGAGCTGGTGCTCAGGGCCATCGCCAATGGCAAGCATGTAGTCACCGCCAACAAGGCACTGATCGCGCTGCACGGCAACGAGATCTTCAAGGCGGCGCAGGACAAAGGCGTGATGGTGGCCTTCGAGGCGGCCGTCTGCGGCGGCATCCCCATCATCAAGGCGATTCGCGAGGGCCTGGCGGCGAACCGTATCGAATGGCTGGCCGGCATCATCAACGGCACCGGCAACTTCATTCTCACGGAGATGCGCGACAAGGGCCGCGATTTTGCCGATGTGCTCAAGGAGGCGCAGGCGCTGGGCTATGCCGAGGCCGATCCCACCTTCGACGTCGAAGGCATCGATGCGGCGCACAAGCTGACCATTCTCGCCTCGATCGCCTTCGGCATTCCGCTGCAGTTCGACAAGACCTTCACCGAGGGCATTACGAAGATCACCCGCGCCGACGTGGAATACGCCGAAGAGCTCGGCTACCGCATCAAGCACCTCGGTTTTGCGCGCCGCACCGATGAGGGCGTGGAACTGCGCGTGCATCCGACGCTGATTCCGGAGCGCCGGCTGATCGCCAACGTCGACGGCGTGATGAATGCCGTGCTGGTGAAGGGCGATGCCGTCGGGCCGACGCTGTACTACGGCGCCGGCGCCGGCTCCGAGCCGACCGCCTCGGCAGTGGTCGCCGACCTGGTCGATGTGACGCGCATGCTCACCGCCGACCCCGGCAACCGCGTGCCGCACCTGGCCTTCCAGCCCGGTGCGCTGTCCGACATCCCGGTACTGCCGATGGAGGAGATCGAAACGGCGTATTACCTGCGCCTGCTCGCGCAGGACAAGCCCGGCGTACTGGCCGACATCACCCGCATCCTCGGCGACCGCGGCATCAGCATCGAGGCGATCATCCAGAAGGAAGCCGCGCCGGAAGAGACCCGCGTGCCGATCATCCTGCTGACCCACGCCGTGCGCGAGGGCCAGATGAACCATGCCATCGAGCGCATCGAGATGCTGGATTCTATCGAAGGCAGCGTGACGCGCATCCGCCTGGAGTATCTGACCAAATAGAGGCTAGGGGCTAGGGACTGGGGGCTAGCCAAATCCACTCGACCTCGTCCCAGCCCCTAGCCTCTAGCCCCTAGCCCTGAATTTAAGGATTTGAGCCATGCCCTTCCGACCCCGTTACACCGGCCTCATCGAACGTTACCGCGACCGTCTGCCGATCCATGACGACACGCGCATCATCAGTCTGGGCGAGGGCAACACGCCGCTGATCCGGCTGAACAACATTCCGCGCCTAGTCGGCAGGGAAGTCGACATCTACGTCAAGTACGAAGGCCTGAATCCGACCGGCTCGTTCAAGGATCGCGGCATGACCATGGCGGTGACCAAGGCGGTGGAAGAGGGCAGCCGCGCGATCATCTGCGCGTCGACCGGCAACACCTCCGCCGCCGCGGCGGCCTACGCCGCGCGTGCCGGCATCACCGCGTTCGTGCTGATCCCGGAAGGCAAGATCGCCATGGGCAAGCTGGCGCAGGCGATGATGCACGGCTCCATCGTGTTGCAGATCCGCGGCAACTTCGACGCCGGCATGCAGCTGGTGAAAGAGGTCGCCGAGCAGGCGCCGGTGACCATCGTCAATTCCATCAATCCGTTCCGTCTGCAGGGCCAGAAGACCGCGGCCTTCGAGATCGTCGAGGAACTGGGACGTGCGCCGGACTACCACTGCCTGCCGGTGGGCAACGCCGGCAACATCACCGCGCACTGGATCGGCTACTGCGAATACTCGTCGGCCTCCGGCGACCACGTCACCGGCGCCTGTGCCTACTGCAAGGGCCACTGCGCCTACGCGGGCGGCGCCATCGTCGGCAACCGGCCGAAGATGATCGGCTACCAGGCATCCGGTTCGGCGCCGTTCATGCGCGGTGCGATGGTCGACAACCCCGAGACCGTCGCCACCGCGATCCGCATCGGTCACCCGCAGTCCTGGGAGCAGGCCTGGAAGGTGAAGGAGGAATCCGGCGGCTGGTTCGACGAATGCACCGACGCCGAGATCCTCGCCGCACAGAAACTGCTGGCCGAGAAGGAAGGCGTGTTCTGCGAGCCCGCCTCGGCCACTTCGCTGGCCGGCGCGCTGCGCGACGTCAAGAACGGCAAGATCCCCGAGGGCAGCTCCATCGTCTGCACACTCACCGGCCACGGCCTCAAGGATCCCGACACCGCCATCCAGCAGAGCGCCGGCAACGTGCACACCGTCGACGCGACACTGGACGCCGTGCGCAGGGCCATCCTCGACAAGATGGCGTGACCGCCGGGCCCCTGCGTCTGACGCTGCTGGTGCCGGGACTGCTCGGCGCCGCTCCGGGCGAACGGCCCGCGACGGGCATGCTGGCGTTGCCGGGGGCGCGTCGGACCGCGCTGGGCACGCTGCTGGCCCGTGCTGACCGGCGGCCGGAAACGGCGGATGCCGATGCGCTGCGCTACCGCCTGTTCGACTGCCCGCCGTCCGGGGAGCACGACGCTCCCGATGCCTGGCTGAGCTACTGGATGGATGCCGGCGTGGCCGCGCCGGGCGCGCTGCTGCGTGCCGACCCGGTGCATCTGCGTGCTGACCGGTCGCGGCTGGTGCTGTTCGACGGTGCGCATCTGCAGATCACGAACGAAGAGGCCGAGGCGCTGGCCGACGCCTTCAACGGCTACTACGCTGCGGACGGGATGCGCCTGGAATTCGCCACGCCAGTGCGTGGCTATCTGCATCTGTCGCGGCAGCCCGAGTTGCGTACCACGCCGCTGGCACGCGCCATGGGGCAGGACATCGACGCCTTTCTGCCCGGCGGACGCGATGCACGCGACTGGCATCGGTTCCTCAATGAAGTGCAGATGCTGTTTCACGACCACCCGGTCAACCGCCCCCCGGAATCGCGCGGGCGGACGCCGGTCAACAGCCTCAGGGGGTGGGGGGGTGGTAGGGCGCCGGGGGGGCAAGCGGGCGGTTGGCAGCGCGTGTGGTGCGACGATATCGTGGTGAAGGCGCTGGCCCGGCTCAACGGCATCCGCTGTGAGGAGCCGCCGACGGATGCGCGGACCTGGCTGCAGGCGGCCACCGGCGGCCGGCACCTGCTGTGTCTGGACGGGCTGCGGGCGCCCGTCGCCTACGGCGATCTGGAGTCCTGGCTGGCCGAGGCGGAACGGCTGGAGCGGGACTGGTTCGTACCGCTGCGGCAGGCGCTGCGCGGCCGGCATCTGCGGGAACTGGCGCTGTATCCAGACGACGGGCATGAGTACCGCGTCACACGCCGGGGCCTATGGAAGTTCTGGCGGCGGCCGTGGCCCATGCGGGATGACTCGAAGCAGACGGCAACCTCGTTTCCGGAATGACCGTGAATCATGCATAAGCGCATTGTCCGTCGCGGCCTCAAGACCGATCCCGCGTGCCTGCCCGCCGATCTCCCCGCGGTATTGAGGCGGGTGTACGCGGCGCGTGGCATCGCCGATCCCGCGCAACTGGAGATGGGTGTCGAGCGCCTATTGCCGCCGGAACGTCTGGGCGGCCTGGAACGCGCGCTGGATTTGCTGGAGCAGGCGTTGGCCGAGGAGCAGCGCATCGTCATCGTCGGCGACTTCGACGCCGACGGCGCGACCAGCACGGCGCTCATGGTGCGCGCGCTGCGCGGCATGGGCGCGCGGCAGATCGATTACCTCGTTCCCAACCGCTTCGACTTCGGCTACGGACTGACGCCGGAGATCGTCGCTGTCGCCGCGCAGCGCCGGCCCGATCTACTCGTCACCGTCGACAGCGGCATCGCCTGTCTGGCCGGCGTTGCGGCGGCGCGCGCGCAGGGTATGCGCGTGCTGGTGACCGATCACCATCTGCCCGGGGCGCGGTTGCCCGAGGCGGATGCCATCGTCAATCCGAATCTGCCCGGCGACGATTTTCCCAGCAAGCATCTCGCCGGCGTCGGGGTGGCCTTCT
>CAYWKV010000188.1:2774-5716 GCA_964458835.1 uncultured Gammaproteobacteria bacterium | reverse complement strand
GTTCAGGTGTCAAGCCGGTCCCCTGTAGGAGCGGCCTTGGCCGCGAACCGGCAACCCTCCGAACCGTTCGCGGGCAAGCCCGCTCCTACAGGTGCATGAGCTTGCCTTCGCAGGCACACAGCCCCGCCTCGACAGCCCCGAATCCCGAATCCCAATGACCCAATCCCGAGCCCCGAGCAAGTGCTGGCACCTGCCCGTTGAGGCCGCTATCATCGGCCCCCGGGCCTACACACAGAAGCGCACACCATGGACCAGAACGAACTCAAGCGGATGGTCGCCGAGGCGGCCCTGGAATACGTCGAGGCGGGCACCATCGTCGGCGTCGGCACCGGCTCGACGGCGAACCTGTTCATCGACGCCCTGGCGCGCATCAAGGGCAGGCTCGAGGGCACGGTGGCCAGCTCCGTGGCCAGTGCCGAACGGCTGAAGGGGCACGGTATCCCGGTGCTGGACCTCAACGCCGCGGGCGAGCTGTCGGTGTACGTGGACGGGGCCGACGAATCCACCCGGCATCTGCACCTGATCAAGGGCGGCGGCGGCGCGCTGACCCGCGAGAAGATCGTCGCCGGGGCCTCGAAGAAATTCGTCTGCATCGCCGACCAGTCCAAGCTGGTGGACGTGCTCGGCACCTTCCCCCTGCCGATCGAGGTCATCCCCATGGCGCGCAGCTTCGTCGCCCGCGAGCTGGTCAAGCGCGGCGGCGCCCCGGTGCTGCGCGAGGGCTTCACCACCGACAACGGCAACCTCATCCTGGACGTCCACAACCTGAAGATCATGGACCCGGTCAAGCTGGAGGCGGAGCTGAACAACATCCCAGGCATCGTCACCGTCGGCATCTTCGCGATCCGCCCGGCGGACGTGCTGCTGCTGGGCACCAAGGACGGGGTCAAGACGCTGACGTAATCTTGAGGGGCTAGGGGCTAGGGGCTAGAATGCGATTGCACATCCTAGACACCTCATCCCTAGCCCCTCATCCCTAGCCCCTAGCCCCCGCTTCACAACAGCACCCGCTCCACCCCGCCGTTCTTCACCCGCTCGATGAAGTCCTTCTGCCATTGGCCGCCGAGCATGCGGTTGGCCAGCTCGACGACGATGTAGTCGGTCTCCAGGCCGGTGTCGTCGGCGTAGCGCATCAGGCCCTGCTGGCAGGCCGGGCAGCTGGTGAGCATCTTCACGTTGCCGGCCACGGCGCGGTCGGCGCCGGTGAGGTCCCGGATACCCTGGTGCAGTTCCTCCTCCTTGCGGAAACGGATCTGGGTGGCGATGTCCGGACGCGACACGGCCATCGTGCCGGCCTCGCCGCAGCAGCGGTCGGAGAGCTGTACCGGCTGACCGAGCAGCCGGGCGGCCACACCGGTCGCGCCGTGGGTCTTCATGGGCGTGTGGCAGGGCTCGTGATAGAGGTACTGCACGCCTTCCACACCCACGGTGCCGACGCCCTTCTCCATCAGGTACTCGTGGATGTCGAGCAGCCGGCAACCGGGGAAGATGCGGTCGAACTGGTAGTCCATGAGCTGATCCATGCAGGTACCGCACGACACGATCACGGTCTTGATGTCCATGTAGTTGAGCGTGTTCGCCACGCGGTGGAACAGCACGCGGTTGTCGGTGCTGATCTTGTGACCGCGCTCGACATCCCCGCCGGCGGTCTGCGGATAGCCGCAGCACAGGTAGCCGGGTGGCAGCACCGTCTGCGCCCCGACCTCGTAGAGCATGGCCAGCGTCGCCAGGCCGATCTGGGAAAACAACCGCTCCGAACCGCAGCCGGGGAAGTAGAACACCGCGTCCGACTCGTCGGTGACCTTGGCCGGGTCGCGCAGGATCGGCACCAGCTTGCTGTCCTCCACCCCGAGCAGCGCGCGCATGGTCTGGGTCGGCAGACCGGCGGGCATGGGCTTCTTCACGAAGTTCACGACCTGCTCGCGGATGGGCATGGCGCCGGTGGTGGCGTGCGGGATGCCGCCGTTGCCGCCGAAGCGCAGCCGCCGCGCGACGTGGTAGGCCAGCCGCTGGCCCCGGTAGCCCCACTCGATCATCGCCTTGCGCATGAGTTTGATGGTGCGCGGGTCGGTGATGTTGAGGAACGCCATGGCCGCCCAGGTCACCGGACTGGTGCGCTTCTGCCCGCGTTCGCGCAGGATGTGGCGCATGCGGATGGTGACGTCGCCGAAGTCAATGTTCACCGGGCAGGGATTGAGGCACTTGTGGCAGATGGTGCAGTGGTCGGCCACGTCGTTCATCTCGTCGAAGTGCCGCAGCGAGATGCCGCGCCGGGTCTGTTCTTCGTACAGGAAGGCCTCGATCATCAACCCGGTGGCGAGGATCTTGTTGCGCGGCGAGTACAGCAGATTCGCCCGCGGGACGTGCGTCGTGCACACCGGCTTACACTTGCCGCAGCGCAGGCAGTTGCGGATGTCGTCGTTGAGCGCGCCCAGCTCGCTCTCCTCGAGCAGCAGCGCCTCCTGCTGCACCAGGCGCAGCGAGGGCGTGTAGGCGTTGTCCAGGCCCGAGCCGGCCAGCAGCTTGCCGGCGTTGAAGCGGTTGTCGGGATCGACCTTGCGCTTGTAGGCGGCGAAGGCCTCGACCACGGCCGGGTCCAGGTACTGGATCTTGGTGAGGCCGATGCCGTGCTCGCCCGAGATCACCCCGCCCAGGGCGGTCGCCAGGGCCATCACCCGGTCGACGATGCGCTCGGCGGCGTGCAGCATCGGGTAGTCATTGGAGTTGACCGGGATGTTGGTGTGCACGTTGCCGTCGCCGGCGTGCATGTGGGTGGCGACGAACAGGCGACTGGAGCGGATGCGCTTGTGGATGGCATCCAGCTGCGCCGTCACCCCCTCCCATTCGCGGCCGGCGAAGATCTCCTTCAGCGGCCGCTCCACCTCCCGCCGGTAGGAGATGCGCAGTTCGCGCTTGAGCAGCAGCGACAGCAGCGTCTCGCC
>CAYWKV010000188.1:0-2674 GCA_964458835.1 uncultured Gammaproteobacteria bacterium | reverse complement strand
CGATGCGCAGCTCCGGCAGCCCGCCTTCGAGATACTCCAGCACCGCATCGATCATCGCCAGCTTGTTGCGCGTGGAGTGCTCGATGTTGATGCGCTCGATGCCCTCCTCGTACTCGGCCAGGCGCTCCAGCGGGATCACCACGTCCTCGTTGATCTTGAAGGCGTTGGTGTGGGCGGCGATGGCGGCGGTGCGGGCGCGGTCCAGCCAGAAGCGGCGGCGCGCCTCGGGGCTGACCGCGACGAAGCCCTCGGCGCCGCGCGCGTTGGCCAGGCGCACCACGGCCGAGCTGGCGTCGGCCACGGCGTCCTCGTCGTCGCCGGCGACGTCGATGAGGAGCACCATCTTCGGCAGCTCGCGCCGCGGCGCCTTGGTGCTGTAGTTCACCGCCTTGATGTAGCGCTCGTCCAGGTGCTCGAGGCCGGACAGCAGCACGTCGCCGCGCGCGTCCAGGTAGTCCTTGGTCTCGACGATGGCCGGCACCGCGCGGCGCAGGTCGGCGCCGAAGAACTCCAGGCACAGCGTACGGATGTACTTCGGCATGCGGTGCAGCACGAACACCGCCGAGGTGATCAGGCCGTCGCAGCCCTCCTTCTGGATGCCGGGCAGGCCGCCGAGGAACTTGTCGGTGACGTCCTTGCCCAGGCCCTGCTTGCGCAAGGACGCACCCGGCAGCCGCAGGAGCTCCGGCTCACCGACGCGGGTGCGGCCGTCGCGCGCGTAGCGTGTCACGCGGAAGCTCGCCGTGTCCTGCTCGTGGATCTTGCCCAGGTTGTGGCCGAGGCGCTCCACCTCCAGCCAGTGGGCGTCGGGCGTGACCATGCGCCAGGACACCAGGTTGTCCAGCGTCGTGCCCCACAGCACCGCCTTCTTGCCGCCGGCGTTCATGGACACGTTGCCGCCGATGGTCGAGGCGTCCTGCGAGGTGGGATCGACCGCGAAGGCGTAGTCGGCCGCCTCCGCGCGCTCGGTGACGCGGCGGGTGACCACGCCGGCGCCGGCACGCACGGTGGCGACCTCGCCGTCCACGCCCTCCAGGCGGCGCAGCTCCACCGGGCCCAGCGCGTCCAGCTTCTCGGTGTTGATCACCGCGCTGTCGCCCGACAGCGGCACGGCGCTGCCGGTGTAGCCGGTGCCGCCGCCGCGCGGGATGACGGTCAGCCCGAGCTCGATGCAGGCCGCGACCACCGCGCAGACCTCCTCCTCGGTATCCGGACTGACGACCACGAAGGGCATCTCGACGCGCCAGTCGGTGGCGTCGGTGGCGTGCGAGACGCGCGCCAGGCCGCCGAAGTCGATGTTGTCGGCGCGCGTCACCCGTCCCAGGCGGCGGCGCACCGTGCGGCGCAGCTCACGGGTGCGCGGAAACCATGCCTCGAAGCGCCGCACCGCCGCGCGTGCCGCGTCGGCCAGCCGCAGGGCGAGCTCGTTGCCCTCGGCGCGCGCGATGATCTGATCCAGGCGGTGGTGCAGCGCGTGCGCCAGCGAGGCCCAGCGCTTCGGATTGTCGAGCAGGTCGTCCTGGATGTAAGGGTTGCGGTCGACGACCCACATGTCGCCCAGCACCTCGAACAGCATGCGCGCCGAGCGGCCCGTCCGACGCGAGCCGCGCAGCCGGTTCAGCACGTCCCACATCTCCGCCCCGAGATAGCGGATCACGATCTCGCGGTCGGAGAAGGAGGTGTAGTTGTAGGGGATCTCGCGGATCCGGGCGGTCTGGGTCATCGGGGTCGGTCGGGGCACGGCGTCGGGCGGCGGTCGGGACGCGCTATTCTACCACCTGCCGGGGCGCGGGATGGGCCACGGAATACGTGGAAGATTTCAAGGCGAAACCCGGCCACGGAAAACACGGGCAAAACCCTTTTGCCACGAAACCCACGAAATCCACGAAAGGTGTTTTCTGTGAACCCGCCTATTCAACTTTCGTGGATTTAGTGGGTTTCGTGGGCATGATTAGTTTTTGTCCGTGCCTCCGTGTGTTCCGTGGCAAAGGTGTTCGCGAGACAAAAACGTGGCCGCCGCCGTTCACGCCGCCCGGCCGCGCGGCCTGACCGACAGTTCGAGGCCGAGTGCATGCAGGATTTCCACCAGACTGGAGAAACGCGGGTTGCCGTTCTCCGAGAGTGTGTTGTACAGCGCCTCCCGGGACAGGCCGGTGCGCTCGGCGAGTTCGGACATCCCCATCACGGCCCTGGCCACGTCCTTCATTGCCGCCAGCATGACTCGCTCGTCGCCGTCCTCCACCGCGGCGTTGATGTATTCCGCGATGTCTTCCGGCGTTTCGAGGTAATCCGCCGGATCGTAGGGCACCGTCTTGTCACGCTTGGCCATGGCAGGCCCTCCAATAGGATTTCGCCAGGTCGATGTCACGCTGCTGCGTGGATTTGTCGCCGCCACACAACAGAATGACCATGTTTTCACGTCGCGAATACCCTTGCCACGGAGAACACGGAAGGCACGGACAAAACCTCTTTTGCCACGAAACCCACGAAATCCACGAAAGGTTTTTTCTGTAAACCTGCCTATTCAACTTTCGTGGGTTTCGTGGGTTTCGTGGCCATGATGGTTTTTTATCCGTGCCTTCCGTGTTCTCCGTGGCAAGGGTATTCGCGACGTGAAAACGTGGTCTGTCCCTGAGGTTTCCCCGCATTTCAGGTAGCCATGGCCACCGCAAAT
>CAYWKV010000187.1:0-5730 GCA_964458835.1 uncultured Gammaproteobacteria bacterium | reverse complement strand
ACGCGCAGCCGGCTGCGTTGCGGCCGGTGCCGGGCCGCGCGCCGGCGTGCCGTCGGCGTCCGGCCGGAAGGCCAGCATGCGCAGCCGCACCATCTCCAGGCCGCCGCGCGGATCGGGCGACAGCGGCAGATCGCGCCGCCCGATCAGGGCGATCTGATAGGCGAGCTGCACGTCCTCCGGGCTCAGCGCGGCGGCCAGCTCCATGACCGCCGCGCGGTCGCCGTAGCCGTCGTCGACCGCCTCCGGCACGGTCTGGGCGACGGCGACGCGCTGCAGCACCGACAGCAGCTCCGCCAGCACACCGCCGAAGTCCGCCGCCTGCTCGGCGAGCTGCGCCACCTGCGCCAGCAGCGCCGCGCCGTCCTGGCGCGCCAGGGCACGCAGGATGTCATACACCTGGCCGCGTTCGATGGTGCCGAGCATGGCCCGCACCTCGGCCTCCTGCACCGCGCCGCCGCCGAAGGCGATGGCCTGATCCAGCAGGCTCAGCGCGTCGCGCATGCTGCCGTCGGCCGCGCGCGCGATCTCGGCCAGCGCCGCGGCCTCGGCCGGGACGCCCTCCTGCTGCAGCACCTCCGCCAGATAGGCGGCGATCATGTGCGCCGGCAGGCGCTTGAGATTGAACTGCAGGCAGCGCGACAGGATGGTCACCGGCAGCTTCTGCGGGTCGGTGGTCGCCAGCAGGAACTTCACGTGCGGCGGCGGCTCCTCCAGCGTCTTCAGCAGGGCGTTGAAGCTGTGATTGGAGAACATGTGCACCTCGTCGATGAGGTACACCTTGTAGCGGCCGCGGGTCGGCGCGTACTGGACGTTCTCGAGCAGCTCACGGGTCTCGTCGACCTTGGTGCGCGAGGCCGCGTCGACCTCGATCAGGTCCACGAAACGGCCCGCGTCGATCTCGGTGCAGGCGCTGCACACGCCGCAGGGTTTGGAGCTGACGCCCTGTTCGCAGTTGAGCGACTTGGCGAAGATGCGCGCGATGGTGGTCTTGCCGACGCCGCGTGTGCCGGTGAACAGGTAGGCGTGGTGCAGGCGGTCGTTGTCCAGGGCATTGATCAGGGCGCGCAGCACATGCTCCTGCCCGACCAGGGCGTGGAAGCTGCGGGGCCGCCATTTGCGCGCGAGGACCTGATAGCTCATAGCGTCGATATCGAATCCGGCACTGCCTGTAGGAGCGGGGCTGCCCACGAACCTCCGTGACCGTTCGCGGGCAGACCCTAAAGGAATCTCTGATCAACTCGTCGTATCGTCATTGCGA
The DNA here is from genome assembly GCA_964458835.1 of uncultured Gammaproteobacteria bacterium. Lineage (GTDB taxonomy): Bacteria > Pseudomonadota > Gammaproteobacteria > Thiohalobacterales > Thiohalobacteraceae > JAHJQQ01. Next base: position 4,472 of record CAYWKV010000187.1, on the reverse strand, counting down.
GCGAAGCGAAGCAATCTCCTTCGACGGCAGATCAACAGCTTGGAGATTGCCGCGTCGCTGCGCTCCTCGCAATGACGAATTAGTCAGAGGTTCCTAAAAGGCACAAGAGCCCGCGCCTACGGTTGCTCGTCCTGCCACGGGTTCGAAATTAAGAGGCGGCCTGCACCAGCCACACCCCGGCGCCCGCATCACTGCTGCCGCTGCTCCCTTCCGGGCCTGACGGGGTTCACAGCTTAGCGTCGCGGGGGGACCGGCACAAGCCGCCAAACCGGACGACGGCCGGAGCGGACAAGGCCGCAAAATCAAGGCCCTGCATCGCGTTCCGCCCCTCAGATTTTCGTTGTCTCCACCCCGCCGCCGGTACCGCCCGCGGTCGGGGCGCGCCAGTGTACCACAGGGTCCGGGCGCCGGGGCGGCCGGGCGCCGGGCCAGCGACCAGCCCCGGCGTTCCGATCCGGAACACCCGGACACCGCCCCCTGAAACACGTGAACACCGCGTGATCTCCGGGTGTATTAAACCACCGACACGGTGCGTGAAATGCCACAGAAATTCTTCGTGCACTCATCAGGAATATCTTGCAACACATTGAACCATTGAAATAAAGAACTGGTGGCACACAACCTGCACTGCGGCTGGCCGTCGAAGAACAAGCCTGTCTCGATTCAAAAAAACCAGGGAGTCATCTTCATGCATCACCCATTCCGCTATCGGCGCGCCCTTCTCAGCACCCTGATCGCCGCCTCCGTCCAGGGCGCGGCCATCGCCGAAGACGCGCAGATCCCGACCATCAGCGTCACCGCATCACCCTTGGTCGAAAGCCCCGCCCCGAGCGCCTCGCTCCTCGACGCGGAGGCGGTGAACCATCTGGTTCCGGCCACCAGCGACACCACCAGCCTGCTCCACAACGTGCCGGGCCTGAATATCCAGACCGGCGGCGGCGTCTCCAGTCTGCCGGCCATTCATGGCCTGGTCGGTGACCGTCTGCGCATCAAGGTCGACGGCATGGACCTGATCTCGGCCTGCGGCAATCAAATGAATCCGCCGCTTTCCTACATCGATCCCACCCATGTCAGCGCCGTCACGGTCTTCGCCGGCATCGCGCCGGTGAGCACCGGTGGCGACAGCATCGGCGGCACCATCATCGTCGAGTCCGGCGCCCCGCAATTCGCCAAGACCGGCGAGGGCCTGCTGAACACGGGCGAGGTCGGCGCGTTCTACCGCAGCAACGGCAACGCCCATGGCGGCAACGTCGCCGCGACCATCGCCAGCGACAGGCTGAGCGTGAGCTACACCGCCTCCACCGCCAAGGCCGACAACTACGAGGCCGGCGACGACTTCAAGCCGGCGGGCCCCGCGGCCGCCGGCCGCGGCTGGCTGGACGGCGACGAGGTCGGCTCCACCCGCTACAAGTCCACCAATCAGGCACTGGCCTTCGCGCTGCGCCAGGCCAACCACCTGGTCGAGCTGAAGGTGGGCCTGCAGGACATCCCCTATCAGGGCTGGCCGAACCAGCGCATGGACATGACCGGCAACGACAGCACCCAGACCAATCTGCGCTACGAGGGCACATACGACTGGGGCGGACTGGAGGCGCGCGCCTACCACGAGAACACCCGCCACAAGATGCAGTTCCACGACGACAAGCTGTTCTGGTACGGCGCCAACAGCGGCGTGCCCAACCCCGACGGTGTGCCCTGTACGCCGAGCGCCGGCATGAACGGCTGCGCGGCGGGCATGCCCATGGACACCGAGGGCAAGAACAGCGGCGCGCTGGTCAAGGCGGAAGTCCCTCTGTCGGCGCGCGATCTGCTGCGGGTGGGCGGCGAGGTGCAGCGCTACCGGCTGGACGACTGGTGGGATCCCTCCGGCAAGGGCATGTGGCCGGACACCTTCTGGAACATCCGTGACGGCGAGCGCGACCGCCTGGCCGTGTTCGGCGAATGGGAGGCGCAGTGGAATCCGCAGTGGCTGACGCAGTTCGGCCTGCGTCACGAGACCGTGGACACGAACAGCGGCGAGGTCCAGGGCTACAACGCCACCTATCTGGCTGATGCCACCGCCTTCAACGCCGCCGACCGCGACATCACCGACCACAACCTGGACGCGACCGCGCTGGCGCGCTTCACGCCGGATGCCACACGCACCTTGGAGTTCGGCTACGCCCGCAAGACCCGCTCGCCCAATCTCTACGAGCGCTACACCTGGTCGACCGGCGGCATGGCCATGCGTATGATCAACTGGGCCGGCGACGGCAACGGCTACGTAGGCAATCTCGATCTGGACCCGGAGATCGCCCACACCGTGAGCGCGACTTTCGACTGGCACGACGCAGCACGGAAGGAGTGGGGCCTGAAGGTGACGCCCTACTACACCTACGTCGACGACTACATCGATGCCGCGCGCTGCTCAGGGGCCGCGACCGGCGTCTGTACCGCGGCCAACCTGACGGCGACCGATGCCTTCGTCTATCTCCAGTTCGTCAACCAGTCCGCCAGGCTCTACGGCGTCGACGTCTCGGGCCATTTCCCGCTGGCGCAGGGCACGCGCTACGGCAGCTTCACCGCGAACGGCGTGTTGAACTACGTCCAGGGCGAGAACGAGACCACCGGCGACAACCTCTACAACATCATGCCGCTGAACGTGCGGCTGGCCGTGGAGCAGCGCCTGGGCGGCTGGAGCAACATCGCCGAGGTCGAACTGGTGAAGGCGAAGACCGACGTCTCGGCGACCCGCAACGAGGTCGAGACCAGCGGCTACGGCCTGTTCCATCTGCGCAGCAGCTACGAATGGAAGCAGGTGCGCTTCGACGTCGGCGTCGAGAACGTCTTCGACCGCTTCTACAACCACCCGCTGGGCGGCGCCTACCTCGGCCAGGGCAAGACCATGTCCGGCACCGACGTGCCGTGGGGCGTCACGGTGCCCGGCATGGGGCGTTCGATCTACACCGGCCTGACGTTCAAGTTCTAGCCGGATACGGCGTGACACCGTGGTGCGAAAGGGGCCGCAAGGCCCCTTTTTTTGTGTCTGCAGCGGCACTGCCGTGATCCGTAGGGTGCGTCGGCGCAGCAACGCACCGAGGCGCCCCTGCTGCCCCATGGCTTTTACCCCGAAAACACGTAGTTCAGCCACGGAAGCACACGGAAAAACCCGGACCGGATCATGTGGCTTCGCATGGCGACCCGCGTCACCGGGCACGTGCCGGGCCGGCACCCCGCGGCACGGATTTGTTTCAGTGTCTTCCGTGTGCTTCCGTGGCCAATCCGGTTTTCGGGTTTATGGGACAGCAGCGGTCTTCAACGGTCATGCCACAATCCGACGCACCAGGCACCCCCGGCACCTCCATCCCCACGTGCCGTGGGGACGTGAACGTCCCGGCCTCTGCTAACATGGCGCACACATCCGCCCCGGAGACCGCGCCGTGCCGTTGCCGAAGCCAAAACCAGCCGGGCGCCGCTTCGCCCTCGGCGACCTCGCGGCGGCCATGTGCCAGGGCTGGACGACCTTCCGCGCGCTGCCCGGCGTCAGCCTGGCGTTCGGCGCCGTCGCCGTGATCGCCGGCTTCGTGGTGCTGGTGTGCGTCTACGGCATCGGACTGTCGGCCATGGCCCTGCCCTTCGCCGCCGGCTTCATGCTGCTCGGGCCGATCCTGCTCGCCGGCTTCTTCCGTCTCGCCGAGGTCCACGCCGACGGCCGGCGCCCCCGCCTGCGCGACGCGCTGGCCGGCTTCCGCGACGCGCCGCTGGGCCTGTGGGTGGTGGCGCTGCTGTGCGCCTTCCTGTTCGTGATCTGGATCACCGATGCCGGGATCCTCTACAGCTTCATGATCGGCCGGCTCGACACGGTGCGGCAGCCGCTGTGGCTGAGCCAGCTGCAGGCCGACCGCGTCGCCTTCACGCTGTGGAGCTCGCTCATGGGCTCGGTGCTGGCGTTCTTCGCCTTCGCGCTGTCGGCGTTCTCCGTGCCGCTGCTGCATCAGCGCCGCACGACGCTGATCCAGGCCGTGTATTCGAGCGTGTGCGTGGTGCTGCGCAACTTTCCCGCCGCCATCGCCTGGGGCCTGCTGCTGACCGGCGTCATCCTGGCGTCGACCCTGCTCCTGCCGCTGCTGATGCTGACGCTGCCGGTCATGGCCTACGCCAGCTTCGCGCTCTACCGGCGGGTGTTTCCGGGAACCGACGCCGGCAGCTGCTGACGCCGCGGCGGCCGCGGTTTCCGTGCGGCGCGCCCGGCATAACGGATGGCCACGGAAACACACGGAAGTACACGGAATGCGAAACCCGCCGCACCTCTGCCTTTTATGTGCTTCCGTGGCCATGCGCCCAGCCGCGTGCTTTACCCCGGATTCCGGCCTGACGGCCTTCATCCGGGCTACGGACTGCGCCGACGCACCCTACGGAGTGCGGCATGGCCGCTGCAGAATCGGGTAGGAGGCGGGGTCACCCCCGCCGTCCTCCCACACCACCGGACGTGC
>CAYWKV010000186.1:932-5750 GCA_964458835.1 uncultured Gammaproteobacteria bacterium | reverse complement strand
ATTTTTAGCCACGGAATCCACGGAACAACACGGAAAAATTCTTGGGATAAAATCCCGGGGCTATCACGTTGGACGGCCCGATTGCAGCAGCGGCATCGTTCGAATGCCTTTTAGCACAAACATTTTTCCGTGTTGTTCCGTGGGTTCCGTGGCCATAACGGGTTTTACTCCTCACTCCTCACTCCTCACTCCTCATTCCTCACTCCTCACTCCTCACCCCTGACAAGCCCTTTCGACGGGAGGTTGGCGAGACACCATGGCTGTCCAGCTCACCGGCATTGGCGTATCGCGTGGCATTGTCATCGGCAAGGCCCACACGCTGCTGCGCGGCGAGCTGGAGGTGCTGGAATATTCCATTCCCAAACACCTCCTCGGTGACGAGGTAACGCGCTTCCGCCGCGCCCTGGAGATGGCGCGCGGCCAGCTGCGCGCCATCCGCGAGCGCGTCCCGCCCAATACCCGCGCCGACATTGTCGAATTCATCGACACGCACATCCTCATGCTCGAGGACTCGACGCTCACCATCGCGCCCGAGCATCTCATCCACTCGCTGCAGTGCAACGCCGAATGGGCGCTCAAGCTGCAGCGCGACGCCCTGGTGCAGGTGTTCGAGGAGATGGACGACGCCTATCTGCGCACCCGCAAGGACGACATCGATCATGTGGTGTCGCGCCTGCACCGCATCCTGATCCACGACCACCAGGAGCACGACGATATCGCCGATGGCCGGCTGAACGGGCGGATCCTGCTGGCCGACGATCTGACGCCGGCGGACGCCGTGCTCATGCAGCACCAGGGCATCGCCGCCTTTGTCACCGAATACGGCGGGCCGTTGTCGCACACCGCCATCATCGCCCGCAGCCTGCGCATCCCCGCCGTCGTCGGCGTGCGCCACGTACGCCGCTATCTGAAGGACGACGAGCTCATCATCGTCGACGGACAGCGCGGCATCATCATTGCCGACGCCGACACGGCCCTGCTGGCCCACTACCGCGCCCTGCAGGCCGATGAGGGGCGCCAGCAGCGCGCGCTGAAGAAGCTCAAGGGTGCGGCGGCGATCACCCGCGATGGCATCGCCATCCGGCTGCAGGCCAACATCGAGCTGCCCGAGGACGTGCAGGCGGTGCTGGCGGCGGGGGCCGAAGGAGTGGGCCTGTATCGCACCGAATTCCTGTTCATGAACCGCGAGGACACGCCCGGTGAGGCCGAGCAGTTGGGCGCCTATGCCCAGGTGATCCGCCAGCTCGACGGCCTGCCGCTCACCATCCGCACTCTGGACCTGGGCGCCGACAAGGAGGTCGACGGCGGCCATGCTCCGGGGCGCCAGTGCACCAACCCGGCGCTGGGCCTGCGCGCCATCCGCCTGTGCCTGCGCAACCCGAACCTGTTCCGGCCGCAGCTGCGGGCCATCCTGCGCGCCTCGGCGCTGGGGCCGACGCGTCTGATGGTCCCCATGCTGTCCAATGCGCAAGAGGTGCTGCAGGTGCTGGAACTGATCGCCGAGACCCGTCGCGAACTCGACGCCGAGGGTCTGGCCTATGACCCCGCCATGCCCGTCGGCGGCATGATCGAGGTGCCGGCCGCGGCGCTGTCCGCCGACTTCTTCGCGCGCAAGCTGGACTTCCTGTCCATCGGGACCAACGACCTGATCCAGTACACGCTGGCCATCGACCGCATCGACGACGAGGTGAACTACCTCTATGACCCGCTGCATCCGGCAGTGCTCGGCCTCATCCAGCGCGTCATCGATACCGGCCGGCAGGCCGGCATCCCGGTATCGATGTGCGGCGAGATGGCCGGCGACCCGCGCTACACCCGCCTGCTGCTGGGGCTGGGGCTGCGCGACTTCAGCATGCTGCCGGCGACGCTGCTGGAGGTGAAGCACATCGTCAACGGCAGCGATACCGGACAGCTCGGCCCGCTGGTCAGAAAACTGCTCAGGGAGCACGAGCCCGCACGCATCGCCGCGCTGCTCGAGCGCATCAACGCCGCCAGCACCTGAGCCGGGCCGTCTTGTCGGGCGGCCTGTCACGCAAGATTCCCGTACGGCCTTTTTACCGCACTATAGCGGCCTGTTACACTGCGCGTGTTTGTTCACGCTCGCGCCCCGAGGACGCTCCATGGCCGACGCCAACACCGACCAGCACAGCACCCAGAGCCGCCTGGAGATCCTGTCCGAAGCGCTGGCCTCCGGTACGGCCGGCAACGTCCGGCGGCTGGTGCACAACCTGCATCCGGCGGAAATCGGCGACCTGCTCGAATCCCTGCCGCAGAAACCCCGTGTCATCCTGTGGGAACTGGTCGATCCCGAGGACCGCGGCGAGGTGCTGCTGCACGTCAACGACGAGGTGCGCAGCGGTCTGATCAAGGAAATGGAGCCGGGCGAACTGGTCGCCATGACCGAGGGCCTGGACACCGACGACCTGGCCGACCTGATCGCCGACCTGCCCGGCGCGGTGATCCACGAAGTGCTGCGGGCCATGGACCTGCAGAACCGCCACCGCCTGGAGGCGGTGCTGTCCTATCCGGAGGACACCGCCGGCGGCATGATGAACATCGACACGGTGACGGTGCGCGCCGACGTGTCGCTGGACGTGGTGCTGCGCTACCTGCGACTGCGCGGCAACATCCCCGACCTCACCGACAGCCTGATGGTCGTGAGCCGCTACGACAAATACCTCGGCCTGCTGCCGCTCACCACGCTCCTCACCAGCGACCCGGACAAGACCGTCGCCGAGGTCATGGACCGCGAGGTCGAGGGCATCCGCGCCGACCTGCCGGACGTCGAGGTCGCCAAGATCTTCCAGGACCGCGACCTGATCTCCGCGCCGGTGGTCGACGACATCGGCAAGCTGCTCGGCCGCATCACCATCGACGACGTCGTCGACGTCATCCGCGACGAAGCCGACCACTCCCTGATGAGCATGGCCGGCCTGGACGAGGAGGACGACATGTTCGCGCCGGTGCTGCCCAGCGCCCGGCGCCGCGCGGTGTGGCTGAGCCTGAACCTCATCACCGCCTTCCTGGTGTCGTCGATGGTGGGGCAGTTCGAGGGAACGATCGAAAAGGTGGTGGCACTGGCGGTGCTGATGCCGGTGGTGGCGAGCATGGGCGGCATCGCCGGCAGCCAGACCCTGATGCTGGTGATCCGCGGCCTGGCGCTCGGCCGCCTGGGCGGCGCCAACACCCGTCACCTGCTGGTCAAGGAGTCCAGCGTCGGCCTCATCAATGGTGCCGTAGTGGCGATGGTGGTCGCCGGCGTGACCATACTGTGGTTCGAGGACCCGCGCATCGGCGCCATCGTCGGCTCGGCCATGATCGTCAACCTGCTGGCCGGCGCGGTGGCCGGCGTGGCCATCCCGCTGGCGCAGCGCCGCCTGGGCATCGATCCCGCACTGGCCGGTGGCATGATGCTCACCACCGTCACCGATCTGGTCGGCTTCATGACACTGCTGGGACTGGGCACCCTGTTCCTGCTGTAGCCGCGCCGCGCCCGTCGGCGCCGTCCGCCGCGCCGACCTTGGCGCGCACCACCTTCTCCAGCACGGGGATGTCCAGGGTCGTCTTGTAGGGGAAGCGGCCGCCGTAGCCGATCGCCTCCTGCTGCAGTTCGTAGCAGGTGGTCCCGCCGATATCCATCAGCACCAGCGGCAGGCCCGCACGCTCGAACACCTCGCCGTGCTTGATGAAGAAGGTCTGGCAGGTCATGCCGACCACGCCGGTGGACCCCTCGGCGCTGAGCTCGGCGAGCAGCGTTTCGAAGGCCACCGAGGCGGTGCTTTCGCGTACCGTCAGGCCGTATTCCTGGGCCGTGCGGCAGGCCTGGCCGACCTCGCAGCCGGAACAGTCGAGGCAATCCGCCAGCGGCCGCTCCCGGCACTCCGGCGGACGCACGCAGTAGGGCAGCAGCAGCGTGTCGGCGCGCGCGACCACGGACTCGGCGGCAGCCGCGTCCGCCGCGCCCACCAGGGTCAGACGGTTGGCCTGCTCCACGGTCAGGCCGAAGCGACGCTGCTGTTCCGCGCGGTCCCAGACCCGCTCCAGCAGCTCCAGCAGATCCGCGCGGCTGAAGCCGACCAGACGCGCGTGCAGCCGATCGCAGGCCGCCGCGAAATGCGCCGGCAATTCGGCCCGCGACACGCCGGCCAGCTCCTCGGCCAGGCGCTGGAACAGGTTCAGCGGATAGACCTGCACATGGCCGCCGATCTCCAGATCGCGCGGTGCCTGGCGCAGAGTGTCCCAGCGCAGGCGGGCGCGCAGCAGGCCGATCGGCGCACGCCAGAATGCCTCGGCCATACCGGTCTGCGTGGCCGCGAGCTCGCGCCAGTAGGTGGTCGCCGTCGGGATGCGCAGCGGCCGGTCGAGCCCGGCCGGCCAGCCGCCGGGCCGGGCGATGTCGCGCACGGTCGCGTAGACCGTCTTGGTGGAGGACTGGGCGCCCAGATTGAAGGCCGCGGCCAGCGCATCGGCCAGCGCCTTGCGCAGCCGTGCCGGCGCCGGGGGACGCGGCAGCAGACGGTCCAGGGCCGTCAGCCGCTCCACTGCCGGCGCATGGCCGTGGGCGGACGCCGGCTCGGTCGGCAGACGCAGGGCGCCGAGCACGCGCGCGCTGTCCACGGTCATCAGCAGCACGCCCTGCAGCAGGATCGAGCCGCGGTAGCGGCTGATGAACAGGCTGGCCAGCTTGCGGCCCCGCACCTCGATGTCGTTCGGCGCCTTGAAGACGGCATCGACGCCGAAGCCCTGCAGCGCGGCGGCCCCCCCCGGGCCCCCCCGCGGGCGGAGGGCGGGGTCGCCCGGGCCCGGCCCGGGGGGGGG
>CAYWKV010000186.1:0-922 GCA_964458835.1 uncultured Gammaproteobacteria bacterium | reverse complement strand
CGTTGTCCCCCCGCCCCCCCCCCCCCCCCCCCGCGGGGCGGCCCCCCCGCGTGGGCCCCCCCGCTGCAGGATGGCGGTCTCGCCGTGCCCGGCCAGGCGTTCGCTCCATTTGATGATCAGGCTGAAGCCGAGCTGATGCTCGTCCACGTAGAGCGTGCCGCCGCCGGTGAGGCGACGCACCACGTCGATGCCCTTGCGGTGGCAGTACAGCAACCGCAGTTCGCGCTCCGGCCACTGGTGCAGGCCGAGCCAGGCGCTCGGCGGGCTGCGGTAGAAGCGCAGCAGATTGGCGCGCTCGCCCTCGGCATGACCGACCAGCCAGGCCCGGTCCATCGCGTTGTTGACCTCGGCGCTGTTGACTCCCGTCTCGACCACCATGAACGGCGCGCGGCGCATATTCGACCTCCGACTGATCGGGCGGCCCGCCGCGGAACCCGTTCCGCGCCGCCAGCCGCCTGTCTATAAGAATGTTCTAATGATAAAGTCATGGCGGAAGAATGAATTGATATGGGTCAACGCGCCCCGGCCGGCACCCCCTTAGCCTGCCGCCACACCCCGACGTCCCCGCAGGAGGCGCCATGCCGGACGACCGGCCCTTTCGGCTCGAACTCACCCCCGCCGGTCTGGCGCGCTTCTGCCGGCAGGCGACCGGCCGGGCACGCGACACCGGCGACGCCCTGCGCGGCCTGACCCTCCTGCAGGCGTTCATCGGCACGCACGCGACCGATCCGACCCAGCCGGCCTACCGGAGCGCGCGCGATCTGCTGGATGCCGAGGTCGAGGCGCTGCGCGCCCGGCTGCTCGAGGAGCACCGCTCGGCGCTCGCCCGGGCCCTGGCCGATCAGGACGTCGCCGCCGCCACTGCCAGTTTCACGACGCTGTCGCGCAGCGGCTTCCGCGCGGCCGCCGCGCAGGCCTGGGC
>CAYWKV010000185.1:0-5779 GCA_964458835.1 uncultured Gammaproteobacteria bacterium | reverse complement strand
ACGGCTTTGCAGGCCGCTGCATAGCCACTCTGCCACCCAGCCATAGGCGGTGGGCTTCGCGGTCGTTCCGGACAAAAAAACCTCGGCTGGTGCGGGACCACGACCGAGGTTTCATTGCGAAGCCTCAAATTTTGGAGCGGGAAACGAGACTCGAACTCGCGACCCCAACCTTGGCAAGGTTGTGCTCTACCAACTGAGCTATTCCCGCTTTCAGAGAGCCCCGTATTGTAACGGCGCCCGCCCGCCTGTCAAGCGCAAAAAATCACCAGCTTACGCGTCCCGCAGGGTCAACCCCGGGCGGTCAGCAGGGGCCAGGCTGCGCGCAGATAGATGATCATGGACCACAGGGTCAGGCCGGCGGCGATGTACAGCGCCAGCAGTCCCACCAGCGTGGTGGGCAGGCCACCGATCGGCTCCCGGTAGAGGAGCAGCAGCAGCGCGACCATCTGGGCGGTGGTCTTGATCTTGCCGATGACGGACACGGCCACCTTGGCGCGCTCGCCGATCTCGGCCATCCATTCGCGCAGCGCCGAGATGGCGATCTCGCGACCGATGATCACGGCGGCGGGCAACGCCAGCACCGCGCCGTGCATGCCGACGGGGTTGGCGTCCACCAGCAGCACCAGCGCAACCGCGACCATCAGCTTGTCGGCGACCGGATCGAGGAAGGCGCCGAACACCGAGGTCTGGCGCAGGCGCCGCGCGAGATAGCCGTCCAGCCAGTCGGTCACCGCCGCCAGGCCGAAGATCGCCGCAGTGGCGATGTGCACCCAGTGGAACGGCAGATAGAACACGACCACGAACACCGGGATCAGGCCGATGCGCAGCAGGGTGAGGATATTGGGGACATTGAGCTGCATGGAATCGCCTTCGTTCTTCGTTCAGTGACCGTCGCCATGAAAGGCGTCGTAGATCTGCTGCGCCAGCTCCCGGCTGATGCCCTTCACCTTGGCGAGGTCCTCCACGCCGGCGCGCGCGACCTCGCGCAGCCCGCCGAACTGGCGCAGCAGCTGGGCGCGGCGCTTCGGCCCCACGCCGGGGATGGCCTCCAGCGGGGACTCGGTGCGGGCGCGGCCGCGGCGTTGGCGGTGGCCGGTGATGGCGAACCGGTGCGCCTCGTCGCGGATCTGCTGAATCAGGTGCAGGGCCTGGCTGTCCGCCGGCAGGCGCAGCTCGGAGCCGTCCGGCCGGTGCAGCACCTCCCAGCCCGGTTTGCGCTCCGGCCCCTTGGCGACGCCGAGCATGGGCAGGTCGGACAGCTGCAGTTCCTCGAGGATCCGGGCCGCCACCGCCACCTGCCCCTTGCCGCCGTCGATCAGGATCAGGTCCGGCCAGCGTCCATCCTCGTCCCGCACCCGAGTGTAACGACGCTCCAGCGCCTGCGCCATGGCCCCGTAGTCGTCGCCCGGCTCCACGCCTTCGATGTTGAAGCGGCGGTAGTCGGATTTTACCGGGCCTTCGGTATCGAACACCACGCAGGAGGCCACCGTGGCCTCGCCGCGGGTATGGCTGATGTCGAAGCACTCGACCCGTTCGATCGGCTCGCCGAGGCCGAGCGCCGTCTGCAGCGCCTCGAAGCGCCGGGCCATGCCGGCCCGGCTGGCCAGACGCGCCTGCAGGGCCATGTGCGCGTTGCGCTCGGCCATGGCCAGCCAGCGGGCGCGCTCCTTGCGCACCCGGGCGCGCACCGTGACCTTGTGGCCGGCCTGCTCCGCCAGCACGGTCTCCAGCCAGTCCGCGTCCGGGATCTCGTGGTTGAGCAGCAGTTCGCCGGGCACCTCGCGGCCCAGGTAGTACTGCTCCACGAAGGCCGCCAGCACCTCCTCGGGGGCGGCGCCGGCCGGCACGCGCGGGAAGAAGGTCTTGTTGCCGAGGTTGCGGCCGGCGCGGATGAAGAACACCTGAATGCAGGCGCTGCCGCCCTCCAGCACCGCCGCGACGATGTCCAGGTCGCCGCGCTCGCCGCTGACGTACTGGCGTTCCTGCACGCGCGTCAGGCTGACGATCTGGTCGCGGTAGCGCGCCGCCGTCTCGTAGTCGAGCGCCGCGACAGCGACATCCATCTTGCGGCCCAGCTCCTCGACGATCTCGCTGTTGCGGCCCTCGAGGAACTGCACTGTGTGGCGCACGTCCTCCGCATAATCCTGCGGCGAGATCAGCCCCACGCAGGGCGCGGTGCAGCGCTTGATCTGGTACTGCAGGCAAGGCCGCGAACGGTTGCTGAAGAAGCTGTCCTCGCACTGGCGCACGCGGAACACCTTCTGCAGCAGGTGCAGGCTCTCGCGCACGGCGCTGGCGTTGGGATACGGCCCGAAATAGCGGCCCTCGGCGCGACGGGCGCCGCGGTGCACCGTGATGCGCGGGTAGGTCTGGCCGGTGGAGAGATAGATGTAGGGATAGCTCTTGTCGTCGCGCAGCAGGATGTTGTAGCGCGGTTGGAATTCCTTGATGAGGTTGTTCTCGAGCAGCAGCGCCTCGCTTTCGGTGTGCGTCACCGTCACCTCGACACTGGCCATCTGCGCCATCAGCACCTGCGTCTTGGGGCTGAGGCCCGTCGTGCGGAAGTAGCTCGCCACCCGTTTTCTGAGGTTGCGCGCCTTGCCCACGTAGAGGATCTCGCCGTCGGCGGCCAGCATGCGGTAGACGCCGGGATGCGAGGTCAGGTGCCGCAGAAAGCCCGCGGCGTCGAAGGGTGCGGGTTTCTCCACGGACTCACCGTGCGTCCAGCAGAGCCCGCGCGCGGCCGACGACGGCGCGGAACATGTCCTCGGTCAGCCGCCGGGTCTGGGTGTTGTAGCGGCTGCAGTGATAGGAATCCAGCAGCGTCCGGCCGCCGTCCAGGCGGTGCTCGGTACCGTGTCCGAACACGAAGTCCCGGGCGCGCAGATCCAGCGCGCGCAGCACCGCCTCGTGCGCGATGCGCCCCAGCGCGAGGACGACCGCGCGCGCGGGCAGCGCGGCGAATTCGTTGCGCAGGAAGCCGTTGCAGTTGCGGACCTCGGCCGGCAGCGGCTTGTTCTGCGGCGGCAGGCACTTCACGGCATTGGTGATGCGGCAGCCGCGCAGTTCGAGCCCGTCGTCACGGCTGACCGATTCGGGGCGGCTGCCGAAGCCGAACTCGTGCAGCGTCCGGTACAGCAGGATGCCGGCGTAGTCGCCGGTGAACGGCCGCCCGCTGGCGTTGGCGCCGTGCATGCCGGGCGCCAGGCCGACGATGAGCAGCCGCGCCGCCGGATCGCCGAACGCGGGGACCGGACGGGCATGATAGGCCGGATGATCCTGCCGGACGCCGTCGAGAAACGTGGCCAGCCGCTCGCAGCGGCGGCAATCGGCGTCGAAGATGCGTTTGTCAGCCTTCATCGATGTCCAGCATCCTCACCGTGCCGCTGACGGTATCCAGTTCCAGAATCTCATGGGCGTTGGTGTTGGCGACGAACAGGCTGTCGCCCGCCAGGCTCAGCCCGGCGGGCTGATCCAGCGCGTGGTCGACCGGAAAGTCCTTTATCCGGGCGTCGCGCAACGACAGCAGTTGCAGCCGTGAATTGTAACTGTCGGCGATCCACAGCAGCTGGCGCGCGCCGTCCGCGGCCAGTGCCATGGGGTGCTGCAGGTCGGTCCCGCCCGCCGGTCCGGACGACCCGCCGCACAGTGTGGCGACGCCCAGTGATGCCGGCCGGACGGTGCGGATGGCCGAGGCGCCCGCGTCGGCCACGAACAGTACGTCGTCCAGGGAGGCCAGTCCGCACGGCTGGCTGAAACCGGCACCGCGCGCGGACCCGTCCTGCAGCGCCGGTTGGCCCGTGCCGGCATACGCGCTGAGGCGGGCCGTGCTCAAGGTATAGGTCCAGAGCTGATGCAGCCCGGCCATCGCGATGTAGAGCACGCCGCCCTGATGGACCAGATCCCAGGGGTAGGCGGCGGGCGACGCGGCGGCCTGCCCCTCCCAGCGCGCCACCGTATCCACCTCGCCACGGTCCAGGCGTATCCGCCGCAGCGCCTGATTGCCCGCGTCGGCGACATACAGGTCCTCGCCGATCCTCGCCAACCCCTGCGGGTTGTCGAAGGAGGCATAGCCGCCCTGCCCGTCCACCAGCCCGGCGCTGCCGCTGCCGAACGTCCGCCGCACGCGGCCGCCGCGGTCGACCTCCAGCACGCGGTTCAGGGCGCTGTCGCTGATGTAGAGCCGCGTCTCGGTGGCCAGCAGCTTGCCGGGGAACTTCAGGACCGACATGGCCTCCGGCTGCGGCTTCAGAGGCAGGGGTGCGCGGTTGTGCCGGTCCTCCGCCTCGGCCTGCGCCAGGTCCTCGGCGATGCTCTTTTCCAACCACCGAACCTTGAGCATGTCGCGCAGCGCGCCGACGATGTACCCGCGGGTGTCGATGTACACGACCATCGGCAGCGTCCGGATGCGGTAGCGCCGGAAGACCTCCAGCCCGGCATCCTGCAGCACCGGATGCTGGAGGTGGTGGCGGTTGATGGCCTTGCGGAGTTCGGTGCTATCCCGCTCCGCCGGCAGCTCCGGCACATGCACCCCGATCACCGCGACCTCGTCGGGAAATTTCTTCTGCAGCTGGCGCAGCTCCGCCAGGCTGTGCACGCAGTCGATGGACCCGTAGCGCCAGAAGTGCAGCAGCACGGCCTTGCCGCGCAGCTCGGCCAGCGTGAGAGGACGCTCGGTGTTGAACCACTCCAGGTGTGCCGGCCAGTCGGGTGCCTTTACGGGGGGCGTGCTCATGGCAGTCGCAGGGATGATCCTGTCGCGGTGCGGCCCAAGACGCGGGCCGGGGTTGTATCAGGCGCCATCACACCGCAACCGCCGGGGCGCGAACTGAAGAACCGTTCACACATCCGGGTGCCGCCGTTGTCAGGTGGGCGTCGGGTCGATGCAGATCATGCCGTGCCGCATGGCCAGATGCGTGAGCTCCACATCGTTGTCGACGCCGAGCTTCTCGTAGAGCCGGTAGCGGTAGGTGCTGACCGTCTTGGGGCTCAGGCACAGCCGGTCGGAGATGTCCTGGATGCTGTGGCCCTGGGTGACCATGAGCATGACCTGCATCTCGCGCTGGGAGAGCTTCTCGAACAGCGAGCGCTTGCCGCCGGGCAGCATGGACAGGGCCACCTGGCGGGCGATGTCGGCGCCGATGTAGCGCTCGCCCTTGGCCACGGTGTTGATGGCCGAGATGATCTCGTTGACCGCGCAGGACTTGGTCAGGTAGCCCGCGGCGCCCGCCTCCAGCAGCCGCGTCGGGTAGGGCTCGTCGACGTGCACGGTCACCACGATGACCTTGATGTCGGGGTGGATCTGCACGAGCTTGCGGGTGGTCTCCAGTCCGCCGATGCCCGGCATGTTCACGTCCATGATGACCACGTCCGGCTTGCGCTGCCGGACCATCTGGATGGCCTCTTCGCCGGTACTCGCCTCGCCGATGACCTTGATGCCTTTGGCGTCCTCGAGTATCCGCTTGAGGCCGGCCCGCACCAGTTCGTGATCGTCCACCAGCAGCAGTTGGATCATTCCGTCCCTCCCGTTTCCCCAAGCTCCGTTTGTCTTCGGGGCAGGCTCCGCCGCCCGGGGCCGCGGCCGTCGGCCGCTAGCGTCGGGAGCATATCACAAGGTCATTGCCCCTTGGACAGACGGCGCACGGGCCGTCGCATGCTCTGTCGAGCCGAGGAATTCTCATCACGGCCTCCCTCACCATCGAAAAACCGGAGATGCCCCCGAGAGGGCCTTTCCCGTTTTTGGCGGAGAGGGAGGGATTACTCGCGCTGCGCGCTCGCC
>CAYWKV010000184.1:0-5905 GCA_964458835.1 uncultured Gammaproteobacteria bacterium | reverse complement strand
TCACACACCCCCCGGGAAGCCCGCCTGGCGCCACGCCTCGTACACCACCACGGCCACGCTGTTGGACAGATTTAGGCTGCGCACATCGGGGCGCATCGGCAGCCGCAAAATGCGCTCCGGCGGCAGCGCCGCCAGCACGTCCGCCGGCAGGCCGCGCGTCTCGGGGCCGAACAGGAAGGCGTCGCCTGCGGCGAAATCCGCCTGGTCGTAGCGCCGGGTGCCGCGGGTGGACAGGGCGAACAAGCGTGCCGGCCGGTGCTCGTCCAGGAAGGCACTCAGATCGGGGTAATCGCGCACCTCGGCCCATTCGTGATAATCCAGGCCGGCACGCCGGAGCCTGCTGTCGTCGAGCTCGAAACCGAGCGGATGGATCAGGTGCAGCCGGCTGCCGGTGTTGGCGCAAAGGCGTATGATATTGCCGGTGTTGGGCGGAATCTCCGGCTGATACAGAACGACGTGAAACATGATCAGATGCGCCACTAAATCCACGAAACCCACGAAAGTGCACACATAATAAACTTTTCGTGGGTTTCGTGGATTTAGTGACCATATTCTCAAGAAGCAGCACATGACGACCGACGACCGCAACAAACTCGCCATCACCTTCTGCGGCATGCAGTTCGATTCGCCGCTGGTGCTGCTGTCGGGCTGCGTCGGCTTCGGCGAGGAATACACCCGCGTCGCCGGCTTCTCCAACCGCGACGTCGGCGCCATCTGCCTGAAGGGCACCACCGAGCAGCCGCGCCTGGGCAATCCGCCGCACCGCATCTACGAGACGCCGGACGGCATGCTCAACGCCATCGGCCTGCAGAACCCGGGCGTGGACAAGGTCGTCGATGAGATCCTGCCGATGCTGGATTTCTCCGAGACGCGCTTCATCGCCAACGTCTCCGGCTCCACGGTCGAGGAGTACTACAACGTCACCAAGCGTTTCGACGATTCGCCGATCGACGCCATCGAGATCAACATCTCCTGCCCGAACGTGAAGGAGGGCGGGGTGGCCTTCGGCAACGACCCGGACATGTCGGCGCGGGTGGTCGAGGCCTGCCGCAAGGCCACGAAGAAACCGCTGATCACCAAGCTGTCGCCGAACCAGACCGACATCGCGCTGAACGCGCGGCGCTGCATCGAGGCCGGCACCGACGGCTTCGCGGTCATCAACACCCTGATGGGCATGGCCATCGACATCGAGACCCGCCGCCCGGTGATCGGCAACAACCAGGGCGGGCTGTCCGGCCCGGCCATCAAGCCCATCGCCCTGCTCAAGGTCCAGCAGGTCGCCCAGGTGTGCCGTCCGCACGGCATCCCGATCATCGGCCAGGGCGGGGTGACCACCGTCAGCGACGCCATCGAGTTCCTGATCGCCGGCGCCACGGCCGTCGGCGTGGGCACGGCGCTGTTCTACGACCCGCTGATCTGCCCCCGGCTCAATGCCGGGATCGTCGACTACCTGAACCGCCATAATCTCAGCAACGTCAGTCAGTTGACCGACACGCTCCAGCTCCACGGCCAAGCCGTTCCCGGCGCGCCGGCCGGCGGCTGCGGCGCCTGAAGGCGCGGGCCGGCAGCGCCCCGCCGGCCCGCCCCCAACCTCCGGTACCCGCTTCGAAAGTACCCGCAAGCGCCTGACTTGGGGTGGCTTGGCGCGCCCTTTGCTTGTAGCCCTCCAAACCGTGACCGGCGTCAAACTCCGGACACGCAACCTGGAACGGCACAGGCGATGCACCAACAGATCAATCTCTATCAGCCGGTCTTCCGCCGCGAGGCCAAGGTGTTCTCGGCGCGCGCCCTCGGCCAGATCCTGGCCCTGGCGCTGGTGCTGGTCGTGGCCGGCTACGCCCTGCTGCAGCTGCAGCTCGGCCGCCACGGCGCCACGCGCGACCTGCTGGACAGCCAGTTCCGCCGGCTGGACGGCCAGATGCAGGCGCTGGGCACGGGCGCCGATGCGGACGCGCTGGCCGCGCTGGAGGCGCACATCCGCGAACGGGAGGCCCGTCTGGCCGACGGCGCCGCCGAACTCACCGGCCTGCGGGACGCGGTCCTCAGTCGCCGCGGCGGGTTCGCAGCGTTGCTGGAGGCGCTCGCACGGCATCCGCAGGAGGGCCTGTGGCTGACGGCGATCCGCGTCCGGGGCGGTGAACTGACGCTGGACGGCGTCACCCTCGATCCCGAGCGGCTGCCGCGCTACCTCGCCGAACTCAACGCAGACCCCGCCCTGGGCCCCTGGCCGCTGACCGCCGTCCAGCTGACCCGGCAGTCCGAACAGCCCGCACAGCTGCATTTCACGCTGCGTTCCGGACCGGCCATGGACGGCGGTCGTCGATGAGCGCGCGACTCGCCGCCCTGGCGCTGCGCATCGATGCCCTGACGCTGCGCGAGCGCGGCATCCTGCTGGCCATGGCCCTGCTGGTGCTCTACGTCTTCGCCGATCGCGTCCTGTTCGCACCCGCCCTGCAGCACCTCGAACGACAGCGCACCGAAATCTCCGCGATCGAGGCCCGGCTCGCCGCCCTGCAGGCGCGCGCCGGACAGCTTGGCGGGAGCGCGGGCGACCCGCTGGCCGAGCGCCGCGCCCGCAGCGCCGAACTGGAGACCCTGATCGCCGCGCAGGATGCGCAGTTCGAGGCGCAGCTCGGCCGGCTGGTGCGCCCCGACCAGGCCGCGCCGCTGCTGCGGGACGTGCTGCAGACCGCCCCCGGCCTGCGGCTGCTCGGGCTGGAATCCGCCGTCGGTGCGCCGCTGCTCGCCGACAGCCGGCACGGCGCACGCATCGTCCGCTACGACCTGGAGCTGCGCGTGGAGGGTGGATACCTCGCGGCCCTCGACTATCTGAAGCGCCTGGAGGCGCTGCCCTGGCGGTTCTTCTGGGACGACCTGGAACTCGAGGTGCAGACGCACCCGCGCAGCGAGCTGCGCCTCGCCGTCCACACCCTGGGGCAACGGCCATGACCCGCGTGCGCGCCACGCTGCTGGTGCTGTGGCTGGCCTCTCTGGCGCCGGTCACCGCGAACGGCGCCGCCGACGTCATTGCCGATCCGACGCGTCCCAGCGGCGTGCCGCAGGCCGCCGGGCGGGGCGAGGTCAGCGACCATTGGCACCTGACCGCCACCCACATCGCCGCCGGGCAGCGCAGCGCCGTAGTGAACGGCAGCCGTGTCCGCGAAGGCGAAACCATCGGTGGTGCGCGCGTGCTGCACATCCGTCACGGCCAGGTGCAGCTGCTGGCGCAGGGACGGGTGACGACCCTGCGCCTGCTGCCGGCGAATGTGAAGAAGACCCGATGAACCGACCACGAACACGCATGCAGGACGCAGCCATGAAACGCCTGACCACGACCACGCTCCTCCTCGCCCTGGCCGGCTGCCAGTCGCCGGGCATGCGCGACGGCGCGCCGCCCAACCTCGCGGCCATCGACGACACACTGGCGCAGGCGCAGGCCTCGCAGCCGGCCGCACCGCCGGCGCCGCCACCCGAGGTCGCCGCCGCGCGGCTGCCGCCGCTGACGCTGAACCTTCCGGAGCCGGCGCCCGCCGCCGAACCGCGCTTCGACGTCGCGGTGCACGACGCCGCCGCGCGGCAGTTCTTCATGGGCCTGGTCGATGGCACCCGCTACAACATGGTGGTGCACCCGGAGGTCGGCGGCGAGCTCTCGCTGACGCTCAAGAACGTCACCGTCGACGAGGTCATGCAGACCGTCAACCGCGTGTACGGCTACGAATACCGCCGCCACGGTGCCGTGTTCGAGGTGCTGCCGGCACGCCTGCGCTCGCAGGTGTTCAAGGTGGATTACCTCAACATGCGCCGGCTGGGCGCCTCCCATACCCGCGTCAGCTCGGGCCAGATCACCCAGAGCGGCTCCGGCGGCGGTGCGCGCAGCGACGGCGGCGACGCCGGCGGCAACAGCGGCGGCGCAGCCTCGACGACGGGCGGCGGTACCGCCGGCAACGTGGTCTCCGGCAGCGAGGTGAACACCCGCTCCGAGGCCGATTTCTGGCAGGACCTGAAGACCACCCTCGAACTGCTGGTCGGCACCGAGGGTGACAACCGCGTGGTGGTCAATCCGCAGGCCGGCATCGTGGTCATCCGCGCCATGCCCGGCGAACTGCGTGAGGTCGAAGACTATCTGAACTCGCTGCAGAACGCCGTGCAGCGCCAGGTGGTGCTGGAGGCGAAGATCGTCGAGGTGGAGTTGAACGACGGCTTCCAGGCCGGCATCAACTGGGCGGCGCTGGGCGAGCCCGCGGCCGGCAAATCCGTGGTCGTCGGCCAGTTCGGCGGCGGCACCCTGCTCGGCGACACCACGCGCGCCACGCCCGTCGCGCCGCCGTTCGGCAACGCCGTGTCGGGCGGCTTCGAGTTCAGCGGCTTCGGCGGCATGTTCGGCATGGCCGCCGACCTGAACGACTTCGCCGCGCTGATCGAGCTGTTGAAGACCCAGGGCAAGGTGCAGGTGCTGTCCAGTCCGCGCGTCTCCACGGTCAACAACCAGAAGGCGGTGATCAAGGTCGGCACCGACGAGTTCTTCGTCACCGACATCGACACCGACACCAGCAGCACCGGCACCACCACCAACCAGACGGTCGACGTGCAGCTCACGCCGTTCTTCTCCGGCGTCGCGCTGGACGTGATTCCGCAGATCAACGACCGGGACGAGGTGATCCTGCACATCCATCCGACCATCTCCGAGGTCACCGAGCAGAACAAGGAGATCAACGTCACGACCGAATCCGCGCTGACCGTGCCGCTGGCCCGCTCCACCATCCGCGAGTCGGACACCATCGTGCGCGCGCGCACCGGCCAGGTGGTGGTGATCGGCGGCCTCATGAAGGATGCCCGCCGCGACGAGACGGCCAGGACGCCGCTGCTCGGCGACCTGCCGGGCGTCGGCGCGGCCTTCCGCCACACCCGCAGCCAGTCCACCAAGAGCGAGCTGGTCATCCTGCTGCGTCCGCACGTCATCTCCGGCTTCCATGGCTGGAACGATACGCTGCAGGGCGCGCGCGCACGCCTGGAAGATCTGCAGGACTCACGCAACCGCTGAGCATCGGACGCCGGCCGCCATGTACCTGGAACATTTCGGACTCAGCACGCAGCCCTTCGGCATCACGCCGGACACGGGCTTCTATTTCGAATCGCCCAGCCATCAGGAGGCGCTCAACGTGCTGCTGGTGGCGCTGCGCGGCGGCGCGGGTTTTCTCAAGCTCACCGGCGAGGTCGGCACCGGCAAGACGCTGCTGTGCCGGCGCCTGCTCGACCTGCTGGAGGGTGAATTCGTCACCGCCTACATCCCCAACCCGCTGCTGACACCGGCCGCGCTGCGCATGGCGCTGGCCGAGGAACTCGGCATCCGCTGTGCGCGCAACCTCGGCCAGCACCGGCTGTTGAAGCTGATCACCGAACGGCTCGTCGAACTCAACGCCGACGGCCGGCGCGTCGTGCTGCTGCTCGACGAGGCGCAGGCCCTGCCCGACGACACGCTGGAGGCGCTGCGCCTGCTCACCAATCTGGAGACCGGGAAGGACAAGCTGCTGCTGGTGGTGCTGTTCGGCCAGCCCGAGCTCGACGACCGCCTGAGCCAGCCGCGCTTCCGCCAGCTGCGCCAGCGCATCCTGTTCGCGCACCGGCTGCGGCCGCTGAGCGCCGTGGAATGCGGCGCCTACCTGCAGCACCGTCTGGCGGTCGCCGACGGCGGTGGACGCCGGCTGTTCGACGCCGGCGCCCTGAAGCGGCTCACCCGCGCCAGCCGCGGTATTCCGAGACTGCTGAACATCCTCGCCCACAAGGCGCTGATGGCGGCCTTCGGCCGGGGACTGGCGCAGGCCGGCCGGCGCGCAGGCGGGCGATGGCCGCGGCGTAGTGCTGCGTGGCCACTATCCGCGGATCGGGGGCGCGCACGGTCTTGCGC
>CAYWKV010000183.1:0-5910 GCA_964458835.1 uncultured Gammaproteobacteria bacterium | reverse complement strand
GAATCTTTCTACGCTATGCGACTTGAAATCCGCGCGCGGTTCCCTCAGATTCCGGGCAGCGTTTCACACCCGTTCCGACCGCAGGAGTCCACATGGCCGCATCGCCCTACGTCTACGACGTCACGCAGGAAACCTACCAGCAGCTGGTGGTGGAGAACTCACGGCACGTGCCCGTGCTGGTGGACTTCTGGGCGGACTGGTGCGGGCCCTGCAAGATGCAGCTGCCGGTGCTGCTGAAGCTCGCCGACACTTATCAGGGCAAGTTCCTGGTGGCCAAGATCAACACCGACGAGCAGCGGCGGCTCGCTGAACTGCACAACATCCGCAGCATCCCGACCATGAAGCTGTTCCGCGACGGCCAGGTGGTGGAGGAGATCCTGGGCGCGCAGACCGAATCCACGCTGCGCACCCTGCTGGACAAGTACGTCGCGCGCGAATCCGACGGCCTGCGCGAACAGGCGGCGCAACGTGTGGCGGCGGGAGATATCGAAGGTGCACTGGCGATCCTGCACGATGCGGCGACCCAGGATCCGGACAATCCCCGCGCACAGCTGGATTATCTGCGCGCCGCAATGGACGCCGGTCTGGTCGACGAAGCCGAGCAGGCCCTGATGGCCATGCCGCGCGACATCCGGGAGAGCACGGAGATCCGGCGTTACGCGGCCCTGGTGGAGTTCGCGCGGCGCATCGCCGGCGCACCGGATCGCGCGGCCCTGGAGCAGCGTATCGCAAAGAATGCCGACGACCTGGAGGCGCGCGACCTGCTGGCGGCACGCCTGGCCCTGGCCGGCGGTGCCGAAGGTGCGCTGGAACAGTATCTGGAGATCCTGCGCCGTGACCGCCGCTACGGCGACGACGCCGGCCGCAGGGGCCTGCTGGCGATGTTCGAACTGCTCGGCAACCAGGGACCGCTGGTGAACCACTACCGGTCGCAGATGTTCACCGTGCTGCACTGATGCCGACGCCCACGATCCCGACACGGGAACGCAGGCGCCACTCGCGTCAGCGCGCGTTTTCGTCCAGCATCGCCGCCAGCTTCTTGGCCGGTACGTAGCCGGGCACCACCTGACCATCCTCGAACACGATGGCGGGCGTGCCCTGCAGCCCGAACTGCCGCACCAGCTTCATGTGCTCGTCGATGGGATTGGCGCAGGTCGCCCGCGGCAGAGCCTGACCCGCCTTGGCATCGGTCAGCGCCTGACGGCGGTCTTCAGCGCACCAGACCGACTGCGCCTTGTAGTACGACTCGGTGTTCGGGCCGGAGCGCGGGAAGAACAGATACCGCACGGTGATGCCGAGTTCGTTGATCTCCTTGATCTCGTTGTGCAGCTTGCGGCAATAGCCGCAGTCGATGTCGGTAAACACCGTGACCGTGTGGCGTGGCTTCGCCGCCGGGAAGATCACCATCTTGTCCTCGCCCAGCCTGGTGAGCGCCGCGTTGCGCAGCTGCCCCTGTCGCCGATCGGTGAGATCAGTGCGGGTCTGGAGATCGATGAGGTGTCCCTGCACCAGAAAACGGCCGTCCTCGCTGATGTAGAGCACCTGCGGCCCGTAGGTGACCTCGAACAGGCCCGGCAGTCCCGTGGGACGGATCTCGTCCGGCGCGGCATCGGGAATGATGGCGGTGAGCGCCTTGCGGACGGCGGCATGATCTTCGGCGGCCTGTACCACGCCCAACAGCGCAAACCAGACCAGAGCGATACGAATCAGAAACGACATGAAAAAAACCCGTAGTCCCCGCGGGGATCCTGTACATGAAGGTAAACCATTCTCCCGGATTGCCCGCGACGCCGCAATCGAGGATCCGTGACGCAGACCCCGGACCGCGGTCGTGGGCCGGCGTGAGCCCTGAACAAGCCGTTGCCGCCGCGACGGCACACGGAACACCGGAAGGAGCGGTGCCGCGCAACCCCCGACCCACTAGCTGGCGGACGGAGAGGCTGCGGTGCGAAGCGCATAATCCCGTCCGTAGCTTTCCATGCAGTTCCGTGGCGAAGGCGGCTTTCCGGGTTCAAGGACGAGACCGGCTGCGGCGGCCTGCCGTCCGTGTTCACCCCCGGGGGTGATGCTGCGCATGCAGTTCGCGCAGCCGCTCGCGGGCGACGTGGGTGTAGATCTGGGTGGTGGACAGGTCGCTGTGGCCGAGCAGCAGCTGCACCACGCGCAGATCGGCGCCGTGGTTGACCAGATGCGTGGCGAAGGCATGGCGCAGCGTGTGCGGCGACAGCGGCGTATGGATGTCCGCGGCGCGCGCATGGGCCTTGATGCGGTACCAGAAGGCCTGCCGGGTCAGTGCCTCCCCACCGCGTCCCGGGAACACCGCATCGCTGGTCACGCCATTCAGCAGCGCGGGCCGCGCCTCGGCGAGGAAGCGCGTCAGCCAGCCCTGGGCCTCCTCGCCCAGCGGCACCAGCCGCTCCTTGCTGCCTTTACCGAACACGCGCAGCACACCCTGACGCGGATTCAGCTGCTCGATGCGCAGCCCCACCAGTTCGGACACCCGCAGTCCGCAGGCGTACAGCACCTCCAGCATGGCGCGGTCGCGCAGCCCCAGGGGTTGGCTGATGTCCGGCGCCTGCAGCAGGGCGTCGACCTGTGCCTCGCTCAGCGACTTGGGCAGCGGCCGGCCGAGCCGGGGTGCATCGATGCGCGCACTGGGATCCTCCTGGATACGGTTCTCGCGTACCAGATAACGGTAGAAGCGGCGCAGGCTGGACACCAGCCGGGCGGCGCTGCGCGCCTTAGTGCCGGCGGCAGCCCGGCTGGCGAGATACGCCAGCAGGTGCTCGCGACTCGCACCGGCGAGTGCAACGCCCTGCCGCCCGAGCCAGGCGGAGAGGCCGCACAGATCGTTGCGGTAGGCGGCGAGCGTATGGCCGCTCAGACCGTTCTCCATCCATACGGTATCGAGAAAACGCTCGATCTCGGTCCGATCCGCTTCGGCGATCGACCTGCGGCTGGCTTCGTTCACGGCGAAAGACTCGCTTCATGTCCCGTCGGTGTTACAGTAAGCGGCACGTTACCAGCCTCCCCGCCCCGATGGAAACAGCCGATCCGCCCGTGCACGCCGACGCCCTGCTGGCGATCCTGACGCAGCTGGTGCAGGAACTGCATCCGGGCCGGCCGACGCCGGCGGTGGCCCTTGAGAGCCATCTGGAACGCGACCTCGGCCTGGACAGCCTGGCGCGCGTCGAATTGCTGCTGCGCATCGAGCGCGAGCTGGGCCTCACGGCGGCCGAAGATGCCGCGCTGGGCGCGCAGACCGCCGCGGAGCTCCTCCGGCTGCTCGGCATCGCCGCCCCCGTCGCGACGACCGCCATGCCGGCCGCGACCGCCATCGGCGAGGTCGAGATCCCGCTGGATGCCCGGACGCTGACCGAGGTGCTTCAGTGGCATGCCCAGCGCCTGCCGGAACGGGTCTACCTGAGCTTCCACCCCGGCGATGCCGCGGCGGAGATTCTGACCTTCGGCGACCTCTACCGCGGTGCCGCGCAGGTTGCCGGCGGCCTGGTCGCGCGCGGCATCCAGCCGGGCGACCGGGTGGCCCTGATGCTGCCCAGCGGTCTGGAATTCTTCTTCGCCTTCTACGGCATCCTGCTCGCCGGCGCCGTGCCCGCGCCGCTCTATCCGCCGGCGAGCCGTGCCCAGCTCGAGGATCACCTGCTGCGGCAGGTCGGCATCCTGGACAACGCCCAAGCGCCGATTCTCATCACCGTCGACGAGGCCCGCGACTACGCGCGGTTGCTGAAGTCACAGTGCGCCGCGCTCCGGCACCTGTGCGCCGTGCCCGAACTGCGCGCCGGCGAACCCATCCCCCCCGTGGACGTCGGACCGGAGGCCCTGGCTCTGATCCAATACACCTCCGGCAGCACCGGCCAGCCCAAAGGCGTGATGCTCAGCCACGCCAACCTGCTCGCCAACGTGCGCGCCATGGGCCGGGCCGCAGCCGCGACCAGCGACGATGTCTTCGTCAGCTGGCTGCCGCTCTATCACGACATGGGGCTGATCGGCGCCTGCCTCGGCAGCCTCCATTTCGGTATGCGCCTGGTACTGATGTCGCCGCTCAACTTCATCGCCCGGCCGGTGCGCTGGCTGCGTGCCATCCACGCGCATCGCGGCACCCTGTCGGCGGCGCCCAATTTCGCCTATGACCTGTGCGCGACGCGCCTGCGCGACGAGGAGCTCGAAGACCTGGACCTGGGCAGCTGGCGGCTGGCCTTCAACGGCGCCGAGCCGGTCCATCCCGACACGCTCGACGCCTTCTGCCGGCGCTTCGCCGCCTGCGGCTTCCGGCGCGAGGCCATGACACCCGTGTACGGGCTGGCCGAGAACGCGGTCGGGCTGGCCTTCCCGCCGCTCGGGCGCGGGCCGCGCATCGACAGCATCGACCGCGAACGCTTCACCGCCACCGGCCGTGCCGAACCCGTTCCGGCGGGCCGGCAGGCACTGCGCTTCGTCAGTGGCGGCCGTGCCTTGCCCGATCACGCCATCCGCATCGTCGACGATCAGGATCGCGATCTGGGGGAACGCCGCCAGGGCCGGCTGCAATTCCGCGGGCCGTCGGCGACGCGCGGCTATTTCCGCAACGACGAGGCCACTGCCGCGCTGCTGCATGGACCCTGGCGCGATTCCGGCGATTACGCCTACCTCGCCGACGGCGAAGTCTTCATCACCGGACGCGCCAAGGACCTCATCATCCGTGCCGGCCGCAACCTCTATCCCTACGAACTCGAACAGGCGGTCGGCGACCTGCCCGGCATGCGCAAGAATGCCGTCGCGGTCTTCGCCGCGCGCGGCGACGGCCCGGCCGAACGTCTGGTGGTGCTGGCCGAGACCCGCGAACGCGACGCGGCGCGGCTGCAGGCACTGCGCGAGCGCATCGACGCCCTGGCGCTGCAGCTCACCGGCACCCGCCCGGACGACATCGTGCTCGCCCCGCCGCGCAGCGTGCTCAAGACGTCGAGCGGCAAGATACGCCGGGTCGAATGCCGCAAGCTCTACGAGCAGGGCGCCTTCACGGGCGGCGTCGTGCACCGGCGGCGCTACTGGCGGCAGCGCCTGGCACTGGCCGGCCGCGCACTGCACACGCTGTTCACCCGCGCACTGGACCGTGCGCAAGGCGACCTGTACGTCCTCTATGCATGGCTGTGCTGCCTGGTCTGCGCCATCCCGATCACCTTGCTGGTGCTGCTGCTGCCGCGCCGCACCGCCCAGCTCAGTGCCCGCATCGGTGCGCGCATCGGCCTGCGGCTTGCCGGCATGCGCATCGTGCGGCGCGGTGAGGCCACACTGCCGATCGACCGGCCGCTGGTGCTGGTCGCCAATCACGCCAGCTACCTCGACGCCATCGTGCTGACGGCGGCGCTCGACATGCCGCTGCACTTCGTCGCCAAGCGCGCCCTGCGCCGACCGCTGCTCGGCACGCTGCTGGCGAAGCTCGGCACCGAGTTCGTGGCCCGCGATGACGTACGCCAGAGCGTGGACGATGCCGCGCGGGTGCTGGACCGGGTGCACGGCGGGGATGGGGTGGTGTTCTTTCCGGAAGCGACCTTCACGGCTGCACCGGGCCTGCGTCCATTCCGTCTCGGCGCCTTCAAGGTCGCGATGGAAAGCGGAACGGCGCTGGTGCCGATCGCTCTGCGCGGCACGCGCGAGATGCTGCGCGGCAGTTCATGGCGACCGCGCCCCGGCATCGCCATCGTCTGGGTGGGAACACCGCTGACCGCGACCGGCACGGACTGGCCGGCGCTGGTGGACCTGCGCGACCGGATCCGCGCACAGATACTCGCCCACTGCGGCGAACCGGATCTGGCCGAACACGTCTCGATCGCCCTGCCGGAGGGGGTGAGGCCTTAGGGAGTGAGGAGTGAGGAGTGAGGAGTGAGGAGTGAGGAGTGAGGAGTGAGGAGT
>CAYWKV010000182.1:0-6013 GCA_964458835.1 uncultured Gammaproteobacteria bacterium | reverse complement strand
GCTACGGCGAGAACCCGAACCGGCTGCAGCACTATTACCAGTTCCAGGTGATCCTCAAGCCCTCGCCGCTGGACATCCAGGAGCTGTATCTCGGCTCGCTGCGGAATCTCGGCATCGATCCGCTGGTGCACGACATCCGCTTCGTGGAGGACAACTGGGAATCGCCGACGCTCGGCGCCTGGGGCCTGGGCTGGGAGGTGT
Source organism: uncultured Gammaproteobacteria bacterium (assembly GCA_964458835.1). Taxonomy (GTDB): domain Bacteria; phylum Pseudomonadota; class Gammaproteobacteria; order Thiohalobacterales; family Thiohalobacteraceae; genus JAHJQQ01. The sequence goes on along the minus strand of CAYWKV010000182.1, from coordinate 5,812 downwards.
GGCTGAATGGCATGGAGGTCACCCAGTTCACCTATTTCCAGCAGGTCGGCGGCCTCGACTGCCGGCCGGTCACCGGCGAGATCACCTACGGTCTGGAGCGCATCGCCATGTACCTGCAGGGCGTGGAGAGCGTGTTCGACCTGGTGTGGACGCGCGGGCCGCAGGGCGCCGTCACCTACGGCGACGTGTTCCATCAGAACGAGGTCGAGATGTCGACCTTCAACTTCGAGCACGCGCCGGTCGAGGAGCTGTTCCGCTGGTTCGACGTGTGCGAGGCGCAGAGCCGGAAGCTCATCGAGGCCGGTCTGCCGCTGCCCGCCTATGAAATGGTGCTGAAGGCCTCGCACAGCTTCAATCTGCTGGATGCGCGCAGCGCCATCTCGGTGACCGAGCGTCAGCGCTACATCCTGCGCGTGCGCACCCTGGCACGCGCCTGCGCCCAGGCCTATTACGACGCGCGCGAGGCGCTCGGCTTCCCGATGTGCAGGCCGGAGGGCGCGGCATGACCAACGAGACCCGCGACCTGCTGATCGAGATCGGCACCGAGGAACTGCCGCCCAAGGCACTGCTGCGTCTGAGCCGCGCGTTCAGCGACGGCGTGCGCAAGGGCCTGGTACAGGCCGACCTCGCGTTCGGCGAGGTGCACGACTATGCCGCGCCGCGGCGGCTGGCTTCGGGGCTCGAGGCCGTCGCCACGACCCAGGCCGACCGCGAGCAGATCCGGCGCGGCCCCGCGCTCGCGGCCGCCTTCGACGAGGACGGCAATCCGACGCCCGGCGCACAGGGCTTCGCGCGTTCCTGCGGCGTCGGCGTCGAACAGCTGGAGAAGCTCGAGACCGACAAGGGCGCCTGGCTGGTGCATCGCGTCATGGAGCGCGGACGCGGCACGGCCGAACTCATCCCCGACATCGTCGACCAGGCACTCGGTCAGCTGCCGATCCCCAAACGCATGCGCTGGGGCGCGGGCACGGCCGAGTTCGTGCGGCCGGTGCACTGGATCGTGCTGCTGTTCGGCGACGAGGTCATCGATGCCGAGATCCTCGGCGTCCAGAGCGGCCGCGAGACGCGCGGGCACCGCTTCCACCATCCCGCGCCGATCTACATCGGCGAACCCGCCGCCTATGCGCCGCTGCTGCAGACCGAAGGCCGGGTGCTCGCCGATTTCGCCGAACGCCGCGCGGCGATCCGCGGTCAGGTGATCGAGGCCGGCGTCGCCGCCGGCGGCCGCGCCCTGATCGACGAGGATCTGCTCGACGAGGTCACGGCACTGGTCGAATGGCCGGTCGCAGTGACCGGCGATTTCGAGACGCGTTTTCTCGAGGTGCCGTCCGAGGCGCTGATCTCGACCATGCAGGACAACCAGAAATATTTCCCGGTGGTCGACGGCACCGGCCGGCTGCTGCCGCATTTCATCACCATCTCCAACATCGTCAGCCGCGATCCCGCGCAGGTGAAGGCCGGCAACGAACGCGTGGTGCGCCCGCGCCTGACCGACGCCGCCTTCTTCTGGAACCAGGACCGCAAGCAGCGCCTGGAGGCGCGCATCGACCGGCTCGGCACCATGGTGTTCCAGAACCGGCTCGGCACGCTGCTGGACAAGCAGAAGCGCGTCGCGCGACTGGCCGCCCACATCGCCGCCGCGCTCGGCGCCGATGCACGGCTGGCGGAACGTGCGGCCATGCTCGCCAAGTGCGATCTGCTCACCCAGATGGTGTTCGAGTTTCCCGAACTGCAGGGCGTGATGGGCCGCTACTATGCGCAGCACGACGGCGAGCCCGAGGAAGTCGCGCAGGCGATCGACGAACAGTACCGCCCGCGCTTCGCCGGCGATGCGCTGCCGCAAACCGCGACCGGCCAGGCGCTGGCGATCGCCGATCGCCTCGATACGCTGGTCGGCATCTTCGCCATCGGCCAGCCGCCGACCGGCGACAAGGATCCCTTCGCCCTGCGCCGCGCCGCGCTCGGCGTGCTGCGCATCCTCATCGAAGGCGGACGCGATCTCGATCTCGCCGAACTGCTCGCGACGGCGGCCGCCGGCTTCCCCGCGGCGCTCGGGGCCGGGGAGGCGGTCGACGGCGTGTTCGAGTTCATGATGGAGCGGCTGCGCGCCTACTACACCGAGGCCGGCATCGCACCCGACGTGTTCGATGCCGTGCGCGCGCAGCGCCCGACCCGCCCGCTGGATTTCCACGCCCGCCTGCATGCGGTCACCGAATTCCGCGCGCTGCCGGAGGCGGCGAGCCTCGCCGCGGCCAACAAGCGCATCGGCAACATCCTGCGCAAGACGGAGGAGGCGATCCCCGCGGCGGTCGCAGCCGAGCGGCTCGTCGACGCGGCGGAACGCGATCTGGCCACGGGGCTCGACGCGCTGCGCGGCGAGGTGGAAAGCGCATTCGACCGCGGCGACTACACCGCGGGCCTGCGCCGGCTGGCGGCGCTGCGCGAGCCGGTCGACCGCTTCTTCGACAACGTCATGGTGATGGCCGAGGACGCCGCGCTGCGCGCCAACCGGCTCGCGCTGCTGCAGCAGCTGCAGTCGCTGTTCCTGCGGGCGGCGGATCTGTCGCGGCTGCAGAATTGAGATGGCCACGTTGCCGCCCCATAAACCCGAAAACCGCATTTGCCACGGAAGCACACGGAAGAACACGGACAAGATCATGGGCTTCACACAACAGACCCTGTGACCTGCCGGGTGCTGAGGCAGGGCTTCGCGAGGTGATTGCATTTCCGTGTACTCCCGTAGCTGAGTTGAAGGAGTTTTTTTGGGTAAAGGCTGTGGGACGACGGTGAGATGGTCGTTATTGAGTACTGCCCCATGGCGTGACGCCCGCAGGAGCGGCCTGAAGGTGGGGCGCTTGCGCCGAGGTCGCCCTGGGGTGCTGGCCGCGAACCGCCCCCGCAGAGACTGCTGTCTTTTACAGGCGTGTCATGCAAATGAGTCAAGGGTCGCTCCTGCGGTGACGGAGGTTGCCACGATGAACGAACACGATTCCTACCAGGCGATGCTGAAGGCCGTGCAGGCCTTCCACGACAAGCACGATTTCAAGAACACCGGCGGGGAGGAGCTGACCTACCGCGTGGCGCTGATGGCCGAGGAGCTGGGCGAGATCTCCTCCTGTGTCACCAAGGGCAAGAGCAAGGCTTTGCTCGCCGAGGAGTGTGCCGACCTGTTCATCCTGCTGATCGGCACCGCCATCGCGCAGGACTTCGATCTCAGGCAGGCCTTCTGGGACAAGATGGAGAAACTGATGCAGCGCGAATCGCGCATGGTCAACGGCCGCATCCGCGTCTCCGAATTCCGCGACATGGAATGAGCGAGGATGGCCACGAAACCCACGAAATCCACGAACAATGCCGACGAGAAAGTTCTCTCCTCATACTTTTTCGTGGATTTCGTGGGTTTCGTGGCCATCATACGGTTGACGCCGCCTGACGTGGCCGGGAACTTCCACCTATGCGACTCGTGATCCTCGACCGCGACGGCGTCATCAACGAAGACTCCGACGCCTACATCAAATCGCCCGACGAATGGATTCCCATTCCCGGCAGCCTGGAGGCGATCGCGCGGCTCAACCGCGCGGAGTACCGGGTGGTGGTGGCGAGCAATCAGTCCGGCCTCGCGCGCGGCCTGTTCGATGCCGACACCTTGAGCCGCATCCACGAGAAGATGCACCGCGCGCTCGCCGACGTCGGCGGCGCCGTCGATGCGGTATTCTTCTGTCCGCACGGACCCGACGATGAGTGCGACTGCCGCAAGCCCAGGCCCGGCCTGCTGCAAGACATCGCGCGGCGCCTGAACGTCTCGTTGCGGGGCGTGCCCGCGGTCGGCGACTCGCTGCGCGATCTGCAGGCGGCGCGCAGCGTGGGTGCGCAGCCGATCCTGGTGCTGACCGGCAAAGGCGCGAAGACACAGGCGCGGCTGCAGGCGGAAGGGTTCGGCGATACCCCGGTGTTCGCCGACCTCGCCACGGCCGTCGATGCGCTGCTCGCCGAGCGGGGTGAGGCATGAGCGCATCGGCCGCCCTGCGCGTGGTCCGCTCGGGACTGTTCGGCGTGGTGTTCTTCACCACCATTCCGCTATTCGCCATGGCCACCGTGCTGTGCTTTCCATTCTCCTTCCGCGTGCGCTATGCGGTGGCCACGCGCTGGGCGCGGCTGAACCTGTGGTGGCTCAAACACAGCTGCGGACTGACCTACCGCGTCACCGGCCGCGAGAACATCCCCAAAGACACGGCGATCATCTTCAGCAAGCACCAGTCGACCTGGGAGACGCTCGCCCTGCAGGAGATCTTTCCGCCGCAGGTCTGGGTGCTGAAGCGCGAACTGCTGAGGGTCCCGTTCTTCGGCTGGGGCCTGGCGATGGTCGGCGCCATCGCCATCGACCGCAAGGCCGGCCGCAAGGCCGTCGAGCAGCTGGTGACCCAGGGCCGGCAGCGGCTGGAGACCGGCCGCTGGGTCGTGGTGTTTCCCGAGGGCACGCGCATGGCGCCGGGCGAGCGCGGACGCTACCGCATCGGCGGCGCCGTGCTCGCGGAGCAGACCGGACACGCCATCGTGCCGGTCGCGCACAACGCGGGCGAATACTGGCCGGCGCGCAGCTTCCTGATGCGGCCGGGCGAGATCCAGGTGGTGATCGGCCCGCCGATCCAAAGCCAGGGGCGTTCGGCGGCGGAGATCCTCAGGCAGGCGGAGACGTGGATCGAAGACACCATGACGCGGATCTCGGCACCGCGGCCGGCGGAGTGAGCGCGGTTCAGGCCCCATTCAGCGGCGGCGGCCCAGGCTTGGGTCATAGCCGATTCACACACGAGGCGTCCACCAAGGAGGAAACATGCTGACACGCAGACGGTTCATGATCGGCGGCCTGGTGACGGCCGGCGCACTGGCGCTGGGCGGCTGCGCGAGCAGCGGAACGTCGACGCGCGGGGCGGTCACCGTCCGCGACGAGCACGGCCGCGTGACGCTGGTGTTCAGCGACCGCGACCGCGACGAGATCCACCGCTGGTACCGCAGGAACCTGCCACCCGGCCTGGCGAAGAAGGAGACCCTGCCCCCGGGCCTGCGCAAGCAACTGCACCGCAAAGGCACCCTGCCGCCCGGCCTGGAGATGCGGCGCCTGGACCGCGAACTCGATATGCGGCTGAGCCCGTTGCCCAGAGGCTATTCGCGGTTGCGCATCGGCACCGACATCGTGCTCATCGACGACCGCAGCCGGGTGATTCTGGATGTAGTGACGGATATCGGGCGGTAGAAGACAGGGAAAGATTAAGCCTCCCCAACGGGCGAACACCGGCGGGGCGGCGAAAAGCGGATGAAGCGGGGAGTGAGGGTTTGCTTCACTCGAAGATCTGGTATCGGCCAGTAGCAGTCGAAAATATCCTCGTCATTGCGAGGAGCGCAGCGACGCGGCAATCTCCTAACGCAGAAGCTGCTGTCTAATACACGCGATCACATCAGGGACGATGCGATGCAAAAACAGCCTGCCGTATACTTGCTCACCAACAAGCCGAATGGAACCCTCTATATAGGTGTCACCAGTGACCTGCCGAAGCGGATCTGGGAACACAAGAACAAGGTGATCACGGGGTTCTCTGAAAAATACAACCTGACCAGGCTGGTGCACTTCGAACTCTACGAGGATATGGCTCAGGCCATTACCCGGGAGAAACAACTCAAAGCCGGGTCGAGAAGTACAAAGATCGAACTGATTGAGTCCTTAAATCCGAATTGGGGCGATCTCTTTCAGGACATCTGCCGCTGAACGAGATTGCCGCGTCGCTGCGCTCCTCGCAATGACGAGGATATTTTCGAC
>CAYWKV010000181.1:0-6047 GCA_964458835.1 uncultured Gammaproteobacteria bacterium | reverse complement strand
TGGCCGGTTGCAGACGGCCAAATCCGAATTCGGCTGTCCACGTCACAATGTCCGCTTCGGGTGGACAGCAGACTCGCATCCGAGACCGGCCACAATGTCGCAGTCTTCGCAAGCGGCCAGGAAGGGACTAGGAGTGGACTCCAAATCGCGGCACTATTCAGTGCTGTATGACGTGGGTAACGACTTCAGTACTTATGTAACGACTATTTTTCTTCCTATCACCCCGCTAATACACAAGTCCGTCCTATTCCACCGTCACGCTCTTCGCCAGGTTGCGCGGCTGATCGGATATTTGGGGTCGGAGTAAAAACTCCTATGCAACGCACCGGCACCGCATCTCAAAGCTTGAGTTTCTACCCTGACCCCAAACGCCCCACAATGGCTACGAGATGAATTGATCAGAGATCCATAAGTCAAACCAATTGTTTGCGTTCCAGGGTGTTCAGCAGTTCGGCGAAGGTGAGTATCGCCGGCCGGCTGCCCGAGGCCGGGCGCACGGTCTGCAGCACGCCCTCTTCGAGCAGCGCCTTGATCAGCTTGTGCACCGTGGGCTTGGGCACGTTGGCGCGCTGGGCCAGCCTGGCGCTGGTGAAGATGGGCCGGTCGAACAGGGCATCCACCAGTGGCGCGCTGTGCGGCGAGCGGGTGATGGCGCGCACCTGCTGCTTGGCGATGTCGTACAGGGCCATGATCTCGCGCAGAATGGCACCGTTCTGCGCGGCCTGGATGGTGACGGCGCGCAGGAAGAACGCGCACCAGCCGGTCCAGTCGCGCTGCTCGGAAATCGCGCGCAGGCGCGCGTAGTATTCGTCGCGGTGGCTCTCCAGATAGGCCGAGAGATAGAACATCGGGCTGTTCAGCCGCCCCTTCGCATACAGGAACAGCGGAATCAGCAGGCGGCCGATACGGCCGTTGCCGTCCTTGAAGGGATGGATCAGCTCGAACTGGGCGTGGACGACGGCCGTCTGCACGATGGGGTCGATGTCGTCGCCGGCCAGATAGGCCTCCCAGGCCTGGAGGTGATCCAGCAGTTGCAGCGGACCGGGCGGCACGAAGGTCGCCTCTTCGATCGGACAGCCCGGGGCGCCGATCCAGTTCTGATCCTGGCGGAACTGGCCCGGCTCCTTGTTCTGGCCGCGCACGCCGTCCATCAGGATGCGGTGCAGCTCGCGGATCAGGCTCAGCCGGATGGGCCGGCCGGCCACGCTGTCCTTGGCGAGCATCATCGCCGTGCGGTAGTTCAGGATCTCCTGAATGTCGCGGCTCTTTTCCTCGTCCTGCTCCTGGCCGGCCTCGTACTCCAGGACCTCCTCGACGGTGGCCTGGGTGCCTTCGATCCTGGAGGACAGCACCGCTTCCTGGTTGGTCAGGGGCGACAGCATCACCGCCGGGTTGATCATGCCCATGAGCAGGCCGTCATAACGGGCCAGCGCCGCATTGGCCTCGCCGACCGCCGTGATCAGGGCAGTCCTATCCAACTCCTTGATCGGCAAAGATTCTGGCGTATAGGGCTGGGCCATGGGGTCGCCTGGGACGTAATGGACCCGTGGGATGGTAAGCGATTTCCGTATCACGTACAACAGCTCATGATACACAAACCCGGTTTGTGTATCCCGGTGATACACAAATCCGCCCTATTCCACCGTCACGCTCTTGGCCAGGTTGCGCGGCTGGTCCACGTCCGTGCCCTTGAGCACCGCCACGTGGTAGGCGAGCAGCTGCAGCGGCGTGGTGAAGACGATCGGCGCAATGCAGTCGTCGGTCGGGGCGACCGGCAGGACGGTGGTGCCGGGGCCGGCCGCGACGCCGGACTCTTCATCGGCGAACACGAACAGTTCGCCGCCGCGGGCGCTGACCTCCTGCAGGTTGGACTTGAGCTTCTCCAGCAGGTCGTTGTTCGGCGCCACCGCGATCACCGGCATGTCGGCATCGACCAGGGCCAGCGGGCCGTGCTTGAGCTCGCCGGCCGGGTAGGCCTCGGCGTGGATGTAGGAGATCTCCTTGAGCTTGAGCGCGCCTTCCATCGCCACCGGATACTGCGCGCCACGGCCGAGGAACAGGGCGTGGTGCTTGTCGGCGAAGCGTTCGGCGAGTTGCGTGATCTGCGGATCGAGCTGCAACGCATGTTCGATGCGGCCGGGCAGGGAGACGAGCTGCTGCACCATCTTCGCCTCCTGCTCCGCGTCGATGCCGTGCCGGCGGCCGAGGGCGATGACCAGCAGCAGCAGGGACACGAGCTGGGTGGTGAAGGCCTTGGTCGAGGCCACGCCGATCTCGGGGCCGGCACGGGTCATGAGCACGAGTTCGGACTCGCGCACCAGCGAGCTTTCCGGCACGTTGCAGATGGCCAGCGAATGGCCGAAGCCGAGGCGCTTGGCCTCCTGTAGGCCGGCGAGCGTGTCGGCGGTCTCGCCCGATTGCGAGAGCGTGACGATCAGCGAGTTCTTGCGCACCACGGGACGGCGGTAGCGGAATTCGCTGGCGACCTCCACGCTGCACGGGATGCCGGCGATGGATTCCAGCCAGTAGCGGCCGACCATGCCGGCATGGAAACTCGTCCCGCAGGCGATGATGTGCACGCCCTGCACCTGATCGAAGATGCGCGCCGCGTCCGGCCCGAAGCTCTGTTCCAGCACGCGGCCCTCGGCGATGCGGCCCTCCAGGCAGTCGGCCACCGCGCGCGGCTGCTCGAAGATCTCCTTGAGCATGTAGTGGCGGTATTCGCCGCGCTCGACGGCGTCGGCGGTGAGTTCGGACATGCGCTCGGTGCGCTGCGCGGGCGCACCGTCGCGGTCGAAGACCTGGATGGCGTCGGTGGTCAGCGCGGCGGTGTCGCCATCTTCCAGGAACATGAAGCGCTGCGTCACGGGCAGCAGCGCGGCGACGTCGGAGGCGATGAAGTTTTCGCCTATGCCTAAGCCGATCACCAGCGGACTGCCGCGGCGCGCGACCACCAGCCGCCCGGGTTCGGTCTTCGACACGACGCCCAGCGCATAGGCGCCGCGCAGTTCGGCGATGGTCGCCTGCACGGCGGCCAGCAGATCCTTGCCCTGTTCGATGTACGAGTAGATCTGGTGGACGATCACCTCGGTGTCGGTTTCCGAGCTGAAGTGGAAGCCCTGTTCGCGCTGGCGCGCGCGCAGCGCCTCGTGGTTCTCGATGATGCCGTTGTGGACGACGGCGACGGTGTCGCGGCAGATGTGCGGATGCGCGTTGGCGACCGTCGGCCGGCCGTGCGTCGCCCAGCGGGTGTGCGCCACGCCCAGGGCGCCCGGCAGCGGCGTCTGCTGCAGCAGTTCGGCCAGCTGGCTCACCTTGCCGGTCGCGCGGATGCGCGCGTGCGCCTGGTCGGGACCGACCACGACCATGCCCGCCGAATCGTAGCCGCGGTATTCCAGCCGCCGCAGCCCTTCGAGCAGGATGGGCGCCACATCACGCTGAGCGATCGCACCGACGATACCGCACATGGTTGTCTACCTTTCTAAGATCGTAATGGCCACGGAAGCACACGGAACAACACGGAACAACACGGAATTTCTGGATAAGACATGGTACGGATCGCCGCCATCCCGCGGGTCAAGTCATACAAAGCCGGTAATAGGGGTTTGTCCGTGTCATTCCGTGTGTTTCCGTCGCAAATGAATTTATGGAACCTCTGATCAATTGGTCATGCCGTCATTGCGAGGATGCCTTGATCCGAAGGATAAGGTACCCGCAATGACGGATTATTGATCTTTACCAAACTGTTTGACATGGCTCTGTAGGAGCGGGCTCTGCCGCGAACGGACAGGAGATATACCGGTTCGCGGGCAGAGCCCGCTCCTACAGGTGTCAACCGGTTAGGGAACCTCTGATTAATTCGTCATTGCGAGGAGCGTAGCGACGCGGCAATCTCCAAGCTATTGATCTACCGTAGAAGGAGATTGCTTCGCTTCGCTCGCAATGACGGTACGACGAATTAATCAGAGGTTCCTTAGGTATGTTCAATGGTCCCTTTATGTCGGTTTCTTCTTCACCGGCCGCTTCCAGCCCGGGCGGGTTTCCTGTCTGGCGCGGCTGTAGGTGAGTTCGCCGGGCGGTGCGTCGCGGGTGAGCGTGGTGCCCGCGCCCAGGGTCGCACCGGCACCGACCGTCACCGGCGCGACCAGCTGCGTGTCCGAGCCGATGAAGGCGTCGTCCTCGATGACGGTGCGGTGCTTGTTGGCGCCGTCGTAGTTGCAGGTGATGGTGCCGGCGCCGACGTTGACGCGCTTGCCGATGCGGGTGTCGCCGATGTAGCTCAGGTGATTCACCTTGGAGCCGGCGTCGATGTCCGATTTCTTGATCTCGACGAAGTTGCCGATGTGCACGTCGTCGGCCAGCCGTGTCTCCGGACGGATGCGCGCGAACGGGCCGATGCGCGCATGGCCGCCGATGACGGCGTCCTCGATCACGCAATGCGCCTGTACGACGGTGTCCGGACCGATGTCCGCATTGCGGATCACGCAGCCGGGACCGATATGGACGCGATCGCCCAGCCGCACCGTGCCTTCGAGGATGACGTTCACATCCACGACCACATCCTGGCCGTGCTCCAGACGGCCGCGCAGGTCGAAGCGCGCCGGGTCGTGCAGGGTGACGCCCGCCAGCAGCAGGCGCTCTGCCTGCGCGCGCTGATAGTCGCGTTCGAGCCCGGCGAGCTGGGCGCGGTTGTTGACGCCGAGGATCTCGGCGAGCGCGTCCGGCGCGACCGTCTCGATGGCCATGCCGTCGGCGGCGGCCTGCGCGATGACGTCGGTGAGATAGTACTCGCCCTGGGCATTGTCGTTGCCCAGCCGCGCGATCCAGCGCTTGAGAGGCGCGGCATCGACGGCGAGAAAGCCGGTGTTGATCTCGCGGATGCGCAGCTGTGCGGACGTCGCGTCCTTCTGTTCGGCGATGCCGGTGACGCGCCCGGCGGCGTCGCGCAGGATGCGGCCGTAGCCGCTCGGGTCGGCGAGTTCGGCGGTCAGCAGGCCGAAGCGGCCGCCGTCCGCGGCCGCCAGCAGGCGGCGCAGGGTGTCGGCGCCGATCAGCGGCACGTCGCCGTACAGCACCAGCACACGGTCGGCGTCGGGGACGGCCGGCAGCGCCTGGGCGACGGCGTGGCCGGTGCCGAGCTGTGCGGCCTGCTCGACCCAGGTGACCCGGCGCGCGGCGAGACGCTCGCGCACCTGCTCGCCGCCATGGCCGTAGACGACCTGCACGGAGCCGGCGCCGAGCGCCTCGGCGGCGTCGATGACGTGGTCCAGCAGTGGCCGGCCGGCCAGGGGGTGCAGCACCTTGGGCAGGGCCGAGCGCATGCGCGTGCCCTGGCCCGCGGCGAGGATGATGATGCTCAGCGGCATGGTGGTCGCCTGTCTCCCATCGGCTGATCGTGGTGCCATGCGGGGCGGTGTGCCGTGCCGGTCTGGGCCGCCGCGGCCCGGGCGGCAGCGTGCGTGCCGGCTCGGGAGGGGATCATACCACGGGTGGTTTCGGCGGCTGCAGGGGCGCCTGGCGGCAGGGGCCGCAGGCCGGGGCCGGCCGGATCAGTGCAGCCCGCCGGTGGCCTGGCGGATCTCGTCGGGGGTGGCGTCGCGCACGGACTGGATCTGCACCTCGAAGTGCACGGTCTTGCCGGCGAAGGGGTGGTTGCAGTCGACGGTGAGCTTGCCGTCGGCGATGCGGGTGACGATGAAGGTGCGGGCCTCGCCAGCCTCGTTCTGCATCTCCACCTCGGCGCCCAGACGGCGGAACTCCGGCGGGACGTTGTCGATGTCGTCGGTGAAGGTGAGATCGGGATTGTGCTCCCCGAAACCCTCGTCCGGGGTCAGCGTCACCTCGACCGTGTCGCCCGCGGCCTTGCCTTCCAGGGCGCGCTCGACCTTCTCGAACAGATCGCTGTAGCCGCCGTGCAGATAGCTGACCGGCAGGTCGTTGTGTTCGAGCACGTCGCCGGCATCGTCGAGGATGCGGTAGGTGAGCGTGACGAGCTTGTTGCGGGCGATGCGTTGGTCGGTCATTTTGAGTGAGGAGTGAGGAGTGAG
>CAYWKV010000180.1:1701-6048 GCA_964458835.1 uncultured Gammaproteobacteria bacterium | reverse complement strand
CTGACGACTCACCCCTCACTCCCCCCTCCACTCTCCTCACTCCTCACTCCTCACTCCTCACTCCTCACTCCCCACTGACTTCGACTAACATCCAGGCCATGCCATCACGACTGTACCGTCCGAAGAATGCTCGCCGCCTGCTCGGCTGCACGCTGGCACTGAGCCTCGGCACCGCGCTGGGCTATCCCATCGACGCCTTCGAGGAGACCGGGATCGCGCGGCTGGAAGGCTACCGGCTGGCGCAGCAGGGCAAAGTCCCGGGCAACAGGCTGCCGCCGGGCGCGCAGCTGCCGGCGGCGCAGATCCGGCTGCGGCTGCAGGATCGGCCGGATCTGGAGATCCCGGCGCCCGACCCCGAGCTCACCCGCCGCATCGTCCGCCTGCTCGGCGCCGATGCGAAACGCTACAGCGTCAGCGTGCTGGATCTGAGCGATCCGGATGCGCCGCTGTACGCCGAGCACAACGGCGATACGCGCCGCAATCCCGGCAGCGTCGGCAAGCTGATGGTAAGCCTGGCGATGATGCAGACGCTGGCGGACATCCATCCCGGCGACGTCGAGGCGCGCCAGCGCGTACTGAAGGACAGCCTGGTGACGGCGGATGCCTTCATCCGCACCGACCATCACGTCGTGCCGTTCTGGCGTCCCGAGGAGAACCGCATGCGGCGCCGCGCGCTGCGCGAGGGCGACACCGCGAACCTGTGGAGCTACCTCGACTGGATGATGTCGGCGAGCTCCAATGCGGCGGCCAGCATGGTCATGCAGCAGGTGCTGCTGCTGCGGCATTTCGGGGCGGATTATCCGGCCGCACCCGACAGGATGCAGGCCTTTCTGGAGCAGACGCCGCGCAAGGTGCTGGGCGAGCTGTGGGTCGACACCATGAAATCAGCGGCGACGCGCAACGGACTGGATCCGGAGGACCTGCGCCAGGGCAGCTTCTTCACCCATCAGGGCAAGAAGCACGCGCCCGGCACCAACAGCGTCGCGACCACCGACGAGCTGATCCGCTATCTGCTGCGCATGGAACAGGGCCGGCTGGTGGATCCGTGGTCGAGCCTGGAGATCAAGCGGCTGATGTACATGACGCAGACGCGTATCCGCTATGCGTCGGCGCCGGTGCTGCAGGATGCGGCGGTGTACTTCAAATCCGGGTCGCTGTACCGCTGCCAGCCGGAGGAAGGCTTCGTCTGCAAAAAATATCAGGGCAACGTCGAGAACCTGATGAACTCGGTGGCCATCGTGGAATCACCGGCGGGCGAGCCGCGGCTGTTCTACATGGTCGCGATCACATCAAACGTTCTGAAGCGGAACTCCGCCGTGGAGCATCAGACGCTGGCGACCCGGCTGCACGCGCTGCTGCGAGGCCTGCGGTCCGCACCGGCTGTTCCAGAATGATGCCGTCGAGCTCGCAGATCAGGTTGGACATCCACTCGCCGCCCTTCGGGCTCTCCGCCAGCGCCACCGCAATATAGGTGCGCCCGGCGTGCTCGACGATGGCGCTGTCGGCATGCCAGTGGCGCCAGGTCCCCGATTTGCGGTAGATCTGCACGTCCGGGAAGTTTTCGGTCAGGCCTTTCACGAACTTGTGGTTGATGCCGGGCGAGCCGAGGATGGCCTTCATCTCCTTCGACAGTTCCGGCGAGGCGAGCTGGCCGGTCTCGAGCAGATAGTAGAAGCGGGCCACCTGGAAGGCGGTGGCGCCGTGGGAGAGGTTGTGCAGGGGGTCACGGCGGTAGGCCACGCCCTGCGCGTATTCTTTGCCGACCCACAGGCCACCGTTGTAGCGCTCGTCGTAGAGACGGTATTTCGGTGAACTGAGGACGTTGTTAACATAGTTGCGCCCGACACGGTGGATCAGCTCGGTGGCCGCGGTGTTGGAGGAGTAGCGGATCATGTCGGTCATCAATCCGCGCAGTTCGTCGTCCAGCGTGAGCTTCCCCTCGTGAACGCGCTCGAACGCGGCCAGCAGGATCGCGATCTTCGGCAGGCTGGCGGCGTAGACCATGCTGTCGCCGTTGACGTGGGCCAGGCTGGGGCGCTGCGGATCGGTGACGTCGACGAGGGCGATGGCCAGTTGACCCTTATTCACCGGCCCGTCAAGATTCAGGCGCTTGATGCGCTGTTCCAGCTGGCGCTGGAGGACGGGATCCTGGGCATCCCGGAGCTGGGGAAAATGCTGTTCTGCGTTAACGATTTGGGCCGAAACAGTCAGCCCAAGCAAGAGTCCAAATACCGCTATCAGTCGCAACATGCAACGACCTCCCCCCTTTGGCAGGGCTCATGGTAACCGAATAACGCTGGATCGCAAACCTCATGCCAACTCTTCACAACGGCCGCCTCGCGCAAGCCGTGCTGCTGTTCACGAACTTCTTTCTCATCATCACGGCGCTGTATCACCTCAAGCCCGCGAGCCGGTCGATCTTCGTGACCGCGCTGGGCAGCGACCGCCTGCCGTATGTGTGGATCGCCACCGCGGTCGGCCTGGGCCTGATCATCACCGTCTATCACCGGCTGATCGAACGGCACTCGCGCCTGAACGTCGTGCTGGCAACCTGCGCGATCATCATCGCCTGTCTTATCGGCTTCTACCCCGCCTTGCCGCACAGTGCTTTTGTGCTGCCGTTCGCGTTTTACATATTCGTCGACATGCTGAGCGTGATACTAGTCGAACAGTTCTGGAGTTTGACAAATACCACCTACAGCAGCGATCAGGGCAAGCGCTGGTACGGGCTGATCGCCACCGGCGGGCTGCTCGGCGGCGTGGCCGGCGGCGTGCTGTCGGCCACCTGGGTGGAACGTCTCGGACTGGACACCTTCGACCTGCTGCCGGTCGCGGCCGGCATCGTCGCGCTGCTGATGCTGCTCAACCTGCTGATGGGACGCCTGGGGCTGTACGTGGAGCACTCCGGGGTCTCGAATCACGACGATGAGGCCGACCGCGGTCAGTGGCACTTCATCGCCAGGCACCGCTATCTGTTCCTGATCGCGGCGATCCTGCTGCTGGCGCAGGTGGTGGAACCGCTGGTCGAGTTCCAGTTCATGAAAATGGTGGAGACGCACATCGAGGGACGCGAGGCGCGCACGGTGTATCTCGCAGACGTGTTCAGCATCCTCAGCGCGGTTGCGATCGCCATCAACCTGCTGATCACGCCGCTGATCCATCGCTGGCTGGGCGCCCTGGGCGGGCTGTTCGCACAGCCACTGTCGGTCATGGCCGGCAGCCTGTACTTCATGTCGAACGCGACGCTGCTGGCGGGCAGCGCGCTGAAGATCGCCGACCGCGGGCTGTCGTACTCCATCAACCGCGCGTCCAAGGAACTGCTCTACATCCCCATCGATCCGGTGCTGATCTTCAAGGCCAAGGCCTGGATCGACATGTTCGGCTACCGGATGTTCAAGGTGCTGGGCTCGCTGCTGATCCTGCTGCTGACCCAGTGGCTGCCCTGGAGCCTGTCGGCCCGCGACCTCGGCTGGCTGGTGCTGGCGACCTGCCTGCTGTGGATGTACGCCCTGGTCCGGCTGGGCGGCGAGTACCGGCGCGTGTCGGCGCGGGCCGCCGCGGCCGGCTGAGCAAGTGTGATGGCGCGCACACGCCGGTGAGCTACCCTTCTATATGCTGTCGAACGGGCTACAACCGAATGGCACTTACTGGGCTGATGTCTTGAAATAACTGGCCACGGAACCCACGGAATGACACGGAAAAAGGCGTATTGTAAAAATCCGAAGACCGACCGCGGAGAGATGATCCCAGGCTTACGCAATGAGGGCTTTCCGTGTTGTTCCGTGGATTCCGTGGCCAAGAAGGGGTTTAGACAAGTGCCATTCGCTTATAACCCACAATTCCAACTGGAGACCGATCTCATGAACATGCTGCGTACGACCTGCCGCCGGATCGCCCCTGTCGTGCTGGGCGCCTTCGGCTTCGTTTCGCTCTACACGCCGATGGCCCAGGCCGGCATGATCTCGACGCCGGACTATGTCGAACAGGCGGCCGGCGCGGATGCGCAGCGCCAGCAGCTGCAGACCTTCCTGCAACGCGATGACGTGCGCGAGCGTCTGAGCGCGATGGGCGTCGATCCCACCGACGCGCAGGCCCGCGTGGACAACCTCACCGACCAGGAGATCGCCGACATCAGCCAGCGCCTCGACGCCCTGCCCGCCGGCGGCGACAGCCTCGTCGGCGCGCTGGTGTTCATCTTCCTGGTGCTGCTGATCACCGACCTGCTCGGACTGACCAACGTCTTTCCGTTCGTGAAGAAGACCGCCCGCTGAGCGCCCCCGTATTGGGGCCGGGTTGTTGGGAGGCGCCCGACCCCAAAACACACCCGGCCTCGCGCGAGGAAAAAAC
>CAYWKV010000180.1:0-1691 GCA_964458835.1 uncultured Gammaproteobacteria bacterium | reverse complement strand
GTTTCGGATCGCCCGCGACCGAAAACATCCGGCGCAATACCGTTCATCTAACCCATTTCAGCCACGGAAAACACGGAAAGCACGGACAAAAATCTTTGTTGGCCACGAAACCCACGAACTCCACGAACTCCACGAACGGTATACGAGGAAAACCCGTCTCTCCGAAACGGGGTTTGCAGCCCTATACCTGTCCGTGTCTTTCCGTGTTTTCCGTGGCCGGGTTTCGTCTTTAAAGGACTTTCGTGGATTTCGTGGCTAAAACGTCTTGCCCCCGTTCACGGACAATCGCCCGTGCGCCCGCAGCGGATCCGTGCCTGGGTATCCAGCAGCTCGTCGCGCAGTGCACCCGCGTGCGGCAGGCCCCGCTCGATCAGGGCCTGCGCCTCGTCCCAGCGCCGTTGTTCGGCGAGCAGCAGCGCCAGATTGTTGTAGGCCGCCGCGTCCTCGGGGAATGCCGCGATGACCGCCCGGTAGCCGGCCTCGGCATCGGCGAGCGCGCCCTGCGCGTAGCGCACGTTCGCATGGCCCAACTGAAAGATGGCCTGGTCGGGCCAGCGCTGTGCCGCGACGCGATAGAGCGCCTCGGCCATGGACCAGTGCCGCAGCTGCTCCAGCGCGATCGCCGCCTGTACGGCCTGGGCAGGCTCGGCCGCGACCGACAGTTCGTCGGGCGGCAATGCGACCATCGCCCACTTGCCCGAGCGCGCCCAGGTGTTCTCGAACGTCGTCGCATCGACCACCTTGCGCCGCTCGCGCCCCGAACGCAGGATCACCGCACGCGCCCCGGGATCGATACCGACCACCACGGCGTAATGCCACAGCGGCGACCAGTCGAGGGCGAGGTTCTGCAGGATCAGCACCGGCCGGCCGGCGGCGAGTTCCTTATGCAGGGAATCCAGGTCGCCCGGCACCTGGTAGGGCACCCGCCCCTGGGCGCGGGTCTGCGCCACCAGCTCGATCTGCAGTGTGCCCAGCCGCGCCGGGATCATCAGCCGCGGCGCCAATGCCTCGGGCGTGACGTCCACGCCCGTCCACTGCAGCACCTCGGCCAGGGCCGCCGGCCCGCAGTGGTAATCCTCCTGCGGGAAGAACGGCACCTCGGCGAGCTCGATCGCCGGGGCGCCGGACGGCAGGGTGGAGCGCGGCGCGGTCGCGCAGGCCGCCAGCAGTGACATTGCCGCCAGCAGCAGCCCGAACCGCACCCACGCCCGCATCGGCATCACTTCTTCACGAAGGTAAAGACGTCGGTCACGCCCAGGATATCGAGGATCAGCAGCAGCACGAAGATGAACACCAGCGCACCGACCACGCCCGCGCCGGCCGGCTGATCGGCCAGATCGGCCGCGCGCGCCAGCTCCGCGCCACTGAGGTTCGCCGCACGCTCGCGCGCCATCTGCGGATCGACGCCGAGATCGATCAGCTGCGCCTCGACGTCCGCGCGCGCCAGGAAGGCCTGCACCTTGTCCTGCGCCACCGCATCGCCCGCCGCCGCCGCGTGCCGCTCGACCGAGATCATGCCCGCCTGTGCCACCGGCACCGCCACGCTCATGAACCCGAACACCGCGGCCAGGGCCAGAACCCAACGCCGCATCATTGCCGTCCAACGCGTCATCGCATCGCTCCTTCGTCATGGAATAGGGGTGCAGCCATGATATAGAGGGGCGCCATGCCGTTCCACAACCCCGCGTTTC
>CAYWKV010000179.1:0-6065 GCA_964458835.1 uncultured Gammaproteobacteria bacterium | reverse complement strand
GGAGATTGCCGCGTCGCTGCGCTCCTCGCAATGACGAATTAATCAGAGGTTCCTTTGACCATTTTCGTGGGTTTCGTGGATTTCGTGGCCATCCGATCTTTTCAGCCCGTGCACTGCTCCAGCGGCACGGGCTTGTGGACGCCGTAGCCCTGGGCGTAGTCGACGCCGAGGCGTTCGAGCTGCTCGAGGATGGCGGCGTTCTCGACGAACTCGGCGATGGTCTTCACGCCGACGACGTGGCCGAGCTGGTTGATGGATTCCACCATGGCGTGGTCGACCGGATCGGTCGCCATGTCGCGCACGAAACGGCCGTCGATCTTGAGGAAGTCCACCGGTAGCCGCTTGAGGTAGGCGAACGAGCTCAGGCCGCTGCCGAAGTCGTCCAGTGCGAAGGCGCAGCCCAGACGCTTGAGCGTGGCGATGAACTTCTGCGCGCTGCGCAGGTTGGCGACGGCGGCGGTCTCGGTGATCTCGAAGCAGATGCGGGCGGCGGGCACGCCCGACTGCGCCAGCTCGCCGCTGACGTAGTCGAGGAAGGCATCGTCGCCGAGCGACTGGCCGGACAGGTTGATCGCGAACAGGTCCCGCTCGTCCCAGCCGGGCTTGCGCGCCAGGGCCTGCAGCGCGTGGCGCACCACCCAGCGGTCGATGGCCGGCATGAGGTGGTAACGCTCGGCCGCGGGGATGAACACGCCGGGGCCGATCAGCTCCTCGCCCTCCACCATGCGCAGCAGGATCTCCTGATAGCGGACGCCGCCGGCGGGGTCCTTGACGGGATCGGCGCGCTGGCAGTGCAGCACGAAACTGTCGCGGTCCAGCGCGCGCTGCAGCCGCTGCACCCAGAGCATGTGGCTGTGGTGGCGGGCCAGATCGCTGTCGTCGTAGGAGAACACGTGGGTGCGGTTGCGGCCCAGGTCCTTGGCGACGTAGCAGGCGGAGTCGGCCGCGCTCAGCACCTCGGCGAGCGAACCGCTGTCCTTGTCGATGCCGACCAGCCCGACGGAGGCGCCCATCTCGAAGCTGTGGTCCTCCCACTCGAAGCGGTAGGCCTTGACCACGCCGCGCAGGTCGTCGGCGATCTCCACCGCCTTGTCCAGCGGACAACCTTCCAGCAGCACGCCGAACTCGTCGCCGCCCAGGCGGGCGAGGATGTCGCTCTCGCGGATGCGCGCCTGCAGGCGGCCGGCGAGCTGGCGCAGGAACTCGTCACCGGCGAGGTGGCCGCAGGTGTCGTTGACGACCTTGAACTGATCGAGATCCAGATAGCAGACGGCATGGTGCACGCCCTCGCTGACAGCGGTCTGGATCGCCGCCTCCAGGCGCAGCTCGAACTCGCGGCGGTTCACCAGCCCGGTGAGCATGTCGTGCGAGGCCTGATAGCTCATCTCGCGCGCCAGGCCACGCAGTTCGGTGACGTCGTGGAACACCAGCACGGCACCGGTCAGGCTGCCATCCTCGCCGGCGATGGGCGAGACGTTCACCTCGACCGAATACTCGACGGCGTCGGTCGCCGACAGCAGGATGGGATGGCCGGGGATGCGGCAGTTGCCATGGCTGCGCAGACAGATCCGCACCGGGTCCTCGGCAAGCTGGCGGGTGTCCTCGTCGACGATATGGAAGACGTCCGCCAGCGGGCGCCCGCCGGCGGCCGCGGCCCGCCAGCCGGTGAGCTGTTCGGCGACGGGGTTCATGTACTCCACGCGGCCCGCGGCATCGGTGGCGATGACGCCGTCGCCGATGGCGCCCAGGGTCACCAGCGCGCGCTCCTTCTCCGCCCGCAGCGCCGCCTCGGCCTGCTTCAGGCCCGTGATGTCGTGGCCGGTGCCTTCGACCCCGGCGATCTCGCCGTAGTCGTTGTAGTAGTACTGCGCGTTCTTGGAGACCCAGACGCGGCCGCCGTCCTTGCGCGTCAGCTGCATCTCGTAGCCGTGTATGCGTCCGCCGCCGGCGGCCAGCCGCTGCATGAAGTCCTGCACCACCTCCGGATCGGCGACCAGGCTGTCGAGGTTGTTGCCGATGACCTCGTTGACGGCGTAGCCGAGCAGCCGCGTGACCGAGGGCGAGACCTGCACGATGCGCCCGTCCGCGCCGGTGCGGAAGTAGGTGTCCTGGATGTTGTCGAGGATGCGCGACAGTTCGCGCCGCGACACGCGGATGCGCTGCTCGGCCTGGCGGCGCTCGTCGATCTCCAGGCGCAGGTCGCGGTTCAGCGCGTCCGCGCCGTCCTTGGCGCGCCGCAGCGTACCCGCCAGCGAGGCGTTCTCCAGGCCGAGCCGCAGCGTGCGGGTGATGGCATCGTGCATGACGAGCGCGGAGATCAGCAGGACGCCCAGGAAGATCAGCAGCACGAAGCCCATCATCTGCTGCAGATCCGTGCCGATGACGATGAGGAGCAGCCCCAGGGGCGCCACTGCCGGCACGATGAACGCCGCCGGCAGCGGCTTCAGGGGCGCATAGCCGGCGATGGCGCCGGCGCCCAACGCGGTGATGCAGACGATCAGAAAGGTGTGATAGGCGCCGAACTGCGGCGGCAGCAACAGGATGGCCGCGCCCCACAGTACGCCGCTGGCGACCGTCCCCACGATGTAGCGCAGCCCCCAGCGGCCGGCCGCGACCGGCCGGCCGTCGCGGCCGGCCCGGTGGTAGGCGACCACCAGTATGAAGCGCAGCAGGTAGACGAGTATTCCCGCCCCCAGCCAGGCTACGAGCGTCTCCCGCGCGGCGATGCCGTAGAACGCATAGCCGACGAACAGCAGTCCGGCACCGCCGGCGATCAGTGCCGACCGGGCCTGCTGGTAGACCAGCGCGAGCTGCGCGTCCCGCAGCTGCGCGTCCAGCGATGCCGACGGCTCGCCGAGCGCGTCGTGGCGTGCGTACCGGGGTCCGCCCCGGTTCCCGTTCCGGGGCTCGCCTCCCGTGTCGCCCCGCGGCTCGCCGGGCACGGGCTTGTTGAACGATGCGGACATGCCTGCTGCGTTTCCTTGCGCGATCCGGCTGCGTCGCGACGAGTGTGCGCCGGACCGGTCGCGGCCGTCAACGCTGCCGCTTGCGGGCCGCGATGCGCATGCGCAGGGCGTTGAGTTTGATGAAGCCCTCGGCATCCTTCTGGTCGTAGGCGCCGGCATCGTCCTCGAAGGTGGCGATCTTCTCGTCGAACAGGCTGTCGGTGGCGGACTTGCGGCCGGCGACGTAGGCATTGCCCTTGTAGAGTTTCATGCGCACGTGGCCGTTCACCGTCTCCTGCGAGGCGTCGATCATGGTCTGCAGCATGCGGCGTTCCGGGCTCCACCAGTAGCCGTTGTAGATCAGGCTGGCGTAGCGCGGCATCAGGTCGTCCTTCAGGTGCGCGACCTCGCGGTCCAGCGTCAGCGACTCGATGGCGCGGTGCGCCTTCAGCAGAATCGTGCCGCCGGGCGTCTCGTAGGCGCCGCGCGACTTCATGCCGACGTAGCGGTTCTCGACGATGTCGGCGCGGCCGATGCCGTTGGCGCCGCCGAGCTTGTTGAGCAGCGTCAGCACCTCGGCCGGGCTCATCGGCTGGCCATCGACGGCGACCACGTCGCCCTGCTGGAACTCGAGTTCGACGTAGGTCGGCTGGTCCGGCGCCTGCTCCGGCGACACCGACCAGCGCCACATGTCCTCTTCGGGTTCCGCCCACGGATCTTCGAGGATGCCACCCTCGTAGGAGATGTGCAGCAGGTTGGCGTCCATGGAGTACGGCGACTTCTTGCCGGCCTTGGCGAAATCGACCGGGATGTTGTGGTCCTTGGCGTAGGCCATCAGCTTCTCGCGCGAGGTCAGATCCCATTCGCGCCACGGCGCGATGACCTTCACGTCGGGCTTCAGCGCATAGGCGCCGAGCTCGAAGCGCACCTGGTCGTTGCCCTTGCCGGTCGCGCCGTGCGAAATCGCGTCGGCGCCGGTCTCGTTGGCGATCTCGACCAGGCGCTTGGCGATCAGCGGCCGGGCGATGGAGGTGCCGAGCAGGTATTCGCCCTCGTAGATGGTGTTGGCGCGGAACATCGGAAACACGAAGTCGCGCACGAACTCCTCGCGCAGGTCCTCGATGTAGATCTCCTTGACGCCCATCGCCTGCGCCTTGGCGCGCGCCGGCTCGACCTCCTCGCCCTGGCCGATGTCGGCGGTGAAGGTGACCACCTCGCAGCCGTAAGTGTCCTGCAGCCACTTGAGGATGATGGAGGTGTCCAGACCGCCGGAATAGGCGAGCACGACTTTCTTGATGTGCGACATAGGTAAAACCCTTTTTGAACCGCCAAGGCGCCAAGGCGCCAAGAAAGACTTGTTTGAACCGCCAAGGCGCCAAGGCGCCAAGAAGGGCTGATGTAAAACCGCGAAGCAAAAGCGCATCCGCCTACGGCGAAAATACGACGCGTTTTATACCGTCACGCAAGATCCGCACATTGAAGTTGATCAACAAACCGATTTGGTTCCGGGTCGCCTTGAGGTAGGAAAGCACCTGCGCGTGGTGTATCGGAAGCAAATGGTCGACCGTCTTCAACTCCACAACCAATCTGTCGGCCACCAATAGGTCCAGGCGACCTTCGCCTACCGCCTTTCCCTTGTATTCAATGCTCACCGGCGACTGCCTATCACAACCGACGCCCAGAATCGAAAGCTCGACAGCCAGCGCCTCTTCATAAACCGACTCGAGATACCCCGGCCCTAGAATCCTGTGCACCTCGATCGCCGCTCCGATCACCGTGCGCGCAAGCGCGTCCAACTCACTGTCAGGTTCCATACGCACCTCCGTGTGCTTGGGAACGAAACTGCCAACCGCCAAGACGCAAAGATCTTTTTTTGAACCGCCAAGCCGCCAAGACGCCAAGAATGCCTAATGAAAAAACAAATCGCCTTTACATCAATCTCTTTCTTGGCGCCTTGGCGCCTTGGCGGTTCAAATTATCTTTCTTGGCGCCTTGGCGGTTCAAACAAATCTTTCTTGGCGTCTTGGCGCCTTGGCGGTTCGCACTAGTCTTTCTTGGCGCCTTGGCGGTTCAAAAAAACAATCAATGCCCTTTGACCTTCGCCGAGCGCCGCAGCCGCGATGCCAGCCGGCGCGCGAGTTCGCCGAACAGTTCGGTCTGGGTCGGGTGCGGGTGGATGGCGTTGCCGACCTGCGTCAGCGTCATGCCGGCCGAGACCATCATCACCGCCTCGCCGATCAGCGTGTCGGCGTGATCGGCCAGGAAGTGCACGCCGACGATGCGCTGGGTGGCCTTGTCGGCGACCAGCTTGATCATGCCGTGGGTCTCGTGGTTGATCATCGCCTTGGCGTCGATGTTCATCGGCACCTTCGCTTCGACCGCGTCGATGCCCTTGGCCTTGGCCTGCTCCACGGAGAGTCCGACGAACGCAGCCTCGGGGCGGGTGAAGATCACGCCGCAGTCGAGGTCCTGGTTGTATTTCAGGTCCTCGCCGAGGATGGTCGCGGCGGCGACGCGGCCCTGCTGCGCGGCGGTGTGCGCCAGCATCAGGCCGCCGATGACGTCGCCGATGGCGAAGATGTGCGCCACGTTGGTACGGCAGCGCGCGTCGGCCTTGATGATGGAACGCTCGCTGGCCACGCCGGCCTTGTCCAGGCCCAGCCCGTCGAGCACCGGACGCTTGCCGGTGGCCATGATGACGTAATCGGCCTTCAGCGTGTGCGCCTTGCCGTCGGCGTCGGTGTACTGCGCGCTGACCGCGCCGGGCTTGCCGGAGATCTTCGCGAGCTTGACGCCGGTGTGCACGGTCAGGTTCGGGTCGTCGTTGAGGATCGCAGCGAGGTTCTTCGCGATCTCCGGCTCGACCTCGGCGAGGATCCGCTCCTGGGCTTCGAGCAATGTCACCTCGGCACCGAAGTCCTGGAAGATCTGCGCCATCTCGACGCCGATCGCGCCGCCGCCGACGACGATGAGTCGCTTCGGCGGAGCTTTAAGGCCCCAGACGGTGTCGGAGGTCAGCACCGCCCCGCTCTTCAGGCCGTCCAGGGCGCCGTCGATCGGCGGCACGAACGGCGGCGCGCCGGTGGCGATCACCGCGCAGCCGAAGCTGACGGTCTTGCC
>CAYWKV010000178.1:3752-6073 GCA_964458835.1 uncultured Gammaproteobacteria bacterium | reverse complement strand
GGCTACGATGACCGCACGGGTTGCCCGGCCGGGCCCGCGCCGTTATCGTGTAGCGCCTCACTGGAGCAGGACAGGGAACTCCGCATGGCATTGACCAACCCCCGCATCCAACTGACCGGCCTGGGTCGCCGGCTGGTCAACGACGGCATCCTGGAGGAGGCCGCCGCCCTCGGCGCCATCGAGGCCGCCCTCAAGAAGCGCCAGCCCCTGACCAGCTATCTGGTCGAGAACAAGCTGGTTTCCGGTTCCGTTATCGCCAACGCCGCCTGCCAGGAATTCGGCATCCCGGTCTTCGACCTGGCGGTCATGGACCTGGATTCGGCGCCCATCAAGCTGGTCGACGAGAAGCTCATCCGCCTGCACCGCGCGCTGCCGCTGTTCAAGCGCGGCAACCGCCTGTTCGTGGCGGTCTCCGACCCCACCAACCTCACCGCCCTGGACGAGATCAAGTTCCACACCGGCGTGGCCACCGAGGCCATCCTGGTCGAGGAGGACAAGCTCACCCAGATGATCGAACGGGCCCTGGAGAAGGCCGACGCCGGCATGAGCGCCCTGCTCGACGAGGACCTGGAGAACCTCGACATCGTCGCCGGCGGCGAGGACCAGGCGGACGACAAGGACACCTCGGACGTCGACGACACGCCGGTGGTGCGCTTCGTCAACAAGATCCTGCTGGACGCCATCAACAAGGGCGCCTCGGACATCCACGTCGAGCCCTACGAAAAGAGTTTCCGGGTACGCTTCCGCCAGGACGGCGTGCTGCACGAGGTCGCCTCGCCGCCGCTGGCGCTGGCCCCACGCATCATCGCCCGCCTCAAGGTGATGAGCCGCATGGACATCGCCGAACGCCGCGTGCCGCAGGACGGCCGCATCAAGATGCACCTGTCCAAGACCCGCGCCATCGACTTCCGCGTCAACACCTGCCCGACCCTGTTCGGCGAGAAGGTGGTGCTGCGTATCCTGGATCCCAGCAGCGCCAAGCTGGGCATCGACGCGCTGGGCTACGAGGACGAGCAGAAACAGCTGTATCTGGAGAACCTGAACAAGCCCTACGGCATGATCCTGGTGACCGGCCCGACCGGTTCCGGTAAGACGGTGTCGCTGTACACCGGCCTGAACATCCTCAATACGTCCGACCGCAACATCTCGACCTGCGAAGACCCGGTGGAAATCAACCTGGCCGGCATCAACCAGTGCAACATGAACCCCAAGGCGGGCCTGACCTTCGCCGAGGCCCTGCGCGCCTTCCTGCGCCAGGACCCGGACATCATCATGGTCGGTGAGATCCGTGACCTGGAGACGGCCGAGATCGCCATCAAGGCGGCCCAGACCGGTCACATGGTGATGTCGACCCTGCACACCAACGACGCGCCGCAGACCCTGGCGCGCCTGGCCAACATGGGCGTGCCGCCCTACAACATCGCCAGCGCGGTGAACCTGATCATCGCCCAGCGCCTCGCCCGGCGCCTGTGCGGCAACTGCAAGAAGCCGGTCGACATCCCGGCCGCCACGCTGCTGGAGGAGGGCTTCGGGCAGGCCGATATCGACGCCGGTCTGAAGCTCTATGCCCACAACCCCGACGGCTGCGACCAGTGCACCGGCGGCTACAAGGGCCGCGTGGGCATCTACCAGGTGATGCCGATCTCCGACGAGATGGCCCGCATCATCATGGAGGGCGGCAACGCCATCCAGCTCGCCGACCAGGCGCGCAAGGAGGGCATCGCCGATCTGCGCACCTCCGGGCTGCGCAAGGTCAGGCAGGGTGTCACCAGCCTGGAAGAAGTCAACCGCGTCACCAAGGACTAAGGGCTCACCGAAGGAAACAATGCCATGGCGGAAAAAGCACTCAAACTGAACCTGTTCGCCTGGGAGGGCACCGACAAGCGCGGCAACCGCGTCAAGGGCGAGAGCCGCGGCACCAACCCGACCCTGGTCAAGGCCGAGCTGCGCAAGCAGGGCATCGTGCCGCTCAAGGTCAAGAAGAAATCCGCCCTGGCCAGCGCCGGCAAGGGCAAGGCGATCACGCCCAAGGACATCGCCATCTTCAGCCGCCAGCTCGCCACCATGATGTCGTCGGGCGTGCCGCTGGTGCAGGCCTTCGACATCATCGGCAAGGGCCACGAGAATCCCCGGATGCAGCAACTGGTGATGACGGTGAAGGCCGACATCGAGGGCGGCAGCAACCTGGCCGACTCGCTGCGCAAGCACCCGCTGCAGTTCGACGATCTGGTGTGCAACCTGGTGGAGGCCGGCGAGGCGGCCGGCGTGCTCGACACCCTGCTGGACAAGATCGCCACCTACAAGGAAAAGACCGAGGCGCT
>CAYWKV010000178.1:0-3652 GCA_964458835.1 uncultured Gammaproteobacteria bacterium | reverse complement strand
GCCGGCGTGCCCCTGGTCGAGGCGCTGGAATCGGTCTCCGGCGCCACCGGCAACATCGTCTATGCCGATGCGGTGCTGCGCATGCGCGATCAGGTCGCCACCGGCCAGCAGCTGCAGCTGGCCATGACCCAGACCGGCCTGTTCCCCAACATGGTGGTGCAGATGGTCGCCATCGGCGAGGAATCCGGCTCGCTGGACTCCATGCTCGGCAAGGTCGCGGACTTCTACGAGCGCGAGGTCGACGATGCCGTCGACAGCCTGAGCAGCCTGCTGGAACCGCTGATCATGGCCGTGCTGGGCGTGCTGGTCGGCGGCCTGGTCGTGGCCATGTACCTGCCGATCTTCAAGATGGGCTCGGCGATCTGATCGCGCCGTACCGGGACGAACCCAAAAGCCGCCACGGAAAACACGGAAAAACCTTTTTAGCCACGAAACCCACGAAATCCACGAAAGGTACTTTCAGTAAACCCGCCTATTCAATTTTCGCGGGTTTCGTGGATTTCGTGGCCATAGATCGGTTTTCGTCCGTATTTTCCGTGGAAAAATTGAATCCGGTTCGATTGATCATCGATCACGGTTTTACATGGATTCAGGATTTTCCTTCGTGCGCCTTCCGCGCCTTCGTGTTAAAGGTTTTTGAACTTGAAGGAAGCCATGGACCTGCTCAACCTGCTCGCCCAGCACCCGCCGCTCCTGATCGGTACCGTCTTTCTCTTCGGCCTGCTCATCGGCAGCTTCATCAATGTGGTCGCCTACCGGCTGCCCGTGATGATGGACCGCGACTGGCGCCGGCAGTGCCTGGAATACCTGCACCCGGACGAACCCGTTGCGGAGGGGGAACGCTTCGATCTGATCACTCCCCGCTCACGCTGTCCGTCCTGCGGGCACCGGATCACGGCGCTGGAGAACATCCCGGTGCTGAGCTATCTGTTCCTGCGCGGGGCGTGCTCGGCCTGCGGTACGCGCATCTCGCCGCGCTATCCCATCGTCGAATTCGCCACTGCGCTGCTGTCGGCCGTGGTTGCCTGGAAGTTCGTTCAGGATGGGGGGGGCTGGGGCTGGCCGCTGGCGGCCGCGCTGATCTTCACCTGGGCGCTGATCGCGCTGAGCCTGATCGACTTCGACCACAAGCTGCTGCCGGATGCCATCACGCTGCCGCTGCTGTGGCTGGGGCTGCTGCTGAGCCTCGGCGGGGTGTTCACCGACATGCGCTCGAGCATCATCGGCGCGGCGGCCGGCTATCTGTCGCTGTGGTCGGTGTATCAGCTGTTCCGCCTGCTCACCGGCAAGGAAGGCATGGGCTTCGGCGATTTCAAGCTGCTCGCCGCCATCGGTGCCTGGCTGGGCTGGCAGGCGCTGCCGGTCACCATCCTGCTGTCCTCGCTGGTCGGCGCCGTCGTCGGCGTCACCCTCATTCTCATCCGCGGCCGCGACCGCAACATCCCCATCCCCTTCGGCCCCTACATCGCCGCCGCCGGCTGGCTGGCCCTGCTCTGGGGCGAGGACATCACCCAGGCCTATCTGCGCTTCGCCGGCCTGGCGTGACGCCAACGCCAGCCATACCCAAAACCCGCCACGGAAAATACGGACAAAACCCGTTTTAGCCACGAAACCCACGAAATCCACGAAAAGCTCTTGGGGCTGCCGGGTCATTCGGGCGTGCTGGAGTGCCTGAAGCCAAAAACCGTATTGGCCATGGAAGCACACGGAAATACACAGAATGTAAAACCCGCTGTATCCCCGCCTTCCGTGTATTTCCGTGTGCTTCCGTGGCTGCATTGGGTTTTTCAGGTAATCGAGTTTCGTGGATTTCGTGGGTTTCGTGGCCAAAAAGGGTTTAATCCATGGCCACCAGCCACCCACGCGCATGGCACGGGCACCGGCTTCCGACTAAGCTAAGCGCCATGTTGCGCATCGGTCTGACAGGCGGGATCGGCTCGGGGAAATCCATGGTCGCGGCCTTGTTCGCGGCGCGGGGCGTGCCGGTCATCGACGCGGACGTCATCGCCCGGGAACTCGTCGAACCGGGGCAGCCGGCGCTCGCCGAGATCGTCGCCGCCTTCGGCACCGGGGTGCTGGACGCGCAGGGACGGCTGGATCGCGGCCGGCTGCGGGCGCGGGTGTTCGCCGACGCGCAGCAGCGGCTCCGGCTGGAAGGCATCCTGCACCCGCGCATCCACGACGAAATGGCCGTCCGGGCACAGGCGGCGGACGCGCCCTATGTCGTGTTGGTGATCCCGTTACTGTTCGAGGCCGGGCAGCGCGATGCGGTCGACCGGGTGCTGGTGGTGGACGTGCCGGTGGCCATTCAGCGCGAACGGGTATTGGCCCGCGACGGCCTGCCGCCGGAGCAGTTGGACGGCATCCTCGCCGCCCAGCTCGGCCGCGAGCAGCGCCGCGCCGGCGCCGACGACGTCATCGACAACCGCGGCGACGCGACCGCGCTGGAAACCCAGGTCGACGCCCTCCACCACCGCTACCTCGCCCTGGCCTCCCGATGACACGGCCGGCGCCGGTGATCACCGCTGCGGGCACGGACAAAACCCGTTTAGCCACGGAAAACACGGGCAAACATCGATAGCCACGAAACCCACGAAATCCACGAACGTATCTGAATGGGTTTGAAGATCGAATTCCTTTCGTGGATTTCGTGGGTTTCGTGGCCAAGATTTTGCCTTTGACGAGGTTCGTGGGTTTCGTGGCTAAACGGGTTTAGTCCGTGGCCGGCGCGCCGATTTGCCAGCGTCGGCGGCATCGTGGAACAATAGGCGCCCAGATCCAGCGGACCACCCGGCCGGCCTCCCTCGTGTCTCAAAAAGTAATTTACGAACAACCACTTAATGAACGAATCCGGGCTTTTCTGCGGCTCGAATTCCTGTTCCAGCAAATACGCCATCATCTGGGCGGGACCAGCCCCTGGGACAGCCGGGCGGCGCTCGACAGCCTGCTCGACATCATGAGCATCTTCGGCCGCAGCGACCTCAAGACCGAGGTCATGAAGGAACTGGAGCGGCACACCGCCAACCTCGCACGCCTGGAACAGAACCCGGACGTGGATCGCGTGCAGCTCGGCGACCTCCTGGACGAGCTGGATCTGCTGATCGACCAGCTGCATGCCTACAACGGGCCGGTCGGCGCCCATCTCAAGAACAACGAATTCCTGAGCGCCATCCAGCAGCGTAGCGCCATCCCGGGCGGCACCTGCGACTTCGACCTGCCCGCCTTCCATTTCTGGGTGGAGCGGCCGGCGGAGGAACGCCTGCGCGATCTGGTCGCCTGGCTCGACAATTTCGACGCCATCGGCCGCGCCATCAAGCTGATCCTGCGTCTGACGCGGGGCAGCAACCTGTTCCATCAGCACACCGCCGAGGCCGGCTTCTTCCAGCGCGCCCTCGACCCCAACGCGCCCTGCCAGATGGTGCGCGTCGCCCTGCCTATGGGCAGTCCGTACTATGCCGAGATCAGCGGTGGGCGGCACCGCTTCAGCGTCCGCTTCATGACCCAGCCGTCCACCAGCGAGCGCGCCGTGCAGGCCGCCGGCGACGTCCGCTTCGAGCTGGCGTGCTGCATCATCTGATGACCCTGAGAAAAACCTTTCCAGCCACGGCAGGCACAGACAAAACCCTTATTGGCCACGGAAGCACACGGAAAT
>CAYWKV010000177.1:0-6098 GCA_964458835.1 uncultured Gammaproteobacteria bacterium | reverse complement strand
GCGACGGAGACGTTCAGACTCTCCACCGCGCCGGTGCCGGGGATGCGCAGGGTGCGGTCGGCGAGCTCGAAGATCGGCGCCGACACGCCGTGCTGCTCCGCGCCGACGATCAGGATCGTGCGCGGCGCGAAGGTATGCTGATACAGCGGCGCACCGCGTCCGCCGGCGGTGGCGACGGCCTGGAAGCCGAGTTCCTGCAGCTGCTTGAGCTGCCGCGCCGCCTGGCGCAGGCGCACGATGCCGACCTGTTCGGCGCCGCCCTCGGCGACCCGGCAGGCCGATGGCGACAGCCGCGGCAGACGACCCTCGGCGCCGAGGATGAAACGCACGCCGAAGTGCGCGCAGCTGCGCACGATGGCGCCGAGGTTGTGCGGATTCTCCACGCCGTCGAGATAGGCGAGCAGCTGCGGCCCCCGCCGTTCCTTCACCAGACCCAGCAGGTCGTTGAACTCCAGCGGCGAACGCTCGCGCGCGAGCACGCACACGCCCTGATGGTGGATCGATTCGGTCAGCCGCTCCAGGTCCACGGCGCTGACGATGTGATAGGCACGGCGCTTGGCCGCCGCCCAGCGCAGCATTTCCGCGAACTGCGGGATCAGGCTCTCCTCCAGATAGATGCGGATGACGTCGTGCGGTCGCGCCCGCCACAGGGCGAGGCAGGCGGCGACGCCGAAATACTTCAACTCGCGGCGCGCGGCTTCGGGCGGCGCGGACGCACCGGGCTTGGTGCCGTGCGGGGTGGCGGTCTTCTTCGGGGCGCGCCGGGTGGTGTGCGCGGCTCGACGGGGTTTGTGGGGTGCGCTCATGAGAGTTCCGCGATGATCCAGGGGACGGTACTGTTGGGATTACCAAAAATATGACACCTGTAGGAGCGGGCTTTGCCCGCGAACGGATGGTGATATACCCGTTCGCGGGCAGCGCCCCAGGGCGGCTTCTCGGCGCAAGCGCCTCACCTTCAGCCCGCTCCTACAGGTGTCAACCGGTCAGGTAATGCTCAATAAGACTGTTCAATAGTTGAATGGGCGGTCGTCGATGCCGTGCCGCAGACGGTCAGTCTCGCTGCAACGGCGGCAGGCCCTCGACCACCTGCTTGGGACTGCCGTCCCGGTGGAACAGCCCCCAGTGTCCTTCCGCAGGCTCGAGCCGTCCGAACTGCGCCACGAGCTCCTGTGGCTTCCAGGGGGCATCGAAGGCCTCGAAGTAGGCGGGGTTCTGCAGGGGCCCGGCGGGGATGGCATGCGCCAGCCCGCGCCAGAACGCCGCCTGTCGCGCCTCGTCGAAGCCGCGGTCGGCCGGCGCGCTCGGCAGCCCGGTCTCCTTCACCAGGATGGGCTTGGGCGTGAGGCCGCGCAATCGGGCCACGACCTCGGCGACGAAGGCCACGGACTGTTCGACATTCGCGGGATCGAACCAGGGCTCGAACATCGGGTGGACATTCGGCATCAGCAGATCCAGTTCGAGCAGGGCGGTCGCATCGGGCGAATCGAAATAGTGCGCGAACGGCTCGCTGGTGGTCAGCGGCACGCCGGGCAGGCGTTCGCGCACATAGGCCGCGGCGGCGCGCAGGTCGGCCGCCGTGTAGCGCTTCCAGAACAGGCCCTCGTTGCCGAGGATCAGTGCGATCACCTGCCGCGGGTAACGCTCGGCCAGCCCGATGGCCCGATCGAGTTCGGCACGGTCGCGCGGCTCCCAGACGCCCACGGCGATGGCCTCGAAGCCGGCGGCCGCCGCGAGCGGCACGATCTGCGCCTGGCCGTCGCCGAGACCGTAGGTGATCAGGCCTGAGAAGTGCGGCCGCAGGCGCCGCAGGTCGTCGGCGATGCCGTCCGCGGTCGCAGCCTGCGTGCGGCCCGCACTGACGGCGAAGCTGCGCGGCACGTAGGCGACGAAGCGCTGGGTCGCGAGCGCCGTCGCCAGCGGCATACGCTCGGGCCCGCCGCCGCAGCCGACGAGGGCGAGCAGGGCCGCGAAGGCGAGGGCGGACAGGATGCGGTCGGGGCGGGGCATGACGGTCAAGTGTCCGGTCAGACGAGGGCCGCATTATCGTGGAAAAAAACCATTTCAGCCACGAAATCCACGAAACCCACGAAAATCATTTGGACAAAACCCAGCCACGGAAAACACGGAAAGCACGGACGATAGGGAGGCTGGCGAGCGCGGCGCCATAACGGCCCAGGTGTCACGCCGAGAGTGCTGCGGGCACCGATCGCAAAACGCATTGAAGAGCCTCTGATTTATTCGTCATTGCGAGGATGCCTTGATCCGCAGGATAAGGTACCCGTAATGAACCCCGAAGGGGTTCTATGGGCGCAGCGACGCGGCACCAGCGAGCTTGCGAGCGCAGAACGCCCGCAGGGGTGAGCGCAGCGAATAATCTCCAAACTACTGATCTACCGTAGAGGGAGATTGCTTCGCGTCGCTCGCAATGACGGTATGACGAATTACTCAGAAGCCCCTTAAACATGTCGGTGCTTTCCGTGTTTTCCGTGGCTGGGTTTTGTCCAAATGATTTTCGTGGGTTTCGTGGATTTCGTGGCTGAACGGTCTGCGGCACTGCGGTTAGAATGGCGCCATGGAGCTGATCGACACCCATTGCCACATCGACGTCGCGGAGTTCGATGCCGACCGCGACACCGTGCTCGCGCGGGCGCGCGCCGCCGGCGTCACGCGGATGATGGTGCCGGCGGTCACCGCGGACGGCTGGGGATTCCTCACCGATCTGTGCCGGCGCGAGCCCGGTCTGTTGCCGGCGCTGGGACTGCATCCCGTGTACGTGGACCGGCACCGGGATACCGACGTGGACGCGCTGGCGGAGTGGGTGGAGCGCGAACACCCCGTGGCCATCGGCGAGATCGGTCTGGATTATTTCGTCGCCGGACTCGACCGCGAGCGCCAGCAGCGTCTGTTCGAGGCGCAGCTGACCGTCGCGCGCGACTGCCGCCTGCCGGTGGTGCTGCACGTGCGCAAGGCGCACGACGCCATGCTGGCGACGCTCAAGCGCATCCGCGTGACGGGCGGCATCGCACACGCCTTCAACGGCAGCCTGCCGCAGGCGGCGCAGTATAT
Organism: uncultured Gammaproteobacteria bacterium; assembly: GCA_964458835.1. Lineage (GTDB taxonomy): Bacteria > Pseudomonadota > Gammaproteobacteria > Thiohalobacterales > Thiohalobacteraceae > JAHJQQ01. The sequence continues at coordinate 3,032 of CAYWKV010000177.1, read as the reverse complement.
CGACCTCGGCTTCAAGCTCGGCTTCGGCGGCATGCTCACCTACGAACGCTCCAGCAAGCTGCGGCGGCTCGCGCAGGCACTGCCCCTGGAGGCGCTGGTGCTGGAGACGGATGCGCCCGACATGACCGTCGCCGCCCACCGCGGCGAACGCAACAGCCCGGAATACCTTCCCGACTGCCTGCAGGCGCTGGCGGCCGTGCGCGACGAACCGCCCGAACAGGTCGCCGAGCGCACCACACGCAATGCCGTCGAGGTGCTGGGACTGGCGGCGCGCGCATGACACCTTCGGGAGGATTGACAACGTGAAATGCGTCATCTACAAGGGCCACCGTCGGGCGGATACCTATCTGTACATCGAACGCGAGGACGACTTCTCGCGCGTGCCGGAGGCGCTGCTGGGCATGCTCGGCCGTCTGGAACGGGTGATGGAACTGGAACTCGCGCCCGGCCGGGCGCTGGCGCAGGCCGATCCGGAGCAGGTGCGGCGGCTGCTGCGTGAGCAGGGCTACTATCTGCAGATGCCGCCGCCGCAGGACATGGCGCTGCAGTAGCACCAGACGCCCCGGTGCCCGGATCAACCCGCCGGGCGGACGCTGCAGGACTGCAGATCCACGCTGCCGCCGTCGCGCAGGCCCTGGTAGTGGGTCCAGAACTTCTCGTCGATCTGCCGGAGCCTGGGACGCAGTTCCGGGTCGAGGAAACGCGCGGCTGCCTTCGGCCCGGCGTGATAGGCGGCGTAGCTGGCGCGGACGACGTCCTCCGGCTCGCCGGTCCGTTTCGCGACCGGCCGCGCATACAGGCGCAGGTAGCGCAGCAGGATGCGGGTGCCGGCATGGACGTTGTAGCCGGTGTCGGTCTGCAGGCGCTCGACATCGAAGATGCCGCGCCAGACCTGGGGATTGATCTGCATCATCCCGACGCTGCCGCTGGGTGAGCGGACGTGGGTGATCGTATCGTTGTCGCGCACGTACTGGCGCCAGCAGCTCTCGATCAGCGCCGTCGCCGGCACCATGTAGCGGAAGGCGTCGGCCTCACCGCTTTCCAGTCTGACGCGGCCGGTCTCGCGGGCGAGTACGGCCTTCAGCAGTGCGCCCACCACCGTGCGGTACGCCACCAGCTCGTTCGCGGCCGGCACCCAGTGCTGCAGCCGCTGGGAATACTGTTCGATCTCCTCGCCGAGTTCCTCCGCATGGGCGAGCGGGATCAGGAAATCCAGCCAGCGTCCGCCGAGTCCGTTCGGCACCGGCAGGGGCGGCAGCTCGCCCTCGTCGAACAGTTCCTGCAGGAAGGGATCGGTCTCCCAGTCGTACTTCAGCGGATCACGCGGATCGTCCGGGTGGATGGCGCGTGCCAGCCGCCGCAGGCCATCGGCCGACACCTCGATGCCGAGCCCCGGGGCGGTGTGGTCGAGAAAGAACAGTGCGTCACCGGCATTCAGGAAGGACAGGTAGGGCAGCAGCCGGCCGCGCAGCTGATCGGCGCGCCCGGCCTCGATGACGAGCTGGTGCAGAGACTGCCACGCCTCGGTGAACAGCGCCCGCACGGGGTCGGTCCCGCCGCTCAGGCCCTCGCCGGCGAGCGTGGCGGCGATTTCGTAGCGGGTCTGCAGCAGCAGTTCCAGCAGGCGCAGGCGCAGCTCGGGGTCGCGGGTCTCCAACCCGAGGGCCTTCACGATGTAGACCAGAAAGGCGTCGAAGTGCCGGCTGGCTTCGGCGAAGCGCGCGAGTTCCTCTTCCGTCAGCGGGGCCTCGGAGGCGGCGATGCGGGGCGGCACCTGGGCGAGATAATGGTCCGGCACCTCGAAGTGCAGCGGCACCACGAGGTTGTCCGCCTCCAGCTGGGCCGCGCCGGTGCGTGCGCTGGCGAGGATGGCGTCGATTTCCGCCACGCGGCTGCCGGGGATGAAGTCGTGCAGCACCGCGGCCACCTCGGCGCGCGGCGGCTTGAGGTCGATCTGGAAGGATTCCAGCGGCGGCTGTATGACGCGGCCGAGCAGGTTGCGGATCAGCCCCGTGGTCAGGCCCGTTCCCCCGCCGGCGTCGCTCAGCTGCAGGTCGAGGAGGTGGTAGCGCAGGCGCTCGTCCTCGGTGATGTAGGGCTCGAGCGTGAACACGGCGTCGCCGCGCCAGTCCACGGGGGTCACGCAGGCGCCCAGCCACTGTGTGCCATAGGTCACGCGGGCGTGCGCGGTGAGACGGATCTGTCGGTCCACGACGCCGACGCGCAGATCGCCGAGGCGCACGGTGCGGCAGGCCCCTTCGTGGAAGACCTCCGTCAGGCCGCTGTCCTGCAGCCCGAGATCGTCGCGCAGCGATTCCTCGAGCAGCGCGATCGGCACCCGCAGTGGCAGATCCAGCGGCGCGGCCGGAACGCTCGCCGGTGTGGCGAGGACGGCGCCGCACAGGAGCAGCGCGGCGCGGACACGGGGATGCCGCGACGCGCGCGGCGACGTAGGGGTGAGTGCGTGCATACGGTGCGCGTGGCTGCTCGTGTATGAAAACGAACCGATGGGGTATGTCCGTCGGCGTGATGCGTGTCGGGACACCCGCGCATATGTACGCCGGAATGCGCTCGGAATCCAGCGCGGCGTCCGGCCAAAAAAAACCCCGCCTCGTCGGCGGGGTTCAAAGTCTCGAAATCGCCCCCTGTTAACCACCACTTGGAGTTGCGCGAACCAGTTGGCAGTGAATCAGCGATCCGAGTACCGATATGCCCCAGGGCACGGACATGCCCTTCATGCTGGAAACGGGGATACCGGGCCAGGGCCAAGCGGCCTTGGCGAAGCCATAGTCTAGCCTGCTTTGCCCCCGAGGGTGAGGGGGTCCCGGAGGTATTTTTGGGGCGCCGCCGGGATCGTCGGCCTGACGGCCCGTTACCCGGCTGAGACTCGATCATATTCACATAACTAAGAAATAACTATTTGATATTGTGGCATAATATAGCCAAGAGGTTCCGCCCCGCGGGGCGCTGCTGCGCCTGCGCGGCATACCCTGACCCCAGGCCTATCAGGGGCTTGCGGACGGAGGGCGGGC
>CAYWKV010000176.1:0-6130 GCA_964458835.1 uncultured Gammaproteobacteria bacterium | reverse complement strand
ACTCCTCACTCCTCACTCCTCACTCCTCACTCCTCACTCCTCACTCCTCACTCCCGGCAACTCCACCTCCGCCAGGAAGCCGCCCAGATCCGCCGAGCGGCCCAGGCGCAGGTGACCACCGTAGTGCTGCACGACATCCTGCGCGATCGCGAGACCCAGGCCGTGGCCGGGTACGGCGTCCTCGTCGATGCGCACGCCGCGCCGGGCGAGGTCGGCCAGTTCCTCGGCATCGCGGCCCGGGCCGTTGTCCTCCACCCGGATAATGAGGCCGTCGGCGGAACGCACGTGGCACACGCGCACACGCGAGCGCGCCCATTTGCAGGCGTTGTCGAACAGATTGCCGAACAGTTCGTGCATGTCCTCGCGGTCGGCGGCCAGCGGCAGCGACGCGGGCAGGTCCAGTTCCAGCTGCAGATCGCGCTCGCGGTAGAGCTGGCGCAGCACGGCGGCCAGCGCCTCGAGTTCGGTGCGCAGGTCCAGGCGTGTGCCCGTGGCCGCCGCCCCGGCCAGGCGTGCGCGCTTGAGTTCGCGCTCCAGGAGCTGGCGCAGGGCCGTGATCTGATCGTGCATCTGGGCGCGTGCCTGCGCGGCCTCCGCGGCGTCGCGGAAGACATCATCGCGGTCGGCGATCTGACCAAGCAGCGTCAGCGGCGTCTTGAGCGCATGGGCGACATTGCCCATGGCATTGCGGGAGCGCGTCAGCCGCTGCCGCAGGGTGGTCACCAGGGCATTGACCTGATGCACCACCGGCAGAATTTCCTCGGGCACCGCTTCGCTGAGCTGCTGGCGCTCGCCGCGCTCCATCTCGGCGATCTCCGTGCGCGTGCGACGCAGCGGCACCAGGCCGAGCCTCAGAATCTGGCGCTGCGAGACCAGCAGCAGCGCCAGCGCCACCACCCCGAACAGACCGTAGCGCAGCTGGAACCTGCGCACCTCGGCACGGATGGGGCTGAGATCCTCGGCGACGGCGATGCTGAGATCGTGGCCGGCCTTGCGGAAACCGGCGACGTGCACCAGCAGCAGCTGGTCCTCCGGACCGACCGCGCGCAGGCGCACGGTTTCACCGACGGCGACGGCCGGCAGCTCCAGTGCCTGGTCCCACAGCGAGCGCGAGCGCCACGTGCGGCCATCGATGGTGATCACGTAGTAATGGCCGGAAAACGGCCGCTGATAGACCGGATTCACGCGCCCCGCGCGCAGGTCGATGTCGGCGGCGCCCGGCTGCAGCAGCAGCGCGCCCAGCAGGCTTTCGGTATCGTGCTCCAGCCGCGACAGCATGTAGCCTTCCATCAGCGTGCGGAACGACAGGCTCATGCCGATGCCGAGGATGACGAACACCCCGATCATGATCAGCGTCAGGCTGGCGCCGAGTCGGCGCTGGATGGAGATCATGGGCCGGGCGCGGACGTGAACACGTAACCCTGGCCGCGGCGCGTCTCGATCAGGTCGTCGCCGAGCTTCTGCCGCAGCCGCCGCACGTACACCTCGATCACGTTGCTGTCCTTGTCGGAATCGTAGTCGTAGACATGCTCGGCCAGCTGGGTCTTGGACAGGATCTCGCCGGCGTGCAGCATGAAATAGCGCAGCAGGCGGAATTCGGTGCCGGTGAGCTCGATGTCGGCACCGTCCGGCGTGCGCACCCGCTGGCGCGCCTCGTCCAGCACCAGGCCGCCGCCGTGGATGTCCGAGCGGGCGATGCCCGAGGCACGGCGGATCAGGGCCTGCAGGCGCGCGGCCAGTTCCTCGACGTGGAAGGGCTTGCCGAGATAATCGTCGGCACCGGCCTGGAAGCCCTCGACCTTCTCGTGCCAGGCATCGCGCGCGGTGAGGATCAGCACCGGCGTGGCCAGGCCGGCGGCGCGCCAGTTGCGCAACACCTCGAGTCCGGGGCGGCGCGGCAGCCCCAGGTCGAGCACGATGGCGTCGTAGGGTTCCTGCTCGCCCATGAACTGGCCGTCGACGCCGTTGTCCTGCCAGTCGACGGCGAAGCCGCGGCGCTCCAGTTCCGCCCTGAGGTTGCCGCCGAGCGCGGCGTCGTCTTCGACAATCAGTACCCGCACGCTGCCCAGCCCCCGGAAGCCCTCAGTCGTTCACATCCTCGTCCAGCAGTTCGCCGGTCGCCGCATCATACTTCAGTTCGCGCACCACGCCCGCATCGTCGACCAGTTCGATCTCGTAGTAATGCGCGTTCCGCTTGGTCTCGAATTCGGCCTCCAGGACATGCGCCGTGGGGTGGCGTTGCCGGACGTCGCCGAGGATCTCCTCCAGCGGCACGATGGTGCCCGCACCCGCCAGTTCACGCACCCGATCCTGCTCGCTGGCGAAACCCGCCGCGACCACCAGCGAGCCACCCAGTGCGACCAGTCCGATCCATGCCGCCTTCGTCATATCCGATCTCCACATGCCTACGTAACCGTTCAGGCGCGCTTGCGCCCCGTGATCATGGCGCGCACCAGATTCTCGCCGTGCAACAGGCTCTCCACCAGCACGCCCGCCACGTGCACTACCACCATGAGCAGCGTCAGGTTGGCGAAGAACTCGTGCAGCCCCTCGAACGCCTCTTTCCAGAAACCGCCCACGCCGCCCAGCCAGCCGGCCAGCGGCCCGGCCTGCTCCTCGGCGGCGTAGACGGCCATGCCGAAGACGGCGGTCGCCAGCAGGCTGACGAGCAGCAGCACGATCATGAGCCCGCCCGCCGGATTGTGGCCGAGGTAGCGGCGCGGGTGCAGGGTCAGCACCTCGCGCAGATAGCCGAGGACCGTGCCCGGACCGCGGACGAAGTCGGCGAAGCGCGCGTGCCGGGTGCCGACCAGACCCCACGCCAGACGCACCAGCACCAGCCCCAGCACCGTATAGCCGGCGAAGGTATGGATGCCCAGCAGGCCTTGGCCGTCCTCCGTGAGGTAGGCGGTGAAGAAGGCGGTCACCAGCGTCCAGTGGAACACCCGCACCAGCGGATCCCAGACCTTCACTTCGTTCGCGGTCGCCGTCATCGGCCGATCTCCATCACATCATCATTGCTGACCGGCACCGCGACCGTCGCGCGGTCCCTGGCCCATGCCACGGCTGTCCTGCGGCCCCTGCCCCATGCCGCGGCCGTCGCGCATGCCCATGCCCTTGCCGCGCGGGCCGGGCTCGTCCGGCAGGGTCACGCCGCGCGCCTTGGCGCGCTCCTGCATGAGCTTGTGATGTTCCATGCGGAACGCCTCGCGCTCCTGTTCGGTCTTGAGGCTGCGCATCTTGGCGCGGTGCTCGGCCCGTTCCTGCTCGGTCATCAGTTCGCGGCCGTAGATGACTTCGTCCTCGGCCAATGCCGGCATCGCCATGCCCAGCGCCAGGGCCGCCGCGGCGCCCGCCAGACCGCCGATAAGGGTTCTGCGTTTCATGTCCGTTCTCCTTGCCCGTGTGGGTTGCGTTTCCCGCCGGCCGCCCGGGCCGGTGTCCTGTTTGAGCTTAGGCTATACCGCGAAGCTGAAATCAATCTGAAACCGACGGGGCCAGCGGGGTCGCGCCATGGCCGGAGTTTTCTTCGCCCCAAACGAAAAACCCCGCCGCGGTGGCACCGCGGCGGGGTTTTCGGCAACGGCCTGCCGGAGCGGGCGCTCAGGCGTTCGGCTGGGCGGCCTTGGCGACGGCGTCCTTGACCAGCTTCTGCAGCTCGCCCTTCTGCAGCAGATCGACGGTGATGTCGCAGCCGCCGACCAACTCGCCGTTGATGTAGACCTGCGGGAAGGTCGGCCAGTTGGCGTAACGGGGCAGGTTCTGGAACACCTCCGGATCCGCCAGCACGTTCACATAGGCGAACTCCTCGCCGCAGGCCATCAGCGCCTGCGCGGCGCGACTGGAAAAACCGCACTGCGGCATCTGCGGCGTGCCCTTCATGAAGATCACCACCGGACTGCCCTCGACGGCCTCTTTGATCCTATCCATCACGTCCATACCGAATTACCTCGTCTGTCTGACCGCCGCCTGGCGATCTGGGAAATGCCGGGAAGTCTACCGCCCGGGCTCACGGGAATAAAGGCCAGGCGCTGTGGGGGAGTGAGGCGTGAGGGGAGAGGGAAAAACCTTTGTTGGCCACGGAAACACACGGAAACACACGGAAAATTGAGAAGGTAAAAGCCCAGGCAGCCACCCCGCGGCATGATCGTCGGGCTTCTGTACTAGTCGTTTTCCGTGTGTTTCCGTGTGTTTCCGTGGCCAACAAAGGTTTTTCTTTCTCCCCTCACGCCCCACGCCTCACGCCATCCACATTCCGCTGCAGCCAGTATTCCAGCAGCGCCAGGTGCCAGAGCTTGCTGCCCAGGATGCGGGTGTGCTGGCCTTCGGGGTCGGCCAGCAGGCGTTCGACGTAGCCGCGCTGATAGAGGCCGCGCTGGCGGCAGGCGGCCGAGTCGAGGATGTCGCGCATGAAGTCCAGGAACTCGCCGCGCACGTATTTCAGGGCCGGCACCGGGAAGTAGCCCTTGGGCCGGTCGATCACCGCATCCGGGACGATGCCGCGCGCGATGCGCTTGAGCACGTGCTTGCCGCCCGAGCCGAGTTTGTACTCGGGCGGCATCCGCGCGGCCAGCTCGACCAGTTGGTGATCGAGGAAGGGCACGCGCGCCTCCAGGCCCCAGGCCATGGTCATGTTGTCCACACGTTTGACCGGGTCGTCGACGACCAGGGTGGTGACGTCCAGGCGCAGCACGCGGTCGATGTATTCGTCGGCATCCGGTTCCGCGAGCCGGGCGGCGATGGCCGCCGCCGTGTAGTCCGGCCCCTGCAATCCGGGTTCGATCATGTCGGCGAACTCGGCATGATCGCGGTCGAAGTAGTGCACGCGGAAACGGTCGAGATCACTGCCCTGCTCGGCCGCCATGCGCGGATACCAGAAATAGCCGCCGAACACCTCGTCGGCGCCCTGCCCGCTCTGCACCACCTTGACGGTCTTCGACACCTGCTCGGCGAGCAGATAGAAGGCGACCGCGTCCTGGCCGAACATCGGCTCAGCCATGTTGTCCACCGCCTCGGGCAGGCGTTTGAGCACCTCGTCGTTGGGGATGCGGTATTTGTGGTGGCGCGTCGCGTAGCGCGCGACCACCTGGTCGGAGTATTCGAATTCGCTGCCCTTCTCCTCCGGCTGGTCCTCGAAGCCGACCGAGAAGGTCAGCACATCCTGCACGCCGGCCTCGGCGAGCAGCGCCACCAGCAGGCTGGAATCCAGGCCGCCGGAGAGCAGCACGCCGACCGGCACGTCGGCGATCTGGATGCGCTTGCGCACCGCCTCGCGCAGTGCGGCGTGGATCGCCTCGGTCCACTCGCCTTCGCTCAGCGCGCGCTCGGGACGGATCGCCTTCAGCCGCCAGTAGCGCCGCAGAGTGCGCCTGCCGTCGGCCTCGACAGTCAGCGTGTGTCCGGGAGCGAGCTTGCGGATGCCGCGCAGGATGGTGCGCGGCGCCGGGATCACTGCGTGCAGGGTGAACTGGTGGTGCAGCGCGACCGGGTCGATGCCGGTGTTCACGTCGCCTGCGGCGAGCAGCGCCTGGCTGCTGGACGCGAAGCGGAACTGCCCACGCGCATGGCTGCAGTACAGCGGCTTGATGCCGAAGCGGTCGCGCGCGAGGAACAGTCGCTGGCGATCCATGTCCCAGATGGCGAAGGCGAACATGCCGTGCAGGCGTTCGACACAGCGCTCGCCCCATTCGGCGTAGGCCTTGAGGATGACCTCGGTGTCGCCGTTGGAGGCGAACCGGTAGCCGAGCGCGCGCAGCTCCTCGCGCAGCTCCGGATAGTTGTAGATGGTGCCGTTGAAAACCAGCGCGAGATCGAGATCCTGGTCGACCAGCGGCTGATTGGAGTGCGGCGACAGGTCGATCACCGCCAGCCGCCGGTGCCCGAACGCCAGCGGACCGTCGGAGAAACTGCCCTCGTGATCGGGACCGCGCCGCGCCAGGCGCGCACTCATGCGCGCCACCACCCCCAGATCGGGCGACCGGCCGTCGAAGCGCAATTCACCGCAGATGCCGCACATGGGTGTGTCAGTGAGGAGTGAGGGGTGAGGCGTGAGGAGAAAAACCCATTTTAGCCACGGAATCCACGGAACAACACGGAAAAGTACTCATGTAAAGGCCCAGCCCTCAAACGG
>CAYWKV010000175.1:0-6178 GCA_964458835.1 uncultured Gammaproteobacteria bacterium | reverse complement strand
CCATCCTGCACGTACACTGTGAAGCTCCTGGCATTGCCGTCTGCATCCTTGATGCTGAAGCTCGCATTGGTGGAGTGCATGCCGATCAGTCTTAGTGCCACCTTCTTGTTCTTCGCCGCTGTGAGACTCACCGCCGGTGATGAAGTGGTCTTGCCTTCCTTGCCCTCGATCAGGAAGTAGGCCGGGTTGTAGTCGGCGAATACCGTCGAATCGCCGGTGGCCGTGTGATAGGCGGGGTCCACGGTGCTGAGCAGGTAGTTCTGGACATAGTCGTAGGTGGTCGTGGTATTGTGGGTCAGCTGATTGAGCCATGTGCCCGAGACACTGCGCGGCCGCGCGATCAGCGTGCCGTACATGCCCATCTCGAGATGTTTCACTGTATGCACATGGCAGTGGTAGGCATAGCTGCCTTCCATTTCGCCGGTAGGTGTCCAGGTATAGGTATCGCCGTTGACGTCATTATAGGTCTCCGGAACGCCGTCCTCGCTGGTCGGTACGTCGGCGCCGTGCATGTGGATGGTGTGCCCGTTGTATGGAGTATTCTCCTGTGGCGCCATCATCATGTTGAGGGTCAGGTTGAGGGTGTCCGACATGCCCGAGCCGTCCGGGTATACACCGACCTCGATCACCGGCCCGGGAACGACCCCGGAGCCCATGCCCCCGCAGCTGGAAGCGAAGCCCCAGAAAGTCACGTTCTGGCCGCTGAGTGTCAGCGTTCTGTTGCGCACGCACAATGTTTGATTGATGGTCGCGGCCTCCACGAGGCTGTGCCCGAACAGGCTGGCGAGCAGGAGGGTACCGAGTACGACGGGTTTTCTGGTCGACGGGGTGTTCATGGATGCTGTCCTTTTGTCCTGGCTGTTCAGTGCATGACGATCATGGTGGCCACGCCGTTCAGGTAGACGCCATTGGCGGTTTCCATCTGCGCGGTATGAACATGCATCGGGTATTCGCCCGGCTGATTGAGTTCATACAGGATATCGACGGTTCCCATGGGCGGTACATTGACCACATCCAGTTGTTTATAGGGAGCGCTCTGGCGTACACCATTGACGGTGAGCAGCTGAAAGTGATTGCCATGGAAGTGCAGCGAATGGCTGAACTGGCCGCCGTTGACGATACGTACCATGGCGCTGCTGCCGACGACGCCTTCGATAGTTGTGTCGGGATCGTGCATGCCATCGAAGCCACCCAGGCCGTTTATCAGAAAGTAGTTCGGCTTATATATGACGGTGTTGACCGTCCCTCCGCCGCCCGCAACATCGTTCCAGCGCGGCTTGTCCATTTCACCAATCACCCATATGCGCTGAAAGCTGTAACTGGGCCCGTCGGTCCAGGCGCGATTGCTGCCATCGGCCGGACCGATCCAGAACGTGCCGTACAGTCCCATCTCGCGGTTGATGGCATTGTTCAGCGTGTCGCTGTAGAGATAGGTTCCGGCCGTACCGGCGGTGAAACTGTAGTTGCGGCTGCCGCCGGGCACGATGGGCGTAGTGTCCGTTGTGAGGCCTTGAATGACAAAGTTGTGATTGACGTTGTGGTTGTTGATGACGGTAATATCGACTGTGTCCCCTTCGTAGGCGTTCAGTACAGGTCCTGGAAAGCTCGGTGATCCCGCCGCGTCTGAGAAGCCCCACGCGGGAAGTGTGGCTCCGCCTGCGCCATTTATTGTGAGGCTTCCAGCGTTGATATAGAGGGTGTAGCTGCGGTTGGCAGCCTCGGTCAGGGGCGTCATGAGCAGCAACCCGACTGCTGCGACTGCGGCCCAGAACTGCGTACGTCTCGCTTTCATAGGGAGTCTCCCTGGTGAGAACCTGAACATGACAGGCATATGGTTATTGTGCGCTGTCCTGCGCTGGCACCGCGGTTGGCGGGGGATCCTGGAGCGTGAATGTAGCGCAGCGTCATCTCGCCAAGGAAGACTTTGGACATTACAATTTTGCAAGGAAACACAAGGAGATAATTCGGTAAATCATAAAATAACAATGTTCTTTTATTAAGATCCGCGAGGCTCTTTCACGGCGCCTTGGCCATTTCTGAGCCGTAGAGACAGCACGGCAATGTTCGCGGGCGACGGCGCGGCGCGGCGGGGATGCCGCCTATAGCAACAGGCGGGGGAGGAGACATGATCGGTGTCACTTTGGGCCGCTGCAGGGTGAAGTGTGGCACATAAGCGAGATCATGGTTGGTTTTGCAGCGGGTTTGGCGGTTGATGTGGTGATAAGGGTGTGGTGGAAGAGCCGAGCCTGGATGGCGGGCGCCGCGAGGCGAGTGCATCAGGCTGCGACAGAGGGAGAGCGGTTCACTGCTGGCTCCTGCGGCAGCAAACCGGAATACGCCGGTGGGGTACTACCGTAGATCGACCCGGAATGTCAGATAACGGCCAAATCCTGCCCCCGCTACCATATCCATCGTCAAGGCGGCTTCGGCCGCCATTGTCGTTTCCGGCGCGCAAGTATCTGATGCTTAGCGAAGACTCGCCGGGTCAACCGAGACCATACTGGAACTCCGCTTCGGCAGGCATAACTTGCTGTTGTGGATGGGTGATGCCAAGCATAATCGCGGCGAAATGACGCCGGGCACGGATCTCGTCAGCTGTTGAGCGTGTGTCCACGCCGCCAACTCGGGCCGCCTTTTGTCTCCAGACCAATGTCGGTGGGGATTCCGGCAGGCATCGCACCCCACTATCCATCCTCCCGCACGAGCGCCATGCCGATGAAGCTCATCGCCGGGGTCCCGCAGCCTTTCAACGGGTGTCCATCGCGGCGCCGGCCATGCGGTCGACGTGGATGGCCACTTCGCCCGGCAGGATGCTGCCGATCACTGCGGCGGCGGCAAAGCCGTTTTTCCGGAACAGCGACAGGACTTCGGGAGTCGTGTCAGGTGCGCAGGTGACGAGCAGGCCGCCGCTGGTCTGCGGATCGCAGAGCAGGGTCTGTTGCCATGGCGCGAGGTCGGTCTGCAGGCGGACCATGTCGCGGCAGCCCGACCAGTTGCGGGCTGCGGCTCCGGTGGTGCAGCCCTGCTGCGCGAGCGGCACGGCCGCGGGAATCACGGGCAGCGCGTCGAATGCGATGCGCGCACCCCGGCGGGCGCCCCGGCACAGCTCCGCAAGATGGCCGAGCAGGCCGAAGCCGGTAACGTCGGTCATGGCATGCACGGTGTCGAACCCGGCCAATTCGCTGCCGATGCGGTTGAGCTGGGTGGTTGTCGAGATCAGCTGCCGATAGGCGTCCGCCGACAATATGCCTTTCTTCAGAGCGGCGCTGAGGATGCCGACACCGAGCGGCTTTCCGAGGATGATCGCGTCGCCGCCGCGTGCCGTGTCGTTGCGTTTGATGCGGTCGGGATGGATTTCGCCCAGCACGGCAAGGCCGTAAATCGGCTCGACTGCGTCGATCGAGTGCCCGCCGGCGACCGTGATGCCGGCTTCGCGGCACATTGCTGCGCCGCCGGAGAGAATCCGTCCGATCACGTCTCCCGGCAATTTGTCGAGCGGCATGCCGACGATGGCCAGTGCGAACAGGGGACGGGCGCCCATGGCATAGATGTCCGACAGGGCGTTGGTGGCCGCGATGCGCCCGAAATCGTATGGATCGTCCACGATCGGCATGAAGAAATCGGTCGTGGCGACGATCGCCTGGGTAGCGTTGATGCGGTACACAGCGGCGTCGTCACTCGTTTCGGTGCCGACCAGCAAGGCCGGGTCGACGTAATCCCGCGGCAGTCTGGCGAGGATGTCGGTCAGCGCCGCCGGCGAGATCTTGCAGCCGCAGCCGCCGCCATGCGAAAGCCGGGTCAGGTGGATCGCTTCATTGCCGACTTGCGTATCCATGCATCACCTCATGGCCGGGCAAATGGCGGAAGAGCGTGGGAGTCGAACCCACCAAGGGCCGGCTGGCGGCCCTTCCCTGATTTGAAGTCAGGCCGTCCCACCGGGGAACGAAGCTCTTCCGGAAACCTGTGGTGCGCGTGCAGCCGGTCCGGTGCTGTCCACGAGCAGGCCACCGTCGCGCACGCGATGGGCGTCGCCGATGCGCCGCAGGAAACCGGTTTTGTCAAAATACTCGAGAATCTGGATGGCGAGCTTGCGCCCGCAGCCGACACGGTCACGGAATTCGGCGGCGCGCACTTCGCCGTTCGCATCGGCCAGCTCGGCGACGATCCGTGCGAGCCGTGTGACGGCTTCGGCCAGGAAAAAACGGTCGCGCAGCACCTCATAGGTGTCGCCGATCAAGGCGGTGCGTCTGAGCAGCGAGCGCACTTGCGCCTCCGGCAGGTCGAGCACATGCGCCACGTCCCGCACCCACGGTGGCTGGAATGGGGTGGCGCGCAGCAGCGGGGCGATGTCGTGCCAGCGCCGCTCCTCCGCCGGTGCCAGCGTGATGCGGTGGGATGGCAGGTGCAGCCAGGGCCCGTGGCGCCGCACGCGCCCTGTCGCGATGAGGTGTGTCAGCAGTGCCGAAAACAGTTCCCAGGGCAGTTCCGGTGCCGCCAGCCGGCGCAGGCTCCTGGCCTCGAGGCCCAGTCTTTCCGGCGTACGCCCGTGTTCAGCGGCAAGGGTATCGTGCACCTGCCGTTCGAGCGCCTGCCAGTGATGCGGGGCGAAACCGAAATGGTTGCCACCGGCCGTGATTACCCGCATGGGTGTGCCGCCTGGGCGCACTTCCGCCGCTTCGGTGCGCAGGTTGAAACGGCGCGCCAATCCGCCCAGATCGACACCGTCCGGCGAGGCTTCGAGCAGTGCCGCCAGCGCAGCGTCTGCCGGTTCCTGGTCGAGGGCGCGGAGCATGGCAAGCCGCCGTGAGGTGCGCGTCTTGCGCGCCGGCGCGAAGGGGTCGAGCACCACCCCTCCGGCCAGCGTGCGGGACGCCGACTGATCGCGCAGGATGAGGCGATCGCCCCATAATGCGCAGACGGGCCGGTCGAGCACGAGTTGGGCATGGGCGGACGCCCCCGGGGCGACGGCCGTCCCTTCGAGTAGCGAGATATGGGCCATCACATCCGCCGTGCCGATATGCAGGTGTGCCGGCGTCCAGTGCTTGAGCGCGCGGGGCGCGGCTGCCGGTATTCTCAGACGGACATCCAGGCGCGCGGTCGGTGCGTGCACTGCGGGATCGAGCAGCCAGTCGCCGCGCGCGACGTCGCGTTTATCGACCCCGGCGAGATTGAGTGCGCAGCGCTGACCGCCATGGCCTTCGTGCGTCGCACGGTTCTGCGCGTGAATGCCGCGCACGCGCACCTCGTGGCCGCGGGGAGAAACCAGCAGGCGGTCGCCGAGCCGCACGTGCCCGGAAAACACCGTGCCGGTGACGACGGTGCCATGGCCCTCAAGGGTGAAACTACGATCGACGGCCAGCCGGAAATGGCGATCCTCGCCGGCGTACCGCTCGCGTGCGCCGAGGGCAGCTTCCAGGTGCGCGCGCAGGGCGGGAATCCCGTCGCCGCGCGGTGCCGAGACCGCGAATACCGGGCTTCCGGCAAGCGTGGTACCTTCCAGGAGCAGATCGATTTCCTTTGTCGCCTGGGTGATGCGCCCTGCCTCCACACGATCGATCTTGGTGAGGGCCACGATCCCCTGCGTCACGCCGAGCAGGTCGAGGATCTCCAGATGTTCGCGCGTCTGCGGCATCGGCCCATCGTCCGCAGCCACGACCAGCAGCACGAGGTCGATGCCGGTGGCGCCGGCCAGCATGTTGTGGACAAGGCGCTCATGGCCGGGCACATCGATGAAGGCCAGCGCCTCGCCGTTGGGCAGCGTCGCAAAGGCGTAGCCGAGGTCGATGCTGATACCGCGCGTTTTTTCCTCCTTGAGGCGGTCGGCGTCCATGCCGGTCAGGGCCTTGACGATCGCCGTCTTGCCATGGTCGATGTGGCCGGCGGTGCCGATCAGCATGAAGGCGTATCCGCGGAATCGCTCTCGCTCCCCGATGGGTGGGTGGAGAGGGGCATGCGGCATGACGTGTCTTCGCTGGCGCCCAGCCGCAGTTCGGACAACTGCGCCAGAAACGCCCGTTCGTCCTCCAGGCAGCGCAGATCGAAGCGCAATGCGCCTTCCGAGGCGCTGCCGATCACGGGGATCGGCAGGGCACGGAACGCGGCGGCCAGGCGCTTCAAGGCGCGCCCTGTGCCGCGCCCCCGCACCTGTGGGGCGAGCGCCAGTGCCGCGCTCGGCAGG